>CAZORV010000025.1:0-23150 GCA_964582215.1 uncultured Frigidibacter sp.
CGCCTGCCCCGGATGGCGCGAAGCGCCAGCCCCCCGCAGGGGCAGGCGCTGCCCGCTCGCTTTGGGCGACCGGGCGGTGCGGGTGGGAATGGCGCATGGCGGCAGGGTCACCTGCCCCTGCCGACTGAGATGGTGCGGGACGCTTCCCGAACGCCGGGTTGAGCGGAGAGGGCTGATCTTCCAGTAGAAGAGCGGCCCCGCTCATGCGGGAACGTTTCCCCGGGACCAATTCAGCACGCACTGACAGAGGGCAGCACCTGCCCCGGATGGCGCGAAGCGCCAGCCCCCCGGAGGGGCAGGCGCTGCCCGGTCGCTTTGGGTGACCGGGTGGTCCGGGTGGAAATGGCGCGGGACGGCAGGGTCACTTGCCCCTGCCGGCTGAGACGCGCGGTCCCTTTCCCGGCACTTTGGGTTCTGGCGCGGTGCGTGCGAGCACGCACCCTACCGCTGCCGACGGGGGCGGCGCCATGCTTTCCCGGGTGTCGGGCTGGGCGGGACGAGCCGATCTTCCGGAGAAAAAGCGCCGCCGCCCATGCGGGAACGTTTCGGGGGGACCATCTCAGCCCCACGCAACAGAGGGCAGCACCTGCCCCAAATGGCGCGCAGCGCCAGCCCCCCCCGGAGGCGCAGGCGCTGCACCCCCCGGGGGGGGGCGGGGCGCCGCGCGGTGGCCACCGGACCGTCGCGCGACGGCAGGGTCAAGGGCGGCCGCCGACTGAACCGGTGGGGGCCCTTCGTTCCGGCTCGGGGGCCTCTCGGGGGGCGATGCGGTCCTTCGCAACGAAAGGTCGCACACGATCCGGCGGGTATAGGTTTGCGGGTCGGTTGGGAAAGGGTGCGCGCTGTGGCGCCAGCGATGAGCTGCGGCGGCCGGGATCATCGTCGGGCGCCGTATTTCCCTGGGCGAATCGTCCGCCCCCGGGTTCGCCCTCAGGCGGTCCGGGCCAGTGGCGCGGGCGTCGCCTCGGCGGTTGTGGCGGGCTCGCCTGCGTCGGTGCCGAGGTCAGCCGCCAACGGGTCGTGGTCAGCGTGGCGGTCGGCCGTGGACGGGGCGCGCGACAGGGGCTGGTCATGGGCAGCGATCAGGGTTGAGGGGCTGACAGGCAGGCTGTCCAGCGCTTCGCCGACCGACAGGCGCAGGGCGCGGTGACCGTTTCCCTGGCCCAGGGACGCGAGGCACAGGACCTGGCCTTCCTCGCCCTCGACCTGAACCATCGACAGGGCTTGTGCGGGCAAGGGCAGCGAATGGCCGCTTTCCATCACCAGAACCTCGGCCAGCGACAGGGTGACGCGCGCCAGAACCGCGTGAACCTCGGCCGAGACACTGTCGACGGTGCGGGTCAGGGTCGCCTGCCAGGCCGGGTCATCGGCGGCGGCCAGGGGGGCGGGCTCTTCGCCCGGGGGACGCACCGGCGCGGCGCCGCGCCCGCGCGCGGGCAGGACCAGCGTCAGCACCCCGTCACGCCCCGGCAGTCCGCCGCCGAAGCCGACCGTCAGCCTGAGCGTCCGGTAGGCCGGTTCGTCCAGCATCAGGCCCAGTGGCCGGGGGTCGGCCAGATGCGCGCTATAGCGAAAGCCGCCGGCCCAGACCGTCGCATCCTCGGCCGCGATCAGCCCGTCAAACTCGGCCAGCACCGCGTCGATCAGTCCCGCCATCATCGCCGCATCGGTCCGTGTCGGGCGGCGGGGCGCGGGCGCCGCCGGGGCCAGCCCCCCCAATGTCATCACCTCGGTCAGGGCGGCCAGCATGCCGGGGTCAAGCAGCGCCAGCCCCATCGTCTCTTTCGGCCCCTCAAGCAGGGCGATCAGCACATGATCCGGCAGCGTCTCGACCAGTTCGGTGCCGGTGCGCAGGCCCGCCTCGCCCCGGGTCAACCGCAGGGGCAGCTGGCAGGCCCGTTCGGCCGCCCGCGCCAGCGCGGTGAAAAGGGCCCCTTCCGCCGAAAAGGCCGCCGGAGCCACGCGCGGCCGGTGCGCGGCGATCTTGCGTTCCAGCAGCGAGGGCGCGTCGGTCTGGTCCATTCTGCCCGGTCTCCGGCGCCAGCGGACTGCGGCGCCCCCCAGAATTTGCAGATCGGGGTTAGGAAAGGGTTGACGACGTCGCGGGTACGGCGACCTCGACCGGGGTTGCCGGCCGCACCGGCAGCGTCACCCGGAAGGCCGCGCCCTTTTGCCCGGGCACATAGGCGATCGTCCCGCCAAGGTTCAGCATGATCTCGCGGCAGATCGCCAGGCCCAGCCCCGCGCCCCCGGCCCGCGCGGTGTCGTTCAGCCGGGCGAATTTCTCGAAGATCAGCCCCTGCACCGGCTTGGGGATCCCTGCGCCATTGTCGACAAAGTCGATCGTCAGCCGCGCGCCCCGGCGCCTTGTGCGGATGGTCAGCACCGGGTTCGGCGCATCGCAATATTTCCGCGCATTGGCGATCAGGTTGATGAAGACCTGCACCAGCCGGTCGGTGTCGGTGATCACCGCCAGAAACTCCTCGGCGGCCTCGCGGCGGATCGCCAGCTGACGCCCGGGCCGCGTGTGCGAGGCGGTCTCGACCGCGCGGTCGATCAGGTCATGAAGGTTGGCGGCGCGGACGGTCAGCTGCACCTTGCGGTTTTCAAGAACGGCAAGGTCCAGAAGATCGTCAAGAAGCCGCGTGAGCCGCACCGCCTCGTCCTGGATCACGCCGGTGTAGCGGGTGCGAAGGTCGGCGGGCAGCGCGGGGTCGGCGAGGATCTCGGAAAAGGCCCGGATCGAGGTCATGGGCGTGCGCAGTTCATGGCTGATCTGGCTGAGGAACGTGTCCTTTTGCACCGAAAGATCGCGCAGCCGGGCGTTCGCCTCGGACAGGGCGCCGGCGGTGCGGGCCAGTTCGGCCGACTTGGCCTGCAGTTCGGCGGAATATTCGATGATCTGCTGGGCGTCCGAGGCGACCGCCATCAGATCCTCGGCCGAAACGACCGCCCCGCCCGCGAACTGGGCGATCATCGCATGGGCCGTCGCCGCGCCGACCGCCCCCGCAAGGCGACGCTCCAGCGCCTCGACAAAGCCCGCCGTCGCCTCGGGCAACAGCCCGCCCTTGCCCTGCTGGCGGGCCGCCTCCTGGAAAAAGCCCTGCGCCTCGTCCGGGCCAAGGATGCCTTGCGCAAGGATCAGAAGCTCTTCGGCATCCGACCCGCCACGCGACCAGCCGGGGCCTGCCGTGCCACTGTCGAAGACCCGCACGAAGGCCAGCGCCTGGATCCGGTCGACCGGGCCGGGAAAGGACAGAAGCGATCCGGTGATCAGGCAGAGCGTGTTCAGCGACAAGGACCAGAAGATCGCGTGCAGCAGCGGGTCCATTGCGGTGCCGAACAGGGCCTGCGGCCTCAGCCAGCCAAGGCCGAAGGGGCCATTGGCCATCAGCCCCGCGCTCATCAGCCCGTCGGCGCCGAACGAGGGCAGGAACAGGCTGTAAAGCCAGACGGCGAACCCGGCCGTCAGCCCAAGTGCCGCCCCGACCCGGGTGGCGCCGCGCCAGTAAAGCCCGGCGATCATCGCGGGCAGCACCTGCGCGACACCGACAAAGGCGATCAGCCCGATGGCCGCCAGCGCCGCCGAGCCGCCCGTCAGCCGGTAATAAAGAAGCCCGAGGCCAAGGATCGCCGCAATCGACAGGCGCCGCGACCGCAAGACCAGACTGCGCACATCGCCCGCGTCCCGCGCCCCCGACGGCCGCAGGATCAGCCAGAGCGGCACGACCACATGGTTCGACACCATGGTCGCAAGCGCGATCGAGGCCACGATCACCATCGACGTGGCCGATGAAAAGCCACCGAGGAAGGCCAGCATCGCCAGATCGCCCCGGTCGAACTGCAGGGGCAGCGTCAGAACGAACAGGTCGGGGTTGGCGCCTGCGGGCATCACCTGCAGGCCGACAACGGCGATCGGCAGGACAAAGAGGCTCATCAGCAGCAGATACAGCGGAAAGGCCCAGGCGGCGGTCAGCAGGTGGTCTTCGTCGACATTCTCGACCACCAGCACCTGAAACATTCGCGGCAAGGTCAGGATGGCCGCGGCGGACACAAAGGTCAGGCCGATCCAGCGGCCGGGTGCGGCGGGCCAGGCGGCGATGGGCGAGGCGGCGATGCGGGCGTAGATGTCGGACCAGCCGTCAGCGATGCCCCAGACGGTAAAGGCCCCGACAGCCAGAAGGGCGACCAGCTTGACCACCGCCTCAAGCGCGATGGCGGTGACGACGCCGTGGTGGCGTTCGTTGGCATCAAGATTGCGGGTGCCGAACAGGATGGTGAACAGCGCGAGCCCCGCCGCGACCCAAAGCGCGGTGGCGCTGCTGTCGGGCATCGCCCAGCCGGTCGGGGCGCCGGCGGCAAAGATCGCGACCGACAGGGTGACCGACTGAAGCTGCAGCGCGATATAGGGCGTCGCGGCGGCGACTGCGATGACCGTGACCAGCACGCCCAGAAGGTTCGACTTGCCATAGCGCGCCGAGATCAGATCGGCGATCGACGTGACCCGTTCGCGCCGCCCGATCCGGACCAGCTTGCGCACCACCCAAAGCCAGCCGGTAAAGACCAGCGTCGGACCAAGGTAGATCGTCAGAAACTCGGGCCCCGAGCGGGCGGCATAGCCGACGGCGCCGTAAAAGGTCCAGGCGGTGCAATAGATCGACAGCGACAGGGTGTAGATCAGCGGCGAGAACAGCCAGCCGCCGCGCCCGCGCGCGGCCATCCGCTCGGCCCAGAAGGCGACGGCAAACAGGACCGAGACATAGGCAAGGCAGACCGCGACCAGAATGTTCAGCGACAGCATCAGCCATTGTCCCCGGCAGGCGGGTCATTGTCGGGCGGGTCATTGGCGGCCTCGGCCCGCCGCAGGAACCGCGCCAGAACCGCTGTGGCAAGGATCAGCGCCACCCATGCCAGAAACAGGAACAAGGCGCCCGGTGCCGTCGCGGCCTGACCGGCCGCCGGGTCACGCCAGAAAAGCGGCAGCAGAAACAGCAACAGCCCGGCCAGCGGCAACAGCCGCGCCGCATCGGTCAGCCGCCTCAGCCGGTAGGCACGGCGGGCCAGAAACAGCGGGCGGGCACGTTGGGCCTCGGGGCGCATCGCCTAGCCTTCCCCGACCAGCTGGCGAAGGCGGGCCAGAAGCTCGGCATTGGAAAAGGGCTTGGTCATGAACAGGCTCGCCCCGCGCGCCTCGGCCTGGGCGCGTTCCTGCCCGCGCGCGGTCAGGATCAGCACCGGCAGCGCCGCAAAGCCCGGGTCGGCGCGCAGATCGTCGAGGATCTCGTACCCCGAGCGGCCGGGCAGCATCACGTCCAGCACCAGGGCATCCGGCCGTTCGGCCCGAACCCGCGCCAGCGCCGTGGCGCCGTCGGCATGGGTGGCGACCGTCCAGCCGTCGCGCGTCAGAAGAAAGGACAGGGCTTCGGCGATGTTCGCCTCGTCCTCGATCAGCAGGATGCGGCGCGTCATTCTGATCCCCCTGCCCCCGGACTGTTCCCGCCCGACTGTTCCCGCCCGACTATTCCCGATGGACGAACGGCTGTCAAAACATCGTCACGCCGCGCCGGGTCAGGCCAGGATCGAAGGTTCCCGCCGCGCCGGGCAGGCAGGTGCGGCGCAGACACGGCAGGTCGATCCGACCATGCGCGGCGCCTCGCCCGGGTCCGCGCCCGACCCGCCGGTCGCGGGCAGGATCAGCATCTGCGCCTTCAGGACCGGCGGGCCGTCAAAGCCCGCCGGATAGGCCCGTTCGGCCCAGGCAAAGGCCTGATAGCGCCCGCCTGCCCCCCGGCCCGCCGCCGCCAGAAGCCGCCGCACCGGGGTAAAGGGCTGGGCCAGCGCCTCGTAAAGCGGCCAGAGCGCGCAGGCGGCACCAAAGCGGGGAAAGGGAAAGCCGGGCGTCGGGCGCCGGAAGGTCAGCGTGCCCGAGGCGTCGCAGGCGACATAGGCGGCGCCGTCCGGAAAGGCCGGTTCCGGGGTTGTGGCGCCGCCGGCCGCGTCGGGCAGCACGGCAAGGCGCCTGAGGACCAGTGCGACCGGCCGGTCCAGTGCGGCCGCAAGCCGCGCGGGGTCGGGGCCGACCCGCGCCAGTGCGGCGCCGAGCGCGGGCAGGCCAAGGCCCATCGCATCGGCGCGGTACTGGCGCAGGTGGTCGCGCGCCAGGGTCCGCGCGGCCTCTGACGCGAGCCTGCCGGGCAGCGCCGCCTCGGCACTGACCAGCCGGTCATGGTCGGCGGGCTTTGCCCCCTCAAGCTCGCGGACCAGCCAGCCGCGCGCGGCCAGCCAGGCCTCAAGTTCCTCTTGCGGGGCGGCCAGACCGGCCTCGGGCGCGCGGTCCTGATCAAGCCAGGCGACAATCGCCGCCGACAGATGGGTCAGCCGCAGGCTGTCGTCGTGGATATTGCGGTGAAAGCGGGCGCGCCAGACCGGGTCGATATCCTCGGTCTCGGCAAGGATGGCCGAGGTCGACCGGACGGCGGTGATGGCCGACAGAACCTCGTGCAGCGAGGCGGCGAGGAACGGGTCCTGCGCCATCCGTTCCGACAGGGCCTCGACCGTGCGGGTCAGCCGGGCGACCTGGGCATGGCGGGTGGCCAGCAGTTCGGCCCAGCCGGGAAACCGGCTGACGAAATCCTCAAGCCGCGCCAGTTCGGGCGGGGCGGCGGGGGGCTGGGCCGCAGCGGCAGCCTCGCGCAGCATGTCGAACAGCGCGCCTTCCGCACCTTCGGCCAGCGTCGCCGCATCGACCCCGAGCGCGGCCGCAAGCCCGGCCAGAACCTCGGGCCCGACGCGGCGGCGGTTATGTTCGATCAGGTTGAGATAGGCGGCCGAGACACCGATGGCGCGCGCCAGCCCGGTCTGCTTGAGCCCGAGCATCAGGCGGCGCTCGCGGACACGGGTTCCGGTCAGGGCCAGTCGCATTCATCCACCCTCGGCGAGTTGACAGGCCGAGTTTACAGGATTTTCAATCGGCGACAATGGATTGCGGCAAGGCTCGCGGCAGGACGTCCGCCAGTCGTTCCGCAGGCCCCGTCGTCGCGCGTGAGTATTTTTGCAAAGAAAAAGCCCCGGGGGCGGGCGTCGGGCGGTTCAGCGGGTGCCGCAGTTGGGCGGGGCCACATCCTCGATCCGCGGTTTGGCCGGGACGTCGCCGAGACATTCGGTCAGCACCAGCTTGTTGCGGTTGCAGGCCGACAGAAGCGTGATCGCCGCCAAAAGCCCGAAGGCCGCATTCCGCCCGATATTGACCCGCACCATCGCCTCCGTCGCTTTGCCCCACCCTTCTAACGGCTTTTGCCGCCCCGCCAAGAGGGAAAGCTGGCGCGGGGGACGTCCCCCGCGCCAGCGGTCGGTCAGTTGGCCAGTGCCTTGTCGGTGATGGCGGTGGTGAAAGCGCCGTCCGGTTCCTTGGTGATGACCGGGTCGGAACCGCCCGCCAGCAGGGTCTTGACCGTGCGTTCATAGTCGGCGGCATCCAGCGCGCCGTTCGATCCGGCGGTCAGCTTGGCCACCTCGCCCATCATGAATTTCTGATGGGCCTCGGTCTGGGCGCCGGTCTCGTCGTTTTCCAGAACGATGGCGGCGGCGGCATCAGGATCGGCCTCGGCATCCTTCCAGCCCTTCATCGAGGCGCGGACAAAGCGGACCATCTTGTCCTCGAACGCGGGGTCGGCGAGTTTGTCACCCATGACATAAAGCCCGTCTTCCAGCGTGGCGACGCCCTGATCCTCGTATTTGAAGGTCACCAGATCCTCGGCCTTGATCCCGGCATCCAACACCTGACCATATTCGTTGTAAGTCATGGTCGAGATGCAGGCCGCCTGCTTCTGCAGCAGCGGATCGACGTTGAAGCCCTGTTTCAGCACCGTCACGTCGCCGCCTTCGGCGGTCGAGAGGCCAAGCTGGCTCATCCAGCTGAGGAAGGGATATTCATTGCCTAAGAACCAGACGCCCAGGTTCTTTCCCTTGAAGTCGTCGGGCGAGGCGACGCCCGATTCCTTGAGGCAGGTCAGCATCAGGCCGGAATGTTTGAAGGGCTGGGCGATATTGACCAGGGCCAGGCCCTTTTCGCGGGCGGCGAGGGCTGCGGGCATCCAGTCGACGATCACATCGGCGCCGCCACCGGCGATCACCTGTTCGGGGGCGATGTCGGGGCCGCCCGGCTTGATCGTCACATTCAGCCCTTCGGCCTCGTAATAGCCTTTCGCCTGCGCGACATAATAGCCCGCGAACTGGGCCTGGGTGACCCACTTCAGCTGCAGCGTCACATCGTCGGCGGCAAACCCGGCCCCGGCCATCAGCGCCAGACCCATGGCGGAAGTCAGAATTCGTTTCATGGCAGTCCTCCTGTTGTCATTGTCATTGTCGTTTCACGTCCGCCCTCTTTGCGAGGGGTGCCAGAAGGTGACGGCCCGTTCGATCAGCGCCACCAAACCGTAAAAGGCCGACCCGGCAAGGGCCGCCACCGCAATCTCGGCCCAGACCATGTCGAGCGCAAGCTGCCCGACCGAGGTCGATATGCGAAAGCCCATGCCGACGACGGGCGAGCCGAAGAACTCGGCCACGATGGCGCCGATCAGGGCGAGGGTCGTGGCGATCTTCAGCCCGTTGAAGACGAAGGGCATCGCGGCGGGCAGGCGCAGGCGCAGGAGGGCCTGCCAGTAGCCCGCCCCCCAGGTCGCCATCAGGTCGCGCTGCATCCGGTCCGCGGCACCAAGCCCCGCGATCGTATTGACCAGAACCGGGAAGAACACCATCACCACCACCACCGCCGCCTTCGACTGCCAGTCAAAGCCGAACCACATGACCAGAATGGGCGCGATCCCGACGATGGGCAAGGCGGCGACGAAATTGCCGACCGGCAACAGGCCGCGCTGCAGAAAGGGCGAGCGGTCGATGGCGATGGCGGTCAGGAAGGCCGCGCCGCAGCCGATCAGATAGCCCGACAGCGCACCCTTCAGGATCGTCTGGCGGAAGTCCTGCCAAAGCGTCGGCAGGGCGCCGGTCAGCGTCGCCCAGATCGCCGAGGGGGCGGGCAGGATGACGGACGGCACCCGGAACCCGCGCACGACCCCCTCCCACAGGATCAGCAGCGTCACGCCGAACAGCGCCGGGATGAACAGCCGCACCGAACGGCGCGCGGCAAGGGCAGACCGGGCGAGCCCGCTGTTCAGCGCCCAGGCCCCGGGCCAGAAGATCAGCGCGAAGATCAGCATGCTCATGCCCGCATCCCCATCCGCCTCAGCACCCGCGCCTCGATCAGCCCGACGATCATCACCAGCCCCGCCGCCAGCGTCGCCGCCGCGAACAGGGCGGCCCAGATCTGGATCGTCTGGCCATAGTAGCTGCCCGACAGCAGCCGCGCCCCGAGACCCGCCGTCGCCCCGGCCGGCAACTCGCCCACGATCGCCCCCACCAGAGAGGCCGCGACCGACACCTTGAGCGAGGCGAAAAGATAGGGGACCGAGGCCGGCAGCCGCAGCTTCGCGAATGTCTGCGCCCGCCCGGCGCTCCAGGTGGCCAGCTGGTCAAGCTGCATCTGGTCGGGGCTTCTCAGCCCCTTGACCATGCCGACGACCACCGGAAAGAACGACAGGTACGCCGAGATGACCGCCTTGGGCACCAGCCCCGTGACCCCGAGCGAGGCGAGAACCACGATCACCATCGGCGCGATCGCGAGGATCGGGATGGTCTGGCTGGCGATCGCCCAGGGCATCACCGACAGATCCATCGCCCGGCTGTGGACGATGCCGATCGCCAGCAGGATGCCAAGGCCGGTCCCGATCACAAACCCCACCAGCGTCGCCGACAATGTGACCCCGCCGTGATAGACAAGGCTTTTCTTCGAGGTGACCCTCTGCCCCGCCACCCCGTCCCAAAGCCCCGCCAGCACCTGATGCGGCGCGGGCAGCACCGGACGGTCCTGCGCCATCGTATCGCGCAGAACATCGCCAAACCCGGCCACGCCGCCGGCCCGCGCGGCCTGATCCTGGGTCCAGGCGGCATTCAGCCAGACCGCCGCGCCATACCAGACGGCCACAATGGCCAGAAGGACGGTCAGAACCGGCAGCAAACCCCTCATGCCCCTGCCCCGATTTTCTGTCCGCAAATATCCTCGGGGGGCGCCCCGGACGCTGTCCGGGGCCGGGGGGCAGACAGCCCCCCGTTCTGTCCCCGGGACCTAGACCTCATCGCCATGCCCCGCCCGCAAGCCTTCCCGCACCCGGTGGGCAATCTCGATGAAGGCCCGGCTGTCGCGGATATCCAGCGGCCGTTCGCGCGGCAGCGGGCTGTCGATCACGTCGGTGATCCGGCCGGGACGCGGGCTCATCACCACGATCCGGGTCGACAGATAGACCGCCTCGGGGATCGAATGGGTGACAAAGCCGATGGTCTTGCCGGTCCGGGCCCAAAGCTTCAGCAATTCCTCGTTCAGCCTGTCGCGGACAATCTCGTCCAGCGCGCCGAACGGCTCGTCCATCAGCAGGATGTCGGCGTCAAACGCCAGCGCCCGGGCGATCGAGGCGCGCTGCTGCATGCCGCCCGACAATTGCCAGGGAAACTTCGCGCCAAAGCCCTTCAGCTCGACCAGATCGAGTACCCGCTCGACCCGTGCGGCCTGCTCGGCCCGGTCGAACCCCATGATCTCCAGAGGCAGGCGGATGTTCCCGGCAATCGTCCGCCAGGGATAAAGCCCCGCCGCCTGAAAGACATAGCCATAGGCACGCGCGCGCCGGGCCGCGTCCGGGGTCATGCCGTTGACGGTCAGGCTGCCCGCCGTCGGCGTCTCGAGCGCCGCAATGCAGCGCAAAAGCGTGGTCTTGCCGCAGCCCGAGGGGCCGATGAAGCTGACAAACTCGCCCTTGCCGACGCTCAGGTTCACGTCCTTCAGGGCCTGAACCGGCCCGTCGCCGCTGTCGAACGTCAGGTTCAGGTCGCGGGCCTCGATCACCGGGGCGCTCGCCGCGAGCGTGTCTTTCATGGCGCAGCCCCATCAATCCAGTCCGCCCGTTCCGGCACCGGGGACCTGGCGCGGCATGTCAACCGGCGCTCTGGTTCAGTCACGTTCACCTCCATAAAAGCGCATCGCTACGAAAGGTGCGACCAGCAAGGCGATGTAAGAACTGCGAAACAGGGCAGCGAAAACGATCTCGACCATCCCGTGCGCATGGATCGGTTCATTCGGGCCCGTCATCTGATTGTGAAGCATATGCCGCTCGGCAAAAGCTGCCACACCGATCCAGATGAACCCGATGGTCATCGCAGCCGTGACCGCAATCGTGTCTGAACGCCATCTCAGTCTTGTGCCCACCCGCCAGATGCCAAACCACACCGGAGCACCGATGACCGCAGCCAGGGGGATCCCGAAGCCGAGGCCAAACAGCATGAGTGGCAGGCCGATCAACAGCCCAAGCGGTCCGGCTGCAAGAAATGCCGTCGCGACGGCCGTGGCTACGGCAGTTGCGGCAACCATTTGCAGATATTCAATTGGACCGTGGCCCCTTGCAGAAGAAGCCCCCATCACACCCCCGACGCGGGAATGCCAGAGCGCGCCACCGGGCGCGGGCTGGTCAGTTCCTTCCAGGCCGAAAGGGCGCGGTTGACCGAACCGTTCGGCGCGCGCTTCACGAACTGGCCATGGCCCTCCTGCGTCTCGATCCGGCCGTCGTTCACCGCCAGTTGCCCCCGCGTCAGCGTATAGCGTGGCAGGCCGGTCACCCGCTTGCCCTCGAACACATTGTAGTCAATCGCCGATTGCTGGGTTCCGGCGCTGATGACCTTCGACTTCTCGGGATCCCAGACCACCAGATCGGCGTCGGCCCCGACCAGAACCGCCCCCTTGCGCGGATAGCAGTTGAGGATCTTGGCGATGTTGGTCGAGGTGACGGCGACGAACTCGTTCATGGTGATCCGCCCGGTCCGCACGCCATTGGTCCAGAGCATCGGCATCCGGTCCTCAAGCCCGCCGGTCCCGTTCGGGATCCTGGTGAAATCGCCAAGGCCGAAGCGCTTCTGCGCGGTGGTGAAGCTGCAATGATCGGTCGCCACCACCGACAGGCTGCCCGAGGCGAGGCCGGCCCAGAGGCTGTCCTGATGCGCTTTCGAGCGGAAGGGCGGCGACATGACGCGCCGCGCGGCATGGTCCCAGTCGGGGTTGAAATATTCGGACTCGTCCAGCGTCAGATGCTGGATCAGCGGCTCGCCCCAGACCCGCTTGCCCTGCGCCCGCGCCCGCCGGATCGCCTCATGCGCCTCCTCGCACGAGGTATGGACGACATAGAGCGGCACGCCGGCCATGTCGGCGATCATGATGGCGCGGTTGGTCGCCTCGCCCTCGACCTGCGGCGGGCGGCTGTAGGCATGGGCCTCGGGGCCGGTGTTGCCCTCGGCCAGAAGCCGCGCCGAAAGCTCGGCCACGACGTCGCCGTTTTCAGCATGGACAAGGGCAATGGCGCCGAGATCGGCGCAGCGGCGGAAGCTGGCGTAAAGCTCGTCATCATTGACCATGAGCGCGCCCTTGTAGGCCATGAAATGCTTGAAGCTGGTGATGCCATGGTCCTGCACCACCGCGCGCATGTCGTCGAAGACCTTTTCGCCCCACCAGGTGACAGCCATGTGGAAGGAATAGTCGCAGTTGGCCCGGCCGGACTTGTTGTGCCACATGGACAGGCCGTCGATCAGCCCCTGCCCCTGCCCCGGCAGGACGAAATCGACCACCATCGTCGTGCCCCCCGACAGGGCGGCGCGGGTGCCGGATTCGAAGTCGTCCTTCGAGTAGGTGCCCATGAAGGGCATTTCGAGATGGGTATGCGGGTCAATCCCGCCGGGCATGACATAGCAGCCCGTGGCGTCAAGTTCGCGGTCGCCCTTGAGGTCGGGGCCGATCGCGGTGATCCTGCCGCCTTCGACGGCGACGTCGGCCTTGTGGGTCAGATCGGCGGTGACGATGGTGCCGTTACGGATGATCGTGATGGTCATGCGACTGCCCTCAGCTGGGGTGAGGTCCCGGACCTGATCCGGGACCTCCGGGTGAAGGGAAACAGCGGGGGGGCGTGGAGGTCCCGGATCAGGTCCGGGACCGCGTTACACACAGCGGATGAGCCCGCAAGAACGCCGGGTCCAGGCTGAGATCGGCCCAGCCGGGATTGCGCGCTGCGATCAGCGCGGCTTTCCAGTCGCGCCGCCAGCGCTCCAGCTGCCGCTCGCGCGCCAGGGCCTCGGCGAGCGTCTCGTGTTCTTCGTAGTAGACAAGTTTGCGGATGCGGTACTTGGCCGTATAGGCGCCGCCGAGCCCGCGGCGATGCCGGGCGACAGCCTCGGCCAGCTCGCCCGTCGCCCCGATATGGATCGCGGTGTTCGAATGGCAGGCAAGGATGTAGGTGTGAAAGGCCATGCGCCATGTTCGGGCAAATCTGGTTAACCAACCGATAACGCCGTCCCGGACCTGATCCGGGACCTCCAGCCCGCCTCAAGGCGACGACCGAGTCCCGGGCCTGATCCGGGACCTCGTCTCCGGCCGCGAGGTCCCGGATCAGGTCCGGGACGGTGCGATGCGCGACGCTCATCCCGCCACCCCCGCCGTCTCGACCACCGCATGGAACAGGACATCCGCCCCCTTCGACGCCCATTCAGGCGAAATCTCTTCCGCCTCATTGTGGCTGAGCCCCCCGACGCAGGGGCACATGATCATCACCGTCGGCGCAACACGGTTGATCCAGCAGGCGTCATGCCCCGCACCCGAAACGATATCCATATGCGAATAGCCCAGCCGTTCCGCCGCCGCCCGGACCCGGGCCACCAGCCCCTGATCAAACGTCACCGGGTCGAAATGCCCCACCGCTTCGATCCCGATCCCCAGGCCCAGCTCGGCCGCCACCGCCCCCGCCGCCCGCTCCACCTCGCCCCGCATCAGGTCAAGCTTGCCCTGCTCGGGGCTGCGGATATCCACCGTAAAGACCACCCGTCCCGGGATCACATTGCGGCTGTTGGGAAAGACCTTGACCTGCCCCACCGCCCCCACCGCCCCGGGCTGATGGCTCATCGCGATCTGATGCACCCGCTCGGTGATCCGCGCCATCCCGAGCCCCGCATTCACCCGCATCGCCATCGGGGTCGAGCCGGTATGCGCCTCTTTCCCGGTCAGGGTGATCTCCAGCCACCAGAGCCCCTGGCCATGCGTCACCACCCCGATCTCGCGCCCCTCGGCCTCAAGGATCGGGCCCTGCTCGATGTGATATTCGAACATCGCATGCATCCGGCGCGCGCCCACCACCTCGTCGCCCACCCAGCCGATCCGCGCCAGCTCGTCGCCAAAGCGCCTGCCCTCCGGATCCTGACGCCCATAGGCATAGTCCTGCGTATGGATGCCGGCAAAGACCCCCGAGGCGAGCATGGCCGGCGCGAACCGCGCCCCCTCCTCGTTCGTCCAGTTGGTCACGACCACCGGATGGCGGGTCTGCAGACCGAGGTCGTTCATCGTGCGGATGACCTCAAGCCCCGCCAGAACCCCCAGCACCCCGTCGTACTTGCCACCCGTCGGCTGGGTATCCAGATGGCTGCCGATATAGACCGGCAGCGCGTCCGGGTCGGTGCCCGCGCGCGTGGCAAACATGTTGCCCATGCTGTCGACGCCCATGGTCAGACCCGCCGCCTGACACCAGCGCTGAAAGAGATGCCGCCCCTCGCCGTCGGCGTCGGTCAGGGTCTGGCGGTTGTTGCCACCGGCAACGCCGGGGCCGATCTTCGCCATCTCCATCAGACTGTCCCACAGTCGCGCGGAATTGATGCGGATGTTGGCGCCCGGTGCGGTCATGTCCTTACTCCCCGTCGCCGCGCCCCTGGGTCTTCATGCCCCCTTGCAGCGACTCGATAGCTGACCATATGGTCAGCTTTGAGACGACCATATGCTGACCAACCGGTCAATATCTTTCACCAGCCCCGGGACCTGCGGATGAACGAACCGGAACGCCTGTCCAGACGCAATGCGATCCGCCTTGAAAATGAGCAGCGGATTCTGGCGGCCGCCGAAAAGGTCTTTGCCGAGGCGGGGTTCGGCGGCGCGACCATGCAGCTGATCGCCGACATGGCGGGCCTGCCCAAGGCCAACCTGCATTATTACTTCCCAACCAAGGAGGAACTTTACCGCAAGGTCGTCAGCCAGATCTTCGAGATATGGCTGCATGCCGCCGACGTCTTCGACCGGGCGTCCGGACCCGTCGAGGCCTTCTCCGCCTATATCGACGCCAAGATGGACATCTCGCGCCGCCATCCCGACGGGTCCAGGGTCTGGGCATCCGAAGTGATGCACGGGGCGCCGGTCATCCAGGACTATCTCGAAACCACCCTGCGCGACTGGACCAGCGGCCGTGTCGCCCTGATCCAGCGCTGGATCGACGAGGGCAAGATGGCAGCGGTCGATCCGGAATTTCTGCTCTACATGCTCTGGGCCACGACCCAGCATTATGCCGACTTCGGCCACCAGATCGAAACCCTGAACGGCGGACGCCCGCTCAGCGACCGGCAGTGGCAGGCGGCCAAGGCGCAGGTCAAGGAGATCATCCTGCGGGGGATCGGCGCCAGGTGACGACAAAGCCGATGCCACTGGCGCCGATGACACTGGCCGACAAGTTCGCAGCACTTCTGCGCGGCGAGGCGCTGCCGGTCGCGCCCGCGGAAGGGGGCGCCGCACCGGCCCACCGCCCGGCGCGGCTTCCGGCGGGCGTCAGCTACTATTACGAGGCGGCGAGCGAACTTTCCTCGGACTGGATCCTGCCGGATGGTCCGGCCATCGCCGGTTTCATCGGCGCCGACAGCTATATGAACGGCGGCGGCTATCTGCGCGGCATGGTGCTGATCGGCCGCTATTGCTCGATCGGGCGACGGGTCTCGATCGGCGCGGGCGCCCACAGCCTGACCGGGGTCACGACCTCGCCCCGGCTGCGCGGCACGCCCGCGCGCAGCTACAGCGCCAGCGAGCGCGCGGAACTCTACCGGGCCCGGGCGGGCGGGCCGGTGATCATCGAAAGCGACGTCTGGATCGGCGACGGCGCGGTCATCATGCCCGGCGTCCGGCTGGGCGCGGGATCGGTCGTCGGCGCCAATGCCGTGGTGACCGCCGGGGTCGCACCCTATGCGATCGTCGGCGGGGTCCCGGCCCGGACCATCGGCCAGCGGTTCGCCCCGGACCTGGCCGGACGACTGCTCGCCTCGGCCTGGTGGGAACGGCCCGCGAACGAGCTCGCCGCCCTGCCCGCCGCCAATGTCCACGAGTTTCTCGAACGGCTGGGCGAGCCCGCCCCCGCACCCCATAGCCGCCCCACCTATCGCCAGAGCGGCTGACCGCGCACACGCGCGCGCGCGCGGTCCGCGTGCGGCCCGACGCCGGATATGATATGACGCCGCAACCGCCCCGGCAGACGGCCCGGCGGGGCGGGCGGAACCTGCGCCAACCGGCGGCCAAAGCGACAACGGAGCAGCCATGACCAGCGACGAACTCGAGGCCGAAGCCCGGACCCTGATCCTGCCCCGCTTCACCGCGCGCGAGGCGCTGCGGCTTGGCGCGATCCTGACCGACATGGCCGGCGCCGCCGCCCTGCCGGTGGTCATCGACATCCGCACCGCCGACCGGACCCTGTTTCACGCCGCCCTGCCCGGCTCGGCCGCGCTGCAGGCGCGCTGGGCGCGGCGGAAGTCGAACGCGGCGCTGCTCTTTCAGGCCGCCTCCTTCCTGATCGGCGCCCGCAACCGGGAAAGGGCCGAGACGCTCGCCCTTCACGGCCTCTCTGACGCCGACCATTCCGACCATGGCGGCGCCGTCCCGCTTTGCACCGCCACCGCAGGCATGGTCGCCGTCGCCACCGTCTCTGGCCTGCCACAGGCCGAGGATCACGCGCTGGTCGTCCGCGCCATCCGCCAGCTGATCGCCGAAGGCTGAGGCAGCGCGCGGGCCGTCCGCGGCGGCAGGCTGGCTGTTGCCGAAGACGCGCGGCGGCCGCTATGCTGAACCCGGCACAGGTCGGGGGGGATGGTGATGGGCAGACCGGGACCGGGGCTTGCCGGACTTATCGGCATCGCACTTGCAACCGGCGCGGTCATGGCGCAGGACGACCCGATGGCGGTGCAGCGTTGCGTCTGGCAGTGCCTCGCCGGCGCGAAAGACGCCAATGACCCGGCCTACGGCGCCTGTGTCGCCAGCAGATGCGGCGACGACGAAGCGCCGGCCGACAGCCCGGCGACCCCGGCCGCCGACGCGGGACCAGGCTGGACCTATGGCGCCGATGAGGTGATCGGCTCGTCCGCCCATATCGCAACCGGCTCGGGCGCGATCGGCTTCACCTGTGGCTCGCAGGGACCGGAAGTCACGCTTATGGTCGACAACGGCCTGTTTCAGGACGAGGATCTCGTCCTTCTCTTTGACAATGCCCCGTCGAGCGTCGCCCTGTCGCGCGGACCGGGCGCGTTCTCGGCCACGCGCGACGCCGCCTGCTTTCTGGCGCTGAGCGAGTTTCGGACTGCCCACACCCTGTTCATCGCGCCCGGCAAGCTGACCGCGATCCGGGCCGAGGGCGACCAGTCCGTCAAGACCATCACGCTGAACGGCCGCGATGTCGGGATCAGGCGCGGGGTCGAGGCGGTCGACGCGCTCGGCGCCCGCGTCGTGCCGCTGACCGGCTCGTCGCGCGCCATTGAAACCATGCTGGCCGGTTGCCCCGATGTCCGCGCCGACATCGCCAACGACTGCGGACTCTAAGCCGCAGCGCCTGTCGCGGATCGCGGCGCCCTTCCCCCCGGCGCCCGATGCCTCCGGCGGGAGTATTTGGACAAAGAAAAAACCGGCCCCCGCTTTTTCTTTGCACAAATACTCAGACCTGCCGCCTGCCACGCCGCACGCCACAGGGGGCGGCGGCCGGGCTGTCGCGGAAGGGTCCCGCCGTCAGTCCCCGGCGAACTGCAGGCGGGCGAGGCGGGCATAGAGGCCACCTTCGGCGAGCAGCTGGTCATGCGTGCCTTCGGCCAGGATGCGGCCCTGATCGAAGACCACGATACGGTCGGCCTTTTTGACCGTGGCGAGCCGGTGGGCGATGATGATCGTCGTGCGGGTCGCGGCCAGCCGGTCGACAGCCGCCTGGACCGCCTGTTCGCTTTCGGCGTCCAGCGCCGAGGTCGCCTCGTCCAGCAACAGCACCGGCGCGTCGCGCAGGATGGCGCGGGCGATGGCGATCCGCTGTTTCTGCCCGCCCGACAGCATCACCCCGCGCTCGCCGAGCCAGGTGTCATAGCCCTGCGGCAGGGCCGCCAGAAGGTCGTGCGCCGCAGCGGCGGAGGCCGCTGCCTCCACCTCGGCATCGGTGGCGCCAGGGCGGCCGAAGCGGATATTCTCGCGCGCCGAGGCAGCAAAGATCACCGCGTCCTGCGGGACGAGGGCGATGGCGCGGCGGAAGTCGTCGCGCGCCATGGTCTTCAGGTCGATCCCGTCCAGCGTCACCCGGCCCGCCTCGGGGTCCCAGAAGCGCTGGATCAGCTGGATCACCGTGGTCTTGCCCGCCCCCGACGGCCCGACCAGCGCCAGCGTCTCGCCCGCGCGGATGGTCAGGGTGACGTCCTGAAGTGCGGATTGCCCGGGCCGCGAGGGGTAATGGAAGCGGACGCCCTCAAGGCCGATCTCGCCGCGCACCGGGCGCGGCAGCGCCAGCGGCCGGGCCGGGTCGCGGATCGTGTCGTCGGCCGCCAGAAGTTCCGCCAGCCGCTCGGTGGCGCCCGCCGCGCGCTGCAATTCGCCCCAGATCTCCGACAGCGCCCCGGTCGAGCCGGCGACCATCACCGCATAGATGACGAACTGCACCAGATCGCCGATGGTCATCGCGCCCGCCCGCACGTCCCGCGCCCCGATCCAGAGAATGCCGACAACGCCGGTGAAGATCAGGAAGATCACGATCATCGTCATGATCGCCCGCGCCCGGATCCGCACCAGAGCCGAGGCAAAGCCCTGTTCGGTCACCTGCCCGAAGGCGGCGCGGCTTTCGGCCTCGTGGGTGAAGGCCTGCACGGTCTGGACGGCCGACAATTCCTCGGACGCCTGACCCGAGGCGGCGGCGATCCAGTCCTGATTCTCGCGGCCAAGCTGCCTGAGGCGGCGGCCAAGGACGATGATCGGCCCGACGACGAAGGGCACCAGCAGCAGCGCAAGGCCCGTCAGTTTGGCCGAGGTCAGGAACATCAGCACCATCCCTCCCGCCAGCATCAGCATGTTGCGAAGCGCGATCGAGACGGACGAGCCGATGACCGACAGGATCAGTGTCGTGTCGGTGGTGATGCGGCTCAGGACCTCGCCGGTCAGAAGCCGTTCATAGAAGGCCGGGCTCATGCCGATGACCCGGTCAAAGACCGCGCGGCGGATGTCCGAGACAACCCGTTCGCCCAGCCGCGTGACCAGATAATAGCGCAGGCCGGTTCCCAGGGCGAGAAGTGCCGCGATCGCCACGGCCGCAAGAAAATACTGGTCGAGAAGCGTGGCGCCCTTGTTGAACCCGTCGACGATCCGGCGGACCGCGATCGGCAGCACAAGGCTGATCGCCGCGGTCAGCACCAGCGCCATCAGGGCGCCCGCCGCCATCCGCCGGTAGGGCTGGACAAAAGGCCACAGTGCCGTCAGCGCGCCCACGCGTCTGGAGGGGTCGCGCTTGTCGGACAAGGGTTCGGGCCGGCGTGCCATGATCACTCCCGCAGGGCTGGACGCGCCGGGTTTAGGCGCAAGCCCGGCGGGGGACAAGCCTGTTCGGTCGTGGTCTGGCCGGGCGTGTCCTCCGGCGCCGGCGGGCCGAATTCACGCTGACTTGCGGCCCGATTGCTGTAGCATCGCCCCATCGGCCTTTGGCAAGGGAGGCGCTGATGCGGCCTGTGTTTACGGTTGCGGCCCTGACATTCGGGTTTCTGGCCGCCTGCGCCTCGGTGAATTACGGGACGACGAAACCCGGACATTTCAGCGGGCGGCTGGCTGTGGTCTGGGTCGGCCCGACCGGCAGCAACGGCGGCGACGGACGGTTTCTATACATACCGGACGAAAATGACCCGCTGACCTTTACCCGGCCAGAGGCGCCGCGCGCGCCCGGGATGGCGAAGTTCGACCGGATCGTCGCCGGGCCGATGTACACCGACGGCGGCTCGGTGCCGCGCCTTGCCCAGGTGTTTCGCGGCTTCTCGCCCTGGAATTACGGGCCGGCCTATATCGTCCACGACTGGCTGTTCACCGCCCGCCAGTGCCTGAACGACAAGAACCCCGATCCGGTTTACGGGCAGGTCGAGGGGATGGCGTTCCAGACCTCGGCCGAGATCCTTGCCGAGGCGATCCGGACGCTGGAGGACATGCATCTGGTCGCCCGCGACGACGTGTCGGCCTCGGCGATCACGCTGGCGGTCTCGAGCCCCTTCTCGGCCGGACGCTGGACCGTCAAGGGCGCCTGCGATCCGGTCCGGCCCGATGACGTTGGCTATCTGCGCGCGGTGCAGGAGGTGCGCAATCGCTCGGCCGTGGGGGTGATGAAGGCGTCGCGGATGGTCCGGCTCCCGGATGGAGAGCGGCTGGCGGGGCCCGAGGTCAAGGTCGTGGCCTATCTGTCCTACTGAGGCCGCCGTCGGCGGAATGGGGGATGGAGCGGGTGATGGGAATCGAACCCACGTATTCAGCTTGGAAGGCTGCTGCTCTACCATTGAGCTACACCCGCGCGCCCCTCCTATAAGGGCAGAGCCCGTCCCGGCGCAAGACCTGCGGGCGTGAAGGGACCGAGGGCGCCGCTGCCCTTCGTTGCGCGCGCCGCGGCCGCCCCCGGGCGACCTTCGCATATGGGCGTGGCAACTCCTCCACTGGAGGATCGGCCTATTCCGCTCAGCGGTAGGGTGCGTGCTCGCACGCACCGCCCGGTCGCCCAAAGCGACCGGGCAGCGCCTGCCCCTGCGGGGGGCTATCCGGGGCAGGTGCCGCCCTCTGTTCGTGCTGTTTGAGGCGGTTCCGGGGAACCGTTCGCACATGAGCGGGGTCGCTCAGGCCGGGCGGTTCGGAACAACGACGCGCTGGCGCGCCCGGCGCGCTGGCGGTGCCAAACCCGCCGCAGCCGGGCGCCGCGGCGCCTCAACCGGCCCGGAAATGCTCGATGAAGCGGCGCAAGAGGCTGAGCTGGCGCAGCGACTTCGGATAGTAGAGCGAAAAGCCCGGGCGGGGCGGTGTGTGGCCGGCAAGCACCTGCACCAGCGCGCCATGCCCGATCTCCTGCTCTACCCCCCGCCGCAACGACCAGCCGATGCCGAGGCCCCGGGCGGCGGCATCGACGACTGACCGCAGGTCGTCGAAGATCAGCTGACCCCCGACATCGACCGTCACCTCGCCCGACGGCGCAATGAACCGCCAGGGCGCGATCTGACCGGAACTGACCTGCCGGTGCCGGATGCAGGAATGATCCAGCAGGTCGGCGGGCGATCCCGGCACGCCGCGACGGGCAAGATAGGCCGGCGACGCGACATAGGCCGTCGCCTCGCGCCGCGACAGGGGAACGGCGATCATCCCGTCCTGCAGATGGTCGCCGAGACGGATCCCCGCATGGAAACCACCGGCAACAATGTCGCTCAGGCCCTCTTCGATGTTCAGGTCCAGCACGATCCCCGGACAGGCGGCCTGAAACGCCGCAAGCCCCGGCGCGACGATCAGTTGCCAGGCGCGGTAGGGCAGAGTGATCCGCAACGCCCCCGAAAGCGCGCCCCCCGCCTGATGCGCCTGATCCAGCGCCTCGGCCAGCCCGCCCAGCAGATGCCGGCTGCGGTCATGAAGCGCCCGCCCCGCGTCGGTCAGCGACACCGACCTGGTGCTGCGCAGGAACAGCGGCGTCCCGAGCCGCGTCTCGAACGCCTTCAGCTGGGCCGAGACGGCGGGCGGATTGACCCCGAGCGCACGCGCCGCCGCACGAAGCGAACCGTGATCGGCGATCGCCACAAAGGTCTGAAGGGCGGCAAGGTCAGAGCGGTTCATTATTCGATTCTGTCAATCAATGAATGTTCATTATGACGACTATACGCCATTACCCGCCTGTGAAAAGCCTGTCGGGGAAGGGAGATCGCCGATGAACGGACGTTCCGACAGAACCGCCCTGTCGCGCGGGGTGATGACGATCCTGGCCACGGTCTTTGCCATGGCCCTTGCCGACGCCGTGATCAAACGTTCCAGCGCGGGCCTGCCCCTGTGGCAAATCTGGGTGCTGCGGTCGGGTCTGGTCGTCCCGGTGCTGCTGGTGCGGACGCGCGGCGCGCTTCGGCCGGCGGGGCTGCGCTGGGTGCTGCTCCGCAGCCTGCTGCTGGCGCTGATGTATCTGGGGATCTATGCGGCGATCCCGCTGCTTGCCCTGTCGGTGATCGCGGCGGCGCTTTACACCGGCCCGCTGTTCATTCTGGCGCTGTCGGCGCTGATGCTGGGCGAGCCGGTCACGCGGCGGCACGGGCTTGCCGTCGCCTGCGGTTTCGCGGGCGTTCTGGTCATTGTCCGCCCGCTGGCCGCGGGCTTCAGCCCCCTGACCCTGCTGCCGGTCGGCGCGGCGTTTCTCTATGCGCTGGCGGCGGTTCTGACGCGCGCCCGCTGCGCCGGCCACCGCCCGGAAACCTTGGCCCTGTGGCTGAACCTGACCTTGCTTGCGGTCGGCGCCACGGCCAGCGCCCTGATCGGCGCGGGCGCCTTTGCGTCGGCCGATTATGCCTTTCTGTTCGGGCACTGGCAGCCGATGGGGTCATCCGACTTTCGGATGATCGCCGCCCTTGCCCTGCTGATGATCGGCACCGGCATCGGCCTTGCACGGGCCTACCAGTCGCCGCAGCCGCAGGTCATCGCCACCTTCGACTATGCCTATCTGATCTTCGCGGCCTTCTGGGGCTATCTCTTCTTTGGCGAGGTGCCGGATCTCGGAACGGCCGCCGGAATGCTGCTGATCGCAGGCGCCGGGCTGATGGTGCTGTTCGCGGCGGGGCCGGTTGCGGACGAGTGACCCCATTGACCGGCGCCGCCTTTAGGGGCATGAGCGGCCGATGCTGATCCTCAAGATTTTCCGCCGCCCCGAATGGGATGCGTTCCGCGCTGCCGGTCAGACCGGCGGCGCGCCGGTCGATCTGGCCGACGG
>CAZORV010000026.1:0-22285 GCA_964582215.1 uncultured Frigidibacter sp.
GTGATCACCGCCTGGGTGACGGTTTCGCCCAGATAGCTTTCGGCGGTTTCCTTCATCTTCTGCAGCACGACGGCCGAGATCTGCGCCGGGCTGAACTTCTCGCCCCGCACCTCGACCCAGGCGTCGCCATTGCCGCCGTCGACGATGTTGTAGGGCACCAGCTTGCGGTCCTTCTCGACCTCGGCATCGGTGACGCGGCGGCCGATCAGGCGTTTCACCGCGAAGACGGTGTTCGTCGGGTTGGTGACGGCCTGACGTTTCGCGGCCTGGCCGACCAGGCGCTCGTTGTCGGTATAGCCGACGACCGAGGGCGTGGTGCGCGCGCCTTCCGCATTCTCGATCACGCGGGGCTGGGACCCGTCCATGATGGCGACGCACGAGTTCGTGGTCCCGAGGTCAATCCCGATGACTTTTGCCATTTACTTACCTCATCCTTCGGCGATGTTCAGAAGGCAGGCCCGCTGGCGGCCCCTGCACTTCAATCCCAAACTTTGGTCGGGGTGCCCCTGACCGGCTTCTGGGCGTATATAGGGAGGGGCAATTCCCCCTGCAAGCCGCGACAAGCCGGGAAAACCGTGGAAAACCTGAACCAGACCGCCGCATCGCCGCCGCCGTCGGCCGAAATCCGGGGAATACGGCTTTATGCGGGCTGGCTGGATCGTCCGGCGCAAGAGGCGCTGGTCGCCGATCTGCGTCAGGTCATTGCCGCCGCGCCGCTGTTTTCGCCGCTGACCGGCCGCGGCAAGGCGATGAGCGTGCGCATGACCTCGGCCGGGCAGTTCGGCTGGTATTCCGACCGGGCGGGCTACCGCTATATCGACCGGCATCCGGGCGGCGGTGCCTGGCCCGGGATTCCGGCGCGGGTTCTGGCGATCTGGCAGGCGCTGTCGGGGTCGGCGCGGGCGCCGGAATGCTGTCTGGTCAACTGGTATGCGCCCGGCGCGCGGATGGGGCTGCATCAGGACCGGGACGAGGCTGATTTCTCGCAGCCGGTGCTGTCGGTCAGTCTCGGCGACGACGGGCTGTTCCGGATCGGCAATCTGTCGCGCGGCGGGCCGACAAGGTCGGTCTGGCTGCGGTCGGGGGATGTGATGGTGATGGGCGGGGCCGCGCGGCTGTTGCACCACGGCATCGACCGGATCGCGCCGGGCACATCGACGCTGCTGGACCGGCCGGGGCGGATCAACCTGACGCTGCGGGTGGTGCGTTAGCGGTCCGCGCCGCACCGGTCCTGTCCCGCCCGGCCCGACGCCCCCGGGCAGCGTGACGAGGGTTCGGCGGCCGTAGGGTGCGTGCTCGCACGCACCGCCCCCGGGGCCCGAGGCGCCGCCCCTGCCGGTGTTGGCGGAGGCGATCACCGGGCAACCCTCCCGCATGAACGGAGCTGTTCTTCGACCGCACGACCGGCCTTCCCCGCTCAACCCGGCATCGGCAAAACGGCAATGCCGCCGCATGCGGCAGCGGTAGGGTGCGTGCTCGCACGCACCGCTCACCCCGGGGCGACGTTCCCGCACGAGCGGGGCTGTTCGCCCCCGGAAGACCGGCTTTTCCCTGTCAGGCCCGGCGCTGCGGAACGGCACCGGTTCGTCCCGAACGGATGCGCGTCAGCGCGCGAACCAGCTGGCCGAGACCCGGCGGCGGGTGAAGAATTCGCCCATCATGCCGACGACGATCAGCGCGCAGGACACCCAGACCGCATAGTCGACCGATGAATTGCGCGGCACATAATTGATGAACATCGCCCCGCGCATCTGGTCGATGATGTGAAACAGCGGGTTCCAGTCGAACAGCCGCAGCAGCGTGAAGCTGAGCGTGTTGCCGACCAGCATCTTGCCCGAGGCAAAGATGTTCACGCGGGTGATCACCACCATCAGCATCGGCGCAAGCTTGGGCGCCCAGGGGCGGATGGCCAGCAGGACAAGGCCCGAACCGATGCCGAAGAACCAGGCCAGCATCAGCATGGAAAAGGCAAAGGCCGGTTCGTTGACGGTGACCGGCTTGAAGGCGACGTGATAGCCGAAGAGGATCACTGCAACGGTCAGCACCTGAATATACAGCGACGACAGTGCCGCCGCCGCCAGCGACACCAGCGGGTTCATCGCCGCATGCAGCATCATCGGCGAGGTGGCACCTTCGGCGCCATACACCGCGCCCATGGTCTTTTTGTAAGTCACATAGGACATGATGCCGGTGGTCAGGAACACAACGAAATCGCCCCTGAGCGCCGTCGAGCGCAGGCCCATCAGCGTCATCGACACATAAAGTGCGACGATCATCACCAGCGTCTGGGCGACGTTCATCGCCAGGCCGAACAGCGCATTGGAACTGCCGCCACGGGCCGACCGCACCGTGCAATGGTAGATCAGCGCGCCCATCTCAAGCGCGATCGAAAAGCCGTCCCGGGGGCGAGTGGTCGGTTGGAACATGGGGCGCTGTGGTCCGGTTGGTCGATGTTGGCCGATTGAATACCAGAAATCTTGCCGTTTGCTTAGCGCCGGATCATAAGGGCCGGGCGGCTGGCGCACAACATGGCCGACAAAAGGGGCGGGATTGTGGACTTCGACAGGCTGACACTGGTGATGCGGCGCCTTGCGATCGAGGCGGGCGCGCGGATCATGCAGGTCTATGACGCGCCCGATTTCGCCGTCCGGACCAAGTCGGACGCCAGCCCGGTGACCGAGGCTGACGAGGCCGCCGATGCGCTGATCTCGGCAGGTCTGGCCGAGGCCTTTCCCGCCGTGGCGCTGGTGACCGAGGAACAGGCCGCGACCCATGGTCAGGCGGTGTCGACCTTTCTGATCGTCGATCCCCTGGACGGGACCAAGGAATTCGTGCAGCGGCGCGGCGATTTCACCGTGAACATCGCCTATGTCGAGGCGGGCGTGCCCCTGCGCGGCGTCGTCTATGCGCCGGCCAAGGGGCGACTGTTCTATACGCTGGCCGATGGCCGTTCGGTCGAAGAGATGGGCCCCCACGACAAGGACCGCGCGGGAGAGATGAGGCCGATCGGTGTCTCGACCCCCGACAATCGCGCGCTGATGGTGGTGGCGTCCAAGTCGCACCGCGATCAGGCGACCGACGATTACATCGCCCGCTATTCGGTGGCCGACATGACCAGCGCCGGGTCGTCGCTGAAATTCTGCCTGGTGGCGACGGGCGAGGCTGATCTTTACCCCCGCCTGGGCCGGACCATGGAATGGGATACGGCGGCGGGCGATGCCGTCTTGCGCGGCGCGGGTGGCCAGATGGTGCGCTTTGACGATCATGCGCCCTTTACCTATGGCAAGCCCGGTTTCGAAAATCCCTTCTTCATCGCCTACGCCCCCGGCGTTCTGTTGGTGAAGTGATGTCTGTCCTGATCGTCATCCCCGCCCGCTATGCCTCGACCCGCTATCCGGGCAAACCTCTGGTCGAACTGAAGGGCGCCAGGGGCGAGGCCCGCAGCCTGATCCGCCGCAGCTGGGAGGCCGCTATGCAGGCAAAGGGCGTCGACCGGGTGGTTGTCGCCACCGATGACGCCCGCATCCGCAGCCATGCCGAGGGGTTCGGCGCCGAGGTGCTGATGACCTCGGAAGCCTGTCGGAACGGGACGGAACGCTGTGCCGAGGCGCAGGCGGTGCTGGGCTGGGCCTATGACATCGTCGTCAACCTGCAGGGCGACGCGCCGCTGACCCCGGCCTGGTTCGTCGAGGATCTGGTGGCGGGCCTCAAGGCCGATCCGCGCGCCGAGGTGGCGACACCGGTGCTGCGCTGCGACGGGCGGGCGCTGAACGGCTTTCTCGACGACCGCCGCCATGGCCGTGTCGGCGGCACCACGGCCGTCTTCGGCCATGACCGCCATGCGCTCTATTTCTCGAAGGAAGTCGTGCCCTTCACCCCGCGCACCTATGCGGATGCCGAGGATACGCCGGTCTTTCACCATGTCGGCGTCTATGCCTATCGGCCCGAGGCGCTGAAATCCTATGCGCTATGGGACATGGGTCCGCTTGAGGCGCTGGAAGGGCTGGAACAGCTGCGCTTTCTGGAACGCGGCCGGCAGATCCTGTGTGTCGAGGTGGATGCGCGCGGGCGGCAGTTCTGGGAACTGAACAACCCTTCGGACGTCGCGCGGATCGAGGCGATGATGGCGGAGATGGGGATGGCATGACGGCGGAGGCCCCTGTCAGCCTGATCGTCGTTTCCCGCCACCGGCCCGATTGTCTGACCCGCTGCCTGACGGCGGTGGCGCAGATGGACCATCCGAATTTCGAAGTGATCGTGGTGGCCGATCCCGGCAGCATCGGCGTGACCGACCCCTGGCCGGTGCGGCGGGTGCCGTTCGATCTGGCCAACATCTCGGCTGCGCGCAACGCCGGGATCGCGGCGGCGGCGGGCGAGATCCTTGCCTTCATCGACGATGACGCGGTGCCAGAGCCGCGCTGGCTCTGGCATCTGACGCGGCCCTTTGCCGATCCGTCGGTGGCGGCGGCGGGGGGATTTGTGCTGGGCTGGAACGGCATTTCCCATGAATGGCGGGGCGGCACGGTGGACCGCCTTCTGAACCCGGGCGGGCTGGCCCTGCCGATGGACGCGACCAGCCTTCACCGTGCCAGCCCGGGGCTGGCGATCGAGGTCAAGGGCGTGAACGCCGCCTATCGCCGGTCGGTCATCGCGCCGCTGGGCGGGTTCGACCCCGCACTGGCCTATTATCTGGACGAGACCGAACTGAACCTGCGGCTGGCGGGCCTTGGCGCCACGATCGCGGTGGTGCCGGGGGCGCGGGTGCAGCACCGCAAGGCCGAAAGCCCGCGCCGGACCGCCGACAGGACGCCGGTCAGTCTTTGGGACATCGGCGCAAGTTCCGCCGTGACCTTGCGGCGCCACGGCGCGACGGAGGCAGAGGTGGCCGCAGCCCGGGACAGGATGCTGGCGCACGAGGCGGCCCGGCTTGCGCGGCTGTCGCAGGCGGGGCGCCTTGCGGCGGGCGCCTCCGGCCGGCTGATGGCCGGTCTTGCGCAGGGCTTTGCTGACGGTCTTGCCCGCCCCCTGCCGCCCTTGGCACCCCTTGCCGCCCCGCCGTCCGGGTTCCTGCGATTCGCGTCCGCACCGCGCGCCCTGCACCAGCTCGGCGGGCCGGTCTGGCGTCGGGCCGCCCTGATGGCCGAGGCGCGGCGGCTGGTGGCGGCCGGGGGGGTCGTGCAACTGTGTCTTTTCGGCCCCACCGCGCGCTTTCATCAGCGCCGCTTCCATGACGGCTACTGGCTGCAAACCGGCGGGCTTTTTGGCAAGTCAGACAGGAGCGATCCGCTTTTCAGGCTTTGGCGCCCAAAAAACAGGCATATCCGCGAGATGGCGCGCTTTGTGGCGGGCTTCCGGAATACCTGACTCCCCGGTTTCCGTTCTTTCAACTAACGTGGCGTCAGAGGGTCGATCATGTAAAAAATTCCCCCGATGAAGGCGGTAATTTGCCGTAAGATTGTCCAAGTCTTGTCTGACCTTCCGCAGAGATTTAAAACACAACCGTCGCCCGCGTGTCGGGGCAAAGAATTAGGGTGCAGTATGAATCGTAAGGTCACGAAAGCGATCTTTCCTGTGGCGGGTCTTGGTACGCGCTTTCTTCCCGCGACCAAGTCGATCCCGAAAGAGATCATGACCCTGGTTGACCGCCCGCTGATCCAATATGCGATCGACGAGGCCCGCGCCGCCGGGATCGAAGAGTTCATCTTCGTAACCTCGCGCGGCAAGGGCGCGCTGGAAGATTACTTCGACCATGCGCATGAACTGGAATCGAACCTCAAGCGCGCGGGCAAGCAGGATCTTCTGGACGTCCTGAAGGAAACCAACATGGATTCGGGCGCCATCGCCTATGTCCGCCAGCACAAGGCGCTGGGCCTTGGCCACGCGGTCTGGTGCGCCAGCCGTCTGATCGGTGACGAGCCTTTCGCCGTCATCCTGCCCGACGACGTGATCGCCGCCGAAAAGCCCTGCCTTCAGCAGATGGTCGAGGCCTATGCCGAGACCGGCGGCAATATGGTCGCCGCGATGGAAGTGCCGCCGGAAAAGGCCTCGTCCTACGGGGTTCTCGACATCCGCGAGGATATGGGGTCGCTGGTCGCGGTGCGGGGCATGGTCGAAAAGCCCAAGGCCGCCGAGGCGCCGTCGAACCTTGCGGTGATCGGCCGCTACATCCTGTCGCCCGAAGTCATGCAGCATCTTGACCGCAAGCAGACCGGCGCGGGCGGCGAGATTCAGCTGACCGACGCGATTGCCCAGCAGATTGCCGATCATGACAATGTCTATGGCTACCGCTTCCGTGGCCAGCGCTTCGACTGCGGCTCGAAAGCCGGGTTCCTGCAGGCGACCGTGGCCTTCGGTCTGGCGCGGGCGGAACTTCGCGACGAATTCCAGCAATTCCTGGTCGAAATGACCGCCATGCGGAAGGCAGCCGAGTAACGGCAGATGTCCAGAACTGTTCTTGTCACCGGGGGCGCCGGCTATGTCGGCTCTCACGCCTGCAAGGCCTTGGCGCGTGCGGGCTATGTTCCGGTGACGTTCGACAGTCTGGTGACCGGCTGGCAGGACGCCGTCCGGTTCGGCCCGTTCGAGCAGGGCGATCTTGCCGACCGTGCGCGGCTGGACGAGGTGTTCGCGCGCCATCGCCCGGTCGCTGTCATGCATTTCGCCGCCCTGTCGCTGGTCGGCGATGCGATGCGCGACCCCGGGCTTTACTGGCGGGCCAATGTCCTGTCGTCGCTGAACCTGATCGAGGCGGCGGTGGCGGCGGGCTGCCTTGACTTCGTCTTTTCGTCGACCTGCGCGGTTTACGGCGATCAGGATGGCGTCGTCCTGAACGAGGATACGCCGCGCGCGCCGATCAACGCCTATGGCAAGTCCAAGCTGGCGATCGAAGAGATGCTGGGCGATTTCGCCCTGGCCCATGGCCTGAGGCCGGTGATCTTTCGCTATTTCAACGTCGCGGGCGCCGACCCCGAAGGCGAGGTCGGCGAATATCACCGCCCCGAAACCCATCTGATCCCGCTGATGCTGGATGCGGTCGATGGCAAGCGCCCGGCGCTGACCCTGTTCGGGACTGACTATCCCACCGCCGACGGCACCTGCGTGCGCGATTATGTGCATGTCAGCGATCTGGTCGATGCCCATGTGCTTGGCCTGAAGTGGCTGGAGGCGGGCCGGGGCGCGCGGACCTTCTGCCTTGGCACCGGCAACGGCTTTTCGGTGCGCGAGGTTCTGGACCAGTCGCGCATCGTCACCAACCGCGATGTGCCGGTGATCTATGGCGACCGGCGGCCGGGGGATGCGGTCAAGCTGGTCTGCGGGTCTGACAGGGCGATCGCCGATCTTGGCTGGCAGCCGCGCCGGTCCTCGATGCGCGACATGATCGCCGATGCCTGGCGCTGGCATCAGACCGGACGATATGAGCGTTGAGCCGCCTGTCCGCTTCCTTGACATCACCCGGCTGATCGGCCGGGCCGACGGCGGCCCGCTGACCGGCATCGACCGGGTCGAACGCGCCTATCTTCGGGCACTGATCGGGTCGGGGGGGGACTTTGTCCTTGCGACCAGAACCGCGCTGGGCTGGCTGATGGTCGAGGCCCCGGCGGCGCCGCGGATCCTGGGCTGGATCGACGATGTCGGCTCATTGCCGCGCCCGGGTCTCGCCGGGCGGCTGTTGTCGCGGCCGCGCCGGACACCGGCGCTGGAATCGGCACTGCGCGAGGTTGCGGCGGCGCGTCTGTTGCCGCGCGGGCTGGCGGGCTGGCTGAAGGCGCGGGCGCCGGGCGGCGGCAGCTGGATTTCGGTCGGCCATATGAACCTGGCCGACACGACGCTGGCCAGCGCGCGCAAGGCGGGCCTGAAGGTCGTGGTCATGCTGCATGACGCCATCCCGATCGCCCATCCCGAATGGTCGGGCACCGGTGCGCCCGAACGGTTTCGCGCCGCACTGGACGGGGCCGCGCGGCACGCCGACCTGATCCTTTGCCCCACCGCCGAGGCGGCGGCCGGGATCGGCGCCCATGCGAAACTGCCTGCGGTTCTGGTCGCCCCGCCGGGGGTCGAGACCGCGCCCCCCGACTTCGGCGCCTTGCCCGCGAACTTCCGCCCCGATCACGCCAGTTTCGTCGTTCTGGGCACGGTCGAGCCGCGCAAGAATGTCGGCATGGCGCTGGATGCCTGGGACGAATTGCGCCATATCCTTCCGGCGGCGGCTATCCCGCATCTTCATCTGGTCGGGCGACGCGGCTGGGGCAGCGACGCGCTTGCCGGGCATTTCCGCCAGTCGGCCTTTCACCGCAGCTGCCAGTTTCAGCACACCAACCTGCCGGACGCGACCGTCAGCGCCATGCTGATGAAGTCGCGCGCGCTGCTGGCGCCCAGCCGGGCCGAGGGCTTTGGCTTTGCCCCCGCCGAGGCGGCGTTGCTGGGCGTGCCGGTGATCGCCGCAGACCTGCCGGTGACGGTCGAGGTGCTGGGCGACTATCCGACCTATGTCGAGGGGCACGACCGTCAGGCCTGGGTTCAGGCGATCCTGTCGCTGTCGGCGCCGGGCAACAGACGCGCGCCACTTCCGCTGCCGGACTGGACAGGGCATTTCAACCTGGTCTTTAATCACCTGTGATAGCCGTTGCACCGTCTCATGGACGATTTCAAGGACAACGGGCCGAGGGAACGAGTTGAGGATCTGGGAAAGATACCGTCTGCGCCTGATCCGCAAACGCTTGCGGATACGGGCCTTTCGCAAACGGCGCGAACTTTCCCCGGTCCGTGACCGCACCGCCGCGATCGGGCCGGGGGCGATCCTGCTGGTGGCGACAGTGCGCAACGAACGCATCAGGCTGCCCTATTTCCTGAGCTACTACCGGGCATTGGGGGTCGGGCATTTTCTGATCGTCGACAATGGCTCGGACGACGGCAGCCGCGACTATCTGGCCGGGCAGGGGGATGTCTCGCTCTGGTCCAGCGGCCACAGCTATCGGAAGGCGCGGTTTGGCGCCGACTGGATGAACTGGCTGCTGTCGCGCCACGGCCACGGCCACTGGACGCTGACCGTCGATATCGACGAGTTTTTCGTCTATCCCTATTGCGACACGCGCCCGGTGCGGGCGCTGACCGACTGGCTGGACTCCTACGGGATCAGGTCGCTTCCCGCGATGATGCTGGACATGTATCCCAAGGGCCCCGTCGGTGCCGCCCCCTATGCCGAGGGGCAGAACCCGTTCGAGATTGCCGATCATTTCGACAGCGGCAATTACATGATCACCCGCAACGCCCTGTTCGGGAACCTCTGGATTCAGGGCGGCCCGCGCGCCCGGACCTTTTTCGCCGATGCGCCGGAAAACGCGCCCGCCCTGAACAAGATCCCGCTGGTCAAATGGCACCGCAGCTATGTCTTCGTGAACTCGACCCACATGCTGTTGCCGCGCAGCCTGAACCTGACCTATGACACCCGCGGCGGCGAGATGATCTCGGGCTGCCTGCTGCATGCGAAATTCCTGTCGGTCTTTTCCCAGAAGGTGCAGGAAGAGGTCCGCCGCCGCGAACATTTCGCCGGCAGCCGCGAATATGCCGCCTATGCCGCCGAGGATCCGGGCCGCGTCGATCTATGGTGCCGGCAAAGCGAGAAATTCATCAACTGGCGCCAGCTGGAGATTCTGGGCCTGATGTCCAAGGGCAGCTGGGCATGAGCGTCGGGATCATCCTGCTGTGCCACACCGCACTTGACCGCGCGGCCGAGGTTGCGCGGTTCTGGGCGGCGGCGGGGTCGCCGGTCGTCATCCATCTGGATGCGCGGGCCGGGGGCGATGCGGCCGCGCGGTTCCTGAACGGTTTTGACGATCAGCCGCTGGTCAGCTTTTCCCGGCGGTTTCCGTGCGAATGGGGCACGTTCGGGCTGGTCGCCGCGACGCTTGCCGCCGCCGAACAGCTGTTGGCCGCGCACCCCGACCTTGGCCATGTCTTCCTCGCCTCGGGCGCCTGCCTGCCGCTTCGCCCGCATGCCGAACTGACCGGCTATCTGGCGGACCATCCGAAAACCGACTTCATCGAAAGCGTCACCACCGGCGATGTGCCCTGGATCGTCGGCGGGCTGGCCGAGGAACGGTTCACCCTGCGCTTTCCGTTTTCCTGGCGGCGCCAGCGGCGGCTGTTCGACGGCTATGTGCGGCTGCAGCGCCGCCTTGGCCTAAGGCGGCGGATCCCGGCGGGGCTGGTGCCGCATATGGGGTCGCAATGGTGGTGCCTGACGCGCCGCACGCTTCTGTCGATCTTGCAAGACCCGCGCCGGGCCGAGTTCGACCGCTATTTCCGCCGGGTCTGGATACCGGATGAAAGTTATTTCCAGACCCTGGCGCGGCTTTATTCCACCGATCTGGAAAGCCGGTCGCTGACCCTGTCGAAGTTCGACGTTCAGGGCAAGCCGCACACATTCTATGACGATCACCTGCAATTGCTGCGCCGGTCGGACTGTTTTGTCGCGCGCAAGATCTGGCCGCATGCCGATCTGCTGTACGCCAGCTTCCTTGGCGCGCCGGCCGCCGCCCAGCCCCGCGCCGAGCCGCAGCCGGGCAAGATCGACCGGCTTTTCGCCCGCGCGGTCGAGCGGCGCCTTCACGGGCGGCCCGGCCTTTACATGCAAAGCCGCTTTCCGGCGCATGATCGCGAGAATGGCAAGACCGCCGGACCCTATTCGGTCTTTCACGGCTTTTCCGACCTGTTCGAGGGCTTCGACAGCTGGCTGGCGAAGTCCGCCGGTGGCCGCGTCCACGGCCATCTGTTCGCGCCCGACGCCGTGCCGTTCGCCGGCCGCGACAGCACGTTCAGCGGCGGGCTTTGCGACAGTATTCCGTTGCGCGACTATAACGCCCGGGCCTTTCTGACCAACCTGATCTGGAATGGCCGGGGCGAGCGGCAGATTTTCCAGTTCAGCCCGCGCGACCTGCAGGGGCTGAACAGCTTTGTCGCCACCGATGCCAATGCCCAGATTTCGGTGATTTCGGGCGGCTGGGCCATTCCGCTGTTCCGGTCGTCCGCGCCCTTTGGCGTGCTTCGGGCCGAGGCTGCGCGGCTGCAACAGGTTGAAAGCGCACATCTGGCGATCCTGCGATCCGCCTCGGTCAAGGCCCGGGTGCGGATCTGGACGCTGGCCGATTTTCTTGAAAGCCCGATGGAACATCTGCAGGCGGTGATCGACGAGATCAACCCGCGCGCGCCCCGCTCGATCGCCGAGGTGCCGCGGATGGTCGATCTGACCGGCTTCGGCCAGTTCCTTCAGAACCTCAAGAATCAGGGGATGCAGCCGACGTTGATGGGCGATTTTCCGGTGCTGCACGACTGGCAGCCCAAGGGTCCGGCACGCGGCCGGCCCTATCTGGTGCGCTAGGCCATGGCGGGGTTCACCTCGTTCGTGATGCTGGCCGCGATGCGGACCGGGTCGAACTATCTGGAAGAAAGCCTGAATGCTGTCGAGGGCGTTCATTGCCATGGCGAGGCGTTCAATCCGGTCTTCATCGGCCACCCCAGGACCGAGCTATTGCTCGGTCTGACGAAAGAGGCGCGGGATGCCGACCCGCCTGCGCTGCTGGAACGGCTGCGGCAGGCGCCGGGGCTGAACGGGTTTCGGTATTTTCCCGACCATGATCCCCGGGTGCTGGCACCGCTGCTGGCCGACCGCAGCTGCGCCAAGATCATCCTGAACCGCAACCCGGCCGAAAGCTATGTCAGCCTGAAGATCGCCCGCGAAACCGGCCAGTGGAAGCTTGGCGATGTCCGGCGCCGGAAAGAGGCGCGGGCGCGGTTCGACGAGGCTGAGTTCCTGGATCATCTCGGCCGCCTCAGTGCCTTTCAGGCGCAGGTTCTGCGGGCGCTGCAGGTCAGCGGCCAGACCGGGTTCTATATCGACTATGACGATCTTGGTGACCCCGAGGTTCTGCTCGGGCTTCTGACCTTTCTGGGGGTCAAGGCGGATCAGGCGGCGCCCGCCCGCAGCATCGTGCCGCAAAATCCCGGGGCGCTGGCCGACAAGGTGACCAACCCGCGCGAGATGGCGCAGGCGCTGGCCCGTGTCGACGGCTTTGCCCTGTCGCGCCTGCCGAATTTCGAGCCCCGTCGCGGGCCGCAGGTCCCGGCCTTTGTGGCGGCCCGGGCGGCACCGCTGTTGTTCATGCCGGTCCATGGCGGCCCTGTGGCGCTGGTCGAGGGTTGGCTGGAGGCGGCGGGCGGAATGATCGGCGGCTTTACCCAGACGGGGCTCAGGGACTGGATGCGCGCCCATCCCGGTCACCGGCGCTTTGCCGTGCTGCGCCATCCGCTGCTGCGCGCCTTTGACGCCTTTACCGCCTTCCAGTCGGGCGGGGTCGAGGCCGCGATGCGGGCGCAGATCGCGCGGACCCACAAGATCGCGCCCGAGCTGTCGGCCCCGGCCTTTGCGGCGTTCCTGCGGTTCCTGCGCGCCAATCTCAATGGCCAGACCCCCTGGCGGACCCGGGCGGGCTGGGCCTCGCAGGCGGCGGTCCTGCAGGGGTTTCAGCAGTTCGCCCCGCCCGACCTGATCGCCCGCGAGGATCGCCTTGCCGAGGATCTTGCGCCGCTTTGCCGGCAATTCGGCCTTGCGCCGCCCGCATGGCCCGCCGACCCGCTGGCCGGCGCCCTGCGCGCCCTTGCCGAGGATCAGCACGCGGCGCTGGCCCGGCAGGCCTATGCGCGCGACTATCTGAGCTTTGGCTTCGACGACTGGTCCTGACGCCGCCCGGCGTCATCGGTGCCACCGGACGATCGGCTGTTCCCGCCCAGCCCGGCGTTGGTGGAAGGGTCAGCATAGCCCCATTCGGCAGGGGCCATCGCCCCTGCCTTCGCGGACCATTGCCACCCACCCCGCCCGGTCGCCCAAAGCGAGCGGGCAGCGCCTGCCCTTGCGGGGGGCTGGCGCTTCGCGCCACCCGGGGCAGGCTCTGCCCTCTGTTGGTGCGTGCTGACATGGTCCCCGGGGAACCGTTCCCACATGAGCGGGGCCGCTCTTCCACCGGAAGATCGGCTTTTCCCGCTCAGCCCGGCGTTGGGTGCTGCCGGCTCAGGCGGCCTGGGTCGAGCGGTTGTCGGTCAGAACGGCATGCAGCGCCGAGGGGTCGCTGTTCTTGCGCAGCTTGGCCCGCGTCGCGTCATCGCGCAGCGTCCGCGACACCGTCGCCAGCGCCTTGAGATGTTCAAAGCCGGAATCCTTGGGCGCGAACAGGGCAAAGATCAGGTCGACCGGCACCCGGTCGACCGCGTCAAAGTCGAGCGGACGTTCCAGCCGGACAAAGACGCCGACGACGCGGCCAAGCCCGTGCAGACGCGCATGCGGCAGGGCGACACCGTGGCCGACACCTGTCGGCCCCAGTATCTCGCGTTCCTGCAGCGCGTCGACGGCGGTGGCCGCGTCGAGGCCGTAGATCGCATGGGCGATCTCGGACAGGTCCTGGAACAGGCGCTTCTTGCTCGCGGCGCCGCTCATCACGCGCACCGCGCTCGGGCTGAGAAAGCTCGAAAGATCCATCTGTTCCGTTCCCGCGACCCGTCGGTCAGTTGCGCCCGGCCGGGTCGATCCAGCCTACATTCTTGTCCTCGCGACGGTAGACCACATTCACCCCGCCGTGCTTTTCATTGCGAAAGACCAAAAGCGGCGCCGCGGCAAGTTCCATCTGCATCACCGCCTCGCCGACCGACAGCGAGGGGATCTTCGCCTCGGTCTCGGCAATGATGATCGGTTGCAGTGTCGCGGTATCGGCTTCGTCGGTACCTTCGTCAGAGGCCAGCACATACAGCGCGCCCTGATCGAATTCAACCGGTGCCCTGCGGTCGCGGTGATGGTCGCGCAGGCGGCGCTTGTAGCGGCGGACCTGTTTGTCGATCTTTTCCCGGGCCGATTCGAAGGCGGCGTAGATTTCATGCGACTGCGCTTTGGACGCGACGTTGAGGCCCGTCGACAGATGCACGACCACCTCGCACTGATAGGCGCTGGCGTCGCGGCCGAACACGACGGTCGCGTCGGTCGGGCGCTGGGCATATTTGTCGAACGTGTCACCGAGTTCGGATTTCACATGGGTTTGCAGGGCCTCGCCCACATCCATCTGTCGTCCGCTGATCTGGTAACGCATCGTGTCCTCCTGTGCGTCGAAAATTGCACGCCGCCCGTCAGGGCTGGCGCTTGGTCTGGTCGTCCGGGGTTGGTGGATCAGGGCCTTTGGCCGGGCGTCCCTCGCGGCTCGGAACCGATCCGGCGACGACGCTGGTGTGAAGGCGGTATGCGCATGCATTTGCGATATTTGGCGACAGTTCGACGGGCGATGTCAACGCCTTCGTTCCTGAGATGCGCTGTTATCACCTCGTCCGACAGCGGCAGGGCGCGATCTTCGGCTGCAATCAGCGCACGAACCCGCGCCATCAGGTCGAACGCCGATATGCCGCCGTCATGCGTCGGCAGGGTCCGCTGAAAAAACGCTGACAAAGCAATGCTCTTACCCTCGAACGCCAGGCTTTTCCCCGCCAGCGCCCGGCTGAGGGTCGAGGGGTGGATTTCCAGCCGCACGGCCGCCTCTTTCCGGCTTTCGGGCAGGATCGTCGGCGGGTTTCCCAGGAAAAACCCGGGCTGGGTTGCAACAATATGCCGCCCGATGCGCAACAATGTCCGGGCCCGCTGGGTCAGGGCACGGGCAAGGTCACGGGCGCGCAGTGCCAGCGCCTGCAATTCCGGCGACTCGCTTGCCGCCTGCCCGGGGTCAAGCGCGCGCACCTGCATCTGGACGCCGTCGTTCGGCACGACCTCCAGCCCGCCGCCGGGGCCGCGCAGGACCAGCAGTTCGGGCGGCCGCAGAAGATGCGGATCGGCGGGGGGAATGACCGGCGCGGGCGAAAGACTGCGCAGGTCGCGGGCGATCCGCGCCAGTTCCGCCGCGTCGCAGCCAAGCGCCCGTTGCAGGCGCGGGCCGGGCGTTCCGGCGAAGGCCTCAAGATGGCGGACGATCAGCGCGGCGCGCTCGGGCGGATAGCCGCGATCGGCCAGCTGCAGGCCCAGGCATTCGGCCAGCGACCGCGCGCCGACGCCGGTGGGTTCGCAGGACTGAAGTGCGGCAAGCCCCCGCGCCGCCACGTCGGGCGACAGGTCATGCGCCTCGGCCAGTTCGTCAAGCGGCAGGTCCAGATAGCCGTCCTCGCGCAGTTCGGTGACAAGGATCAGCGCGGCCTGCCGCACGGCGGGCGTCAGGCGCAAAAGGTCGATCTGCCGGGCAAGCGAGGTTGACAGACCTTCCTGCCCGGCCACGGTCGCCAGCGCCACGTCAAAGGCCGAACCGCCGCCGGGGTGGGTCAGTTCAAGGAACGGATTGACCGCCGCCTCGCGGGCCATCTCTTCGATCACCGCCTCGGTCGGCATCCGCAAAAGGCCAAGCGCCCCGCGCATCGTCGGCGTCAGCGACAGTTTCTGGCGTTGCGAGAGACGTAGCCGGGGCTGGACGCTCATCGCGGCACGCGCTCAGGATATGCGGAAGGTCGGGCCGAGGTAGACGCGACGGACATTTTCGTCATGCACCACCTCGTCCGCCGTCCCGCTCATCAGGACGGTGCCGTCATGCAGGATATAGGCCCGGTCGACGATTTCCAGCGTCTCTCGGACATTGTGGTCGGTGATCAGAACGCCGATGCCGCGGGCCTTGAGGTCATGGACAAGGGCGCGGATGTCGCCGACCGAGATCGGGTCGACCCCGGCGAAAGGTTCGTCCAGCAAAAGATATTTGGGGTTGGCGGCCAGACAGCGGGCAATCTCGACCCGGCGCCGCTCGCCGCCCGACAGGGCCAGCGCGGGGGTGCGGCGCAGATGTTCGACGGAAAAGTCGGACAACAGCTCGGCCAGCCTCTCGCGCCGCTTGTGGGGGTCGCGTTCGGTGATTTCCAGCACGGCCAGGATATTGTCCTCGACCGACAGGCCGCGAAAGATCGAGACTTCCTGTGGCAGATAGCCGATGCCCAGCCGGGCGCGGCGGTACATCGGCAGGCCGGTCACGTCCTGGCCGTCGATCGTCACCTGCCCGGCGTCAGGGGTGATCAGACCGGCGATGTTGTAAAAGCAGGTGGTCTTGCCCGACCCGTTGGGGCCGAGCAGGGCCACAACCTCGCCCCGCGCCAGTTCCAGCGACACATCGCGGATCACCGGGCGGCGGCGGTAGCTTTTGCGCAGATGCGAGACTTTAAGGCCCTGGCTTCCGCCGGCGACGGTCAATGCGGGGGCGGTCAGTCCGGGGGCGGTCAGTCCGGGGGCTGCCAGTCCGGGGGCTGTCGGTCCGGGGGGGGCGGCCATTCAGTTGCCCGCCGGTTTCAGCACGGTCTTGACGCGGCCATCCATGCGGCCGGTGCCCGCCTTCAGATCGACGCTCAGCTTTTCACCGCTCATGACGTTGCTGCCCTGGGTCAGGACGACATGGCCGGTCATATCAAGGTGCGAGGTGGTCAGCGAATAGATGGCGGCCTCGGCCCTGGCAGCCTCGGCCGGGGTGGACAATAGCACGTTGCCCGATGCGATCAGCCGGTCGATCTTCGACTGGTCTCCGGCGACATATTCGACCGTCAGACTGTCGGACGACAGTTTCAGCCCGCCCTGAACCACCAGCACATGGCCCTTGAAGATCGCGGTCGCGGCCTTTTGGCTGACGTCAAGCTGATCGGCGGTGATCTCGACCGGCTCGCCCGCACCGGCGCGCAGGCCGCTGAAGGCCAGCGTCGTGCCTTGGGCCCGGGCTCCGGTGGCGGCGGCGCAGGCCAGAACGGCAAGCGCGCAGGCTGAAATGAGGCGGGCCATGGAAATCCTTCAGTTCTCGGGCCTGTATATCAGCCGGACGCCCCGGTTGAAAACCACCAGATGTTCACCGGAGGCGCCGGAAAACTGCATTCCGCCGGCCTTGATCGTCCCGAGCGGCGCCGTGCCGTCAACCGGCCCTTCCGCAATCACGTCCGTCCGCGCCAGTGAGCTGACCATCTTCGGCGCGCGCAGGCTGTAGCCGTCCGAGGTGAGGAGATCGACATCACCCTCCAGCCGCAGCTGGCGGGCGGCATTGTCCATCGCGCCCGCCCGGGCCCGGACGGTGATGCGGGCGCCGGAGGGGCCTTCATAGACCGCCAGAACATCGTCGGCGGTCACCGGGCCATCGGCGGTTGCGCCGGGCCGGACGGTGGTGGCGGCGACCCGCACCGCCGCGCCATCTTCGGTCACGGTCGAAAACTCGGGCGCGGTCAGGCGCGGGTCGTTGGCCAGCGCGCCGATATCAACCTCGGCATAGGGAAGCGAGCCTTCGAAGTCGATGCGGCGGGCGAACAGGAACAGCGTCGACAGGATCGCCAGCGCCAGGATCGGCAACAGCACCTTCAGCCAGAAAACCAGCCGCGAATGCCCGGTCAGTTGCCCTGCCATCGGTCAGACCACGCCCGCGCGCAGGCAGTCATGGATGTTCAGTATCCCCAGCGCCGCGCCATCGCCGCCCTCGGCCACGACGAACAGCGAGGTGATCTTGCGGTCCTTCATGATCGCCACCGCCTTTTCGGCCAGCGCCCCGGGCGCAACCACGCGCGGCCCCCGGGTCATCACCTGACCCGCGCTGTGCGACAAAAGCCCGTCCATATGGCGGCGGAGGTCGCCGTCGGTGACGACGCCGACCAGACGGCCCGACGCATCGGTCACGCCCGCGACGCCAAAGCCCTTGCGCGTCATCTCCAGCAGCACGTCGGCCATCGGCTGACCCTCGCCAACCAGCGGGATCGCCGCGCCGGTGTGCATCAGGTCGCCTGCCTTCAGCAGCTTGGCGCCCAGTTTGCCGCCCGGATGGAAGGTGCGGAAATGGTCGGGGGTAAAGCGGCGGTGTTCCATCAGCGCCACGGCCAGCGCATCCCCCAGCGCCAGCGTCATCGTCGTCGAGGTGGTGGGCACGATGCCGGTTCCGCAGGCCTCTTCGGCCTGGGGCAGCAGGATGGCGACGTCGGCCTGCGCCAGCAGGGTCGAGCCTTCGCGGGCGGCGACCCCGATCAGCGGAATGTCAAAGCGCCGCGTGTGGGCGACGATGTCCGACAGTTCCGGCGTCTCGCCCGAGTTCGACAGAACCAGCGCCACGTCGCCCGCCGTCACCATGCCAAGATCGCCATGGCTGGCCTCGGCCGGGTGGACATACTGGGCGGGCGTCCCGGTCGAGGCGAGCGTCGCCGCGATCTTGCGCCCCACATGGCCCGACTTGCCCATGCCCGAGACGATGACCCGCCCGCGCGCCGCGAGAATCAGCTCGACCGCTGCCGCGAAGCTGCCGTTCAGCGCGTCCGACAGCGCGGCCAGCCCGCGCGCCTCGATCGCGATGACCCGGCGGGCGGTGGTCAGGAATATGTCGCGGCTGTCCATGTCAGTGCGCGAAGATGTCGGCGGCATCGTCCCAGCCCAGAAGATCCAGTTCGGCCCGCGTCGGCAGGAACCGGTAGCAGGCCTCGGCCAGCGCCATCCGCCCCTCGCGCAGCAGTCGCGCGTCCAGCTCGGCCTTGAGGCGGTGCAGGTACAGCACGTCAGACGCCGCATAGTCCAGCTGCGCCTCGGTCAGTCGCGCCGCCCCCCAGTCCGAGGTCTGCTGCTGTTTCGACACGTCGACACCCAGCAATTCCTGCAGAAGATATTTCAGCCCGTGCCGGTCGGTGAAGGTGCGGATCAGCTTGGCGGCGATCTTGGTGCAATAGACCGGCGCGGTGGTGACGCCAAAGGCTGCCTTCAGCGCGGCAATGTCGAACCGGCCGAAATGGAACAGTTTCAGGACCTTGGGGTCACTCAGCAACCGCTCCAGGTTGGGCGCGCCTGTCTGGCCGCGTGCGATCTGGACCAGATGGGCCGTCCCGTCGCCCGACGACAGCTGCACCAGGCAAAGCCGGTCGCGCCGCGGGTCCAGGCCCATGGTTTCGGTGTCAATCGCCACGACAGGCCCCAGGTCGAGGCCGTCCGGCAAGTCTTGCTGATGAAGCTGGATCGTCATGTTCCCCTCATTGGCGGAGGGGTGGTGCCCAGAAGAGGACTCGAACCTCCACGCCTTGCGGCACTGGTACCTGAAACCAGCGCGTCTACCAATTCCGCCATCTGGGCCGATGTCGTGAGGGGCGATGTATAGGGGCCGGCAGGGGCTGTCAACGGGGGGCAGGCGCAAAAAAGCGCGGCGCTTTGCGCCTTGTCCGGACGGGGGCTTGGCGCTAATCAGGATGGGGTATCATTCGCAGAGGCCAGCGCATGTCGAAGCTTGTCACGATCTATGGTGGGTCCGGTTTTCTGGGTCGGCAGATCGCCCGGCTGATGGCGAAAGAGGGCTGGCGCGTGCGCGTTGCCTGCCGCCGCCCGAACGAGGCGCTGTTCGTCAAGCCCTATGGCGCGGTCGGGCAGGTCGAGCCGGTCCTGTGCAACATCCGTGACGAGGCGTCGGTCGCGGCGGCCATGATCGGCGCGGATGCTGTGGTCAATTGCGTCGGCACCTTTGACCGGGGCGGGGCCAACAATTTTGACGCCGTGCAGCGGGCCGGGGCCGAACGTGTGGCGCGGCTGGCGGCAAAGGCGGGCGTCGGGCGGCTGGTCCATATCTCGGCCATCGGGGCGGACGCCGGGGCCGAAAGCCTTTATCAGCAAAGCAAGGCGGCGGGCGAGGCGGCGGTGACGGCGGCCTTTCCGGGTGCGGTGATCCTGCGGCCTTCGGTGATGTTCGGGCCGGGCGACGGGTTCTTCAACCGCTTTGCCGCGCAAAGCCGTCTGGGGCCGGTCCTGCCGATCGTCGGCGGCAATACGAAGTTTCAGCCGGTCTATGTCGAGGATGTCGCCCGCGCGGCCGTGGCCGGCGTGACCGGCGCTGCGGCGGGTGTCTATGAACTGGGCGGCCCCGATGTCGAGACGCTGCGTGGCCTGATGGGGCGGATGCTGGCCGTGATCGGCCGCCGCCGTCTGGTCACCAACCTGTTCTTCCCGGTTGCGGGCTTTGTCGGCGGGCTTCTGGACCTCGGTTCGGCCCTGACGCTGCGGCTGGTGCCGAACCGCATCCTGACCCGCGATCAGGTGAAAAGCCTGCGGACCGACAATATTGTGGCGGCGGGCGCAAAGACCCTGTCCAACCTTGGGATCACGCCGACGGCGATGGGCGCGGTCCTGCCCGATTACCTCTGGCGGTTCCGCCCCTCGGGCCAGTATGCAGCGATCAAGGCTTCGGCCAGGAACCTGCGCAAATCCAGCTGACCGGTCCCAAGCGACCCTGAGGAGACGATCATGGCGGCAAGCTATTTCGACGCCGTTGTTCTTGGCGTGCTTGAGGGGCTGACCGAGTTCATTCCCGTCTCGTCGACCGGGCACCTGCTGCTGGCCAGTCACTTCATGGGCTTTGAAAGCGCCGGAAAGGTGTTCGAGGTGGTGATCCAGTTCGGCGCGATCCTGGCGGTGTTCGGTGTCTATGCGGCGCGGCTGATCCGGCTGATCCGGGGCCTGGGGCGCGACCCGGCCGAGACGCGCTTTCTGGTGTCGCTGCTGGTGGCGTTTCTTCCGGCGGCGGTCGTGGGGGTGCTGGCGCATGACCTGATCGCAAAGGTCCTGTTCGAAAGCCCGCGCCTGATCGCGACCATGCTGATCATCGGCGGGGTCATCCTGCTGATCGTGGACCGCATGCCCCTGCGGCCGCGTCACCATGATGCCGACGCCTTGCCGCTGCGGGTCGCGTTCGGGGTCGGGCTGGCGCAAGTTCTGGCACTGGTCCCCGGCGTGTCGCGGTCGGGCTCGACCATTGTCGGCGCGCTGTTTCTGGGCGCCGACCGGCGGACGGCGGCCGAGTTTTCGTTCTTTCTGTCGATGCCGACGATGATGGCGGCGTTTCTGTTCGACATCTGGAAGAACCGCGAAGTCCTGAACGGCGCGGCGCTGGGCGAGATTGCGGTCGGGATCATCGTGTCCTTCGTCACGGCGATCATCGTGGTGCGCTGGTTCCTTGGCTATATCACCCGGCACGGATTTGCGCTGTTCGGCTGGTGGCGAATCGTCGTCGGGGTGCTGGCCTGGGTGGTTTTGGCGGCCGGATTCTGATTGTAGGTAAGCAATAGTTACCTAAAAATCACGATTTTTGCCGGCCGAAGTCAGATGTGATGGCGAAAAACGAAATATAGGTCAGCCTGATTGACTTTTAATTGAAAGTCAGGCGCTGTAGGACTGCAATCCGCACCCCAACGCCCGGAGTCCGCAGGTCATGGCCACCAACCGCATGCTTCAGTTCGTCACGCGCGGCAAAGAGATGCCCGAGAAGCGCGCGGCCAGCGTCCGGGCCGGGGATTTTCACGAGATCTACCGCGAGTTCGCCGCCGAAAAGGCCGCCGAACAGGCCGGGCGCTGCAGCCAGTGCGGCGTGCCCTATTGCCAGTCGCATTGCCCCTTGCACAACAACATCCCCGACTGGCTGCGCCTGACCGCCGAGGGCCGTCTGGAAGAGGCGTATGAGCTGTCGCAGGCCACCAACACCTTCCCCGAGATCTGCGGCCGCATCTGTCCGCAGGACCGGCTCTGCGAGGGCAACTGCGTCATCGAACAGTCGGGCCATGGCACGGTGACGATCGGCGCGGTCGAGAAATATCTGACCGACACGGCCTGGGCCAATGGCTGGGTCAAGCCGGTGCGCCCGGCGGCCGAGCGGGCGGAAAGCGTCGGCATCATCGGTGCGGGCCCGGGCGGGCTTGCCGCTGCCGATGCGCTGCGCCGCAAGGGCGTGCAGGTCACGGTCTATGACCGCTATGACCGCGCGGGCGGCCTTCTGACCTACGGGATCCCCGGCTTCAAGCTGGAAAAGGACGCGGTGATGGCGCGGATCGCGCAGCTTGAGCAGGGGGGCGTCCAGTTCGTGCTGAACTGCAACGTCGGCGCCGACATTTCCTTTGACGCGATCCGGGGCAGGCATGACGCGGTGCTGATCGCCACGGGCGTCTACAAGACCCGCGATCTGGCGGGCCCCGGGGCGGGCCAGTCGGGCATCGTCAGCGCCATCGACTATCTGACCGTCTCGAACCGCCTGAGCTTTGGCGACGAGGTGCCCGACTTTGACAGCGGCGCCCTGAACGCCGCCGGCAAGCGCGTCGTGGTCATCGGCGGCGGCGATACGGCGATGGACTGCGTCCGCACGGCAATCCGCCAGGGGGCCACCTCGGTCAAGTGCCTTTACCGCCGCGACCGCGCCAACATGCCCGGCAGCCAGCGCGAAGTGCAGAATGCCGAGGACGAGGGTGTCGAATTCGT
>CAZORV010000027.1:0-21975 GCA_964582215.1 uncultured Frigidibacter sp.
CCTGTTCGTCGCGGGCTTCATCGGCAGCCCGCGCATGAACCTTCTGCCCGGCACCTGCCTCGCGGCCGGGCCGTCCGGCATGACGGTCGATCTTGGCGCCTTCGGCAAGGTCAGCCTGCCGCACCCGGCCAGTCCGGCGCTGGTCGGAAGTGCCGTCACGCTGGGCGTCCGGCCTGAACATCTGCGGCTGGGCCAGGGGGCGCTGAACTTCACGATCCGCCCGAACCTGATCGAACGGCTGGGGATTCACACCGTCGTCTACAGCCCGACCGAGGGCGGCCAGAACTTCCTTGGCCTGTTCGAGGGCAATTGCCCGATCAGCGAAGGCACCGACATCACCGTCTCGGCCGCGCCGGAGCAGATCTACCTTTTTGACAGCGCGGGCCTTGCCATCCGCGCCGCCGCCTGACCGGACCGGAGAGACAGATGCCCTCCGCCGCCGCTTTCACGCTGGAAAGCCACTGGAAACCTGCCGACGGCGACAGGCCCGCCGAATACCGGCTGCGGCTGACCAACCGCAGTGGCGCGGCGCTGACCGGTTTCAGCCTTTGCTTCACCGGCCCCGCGCGGCTTGCCCCGCAGGACGAGGTCGAGGGGGCGACCCTGATCCGGCGCCTGTCGAACTTCACCGAACTAGCACCGCCCGCCGGGCTGACACTCGCCCCCGGCGCGGTCTGGCAGGCGACGGCCCGCCACCTGTCCTATCCGCTGCGCCATTGGAGCGACGGGGCCACGGCCGCCTATCTGACGCTTGCCGACGGCACCACCTGCCCGGTCGAGGTCACAGCCACCCGCAAGGCCGGCCAGAACGGCGCGAACCTGCGCGGCGCGCGGCGGTTTGCGGTGCCCGCGCGGCCGCCGGTGTCCTTGTCGCTGCTGCCCTGGCCTTCTCATGTCGCTGTCGAGGGCACGCGCCCCACACCTCCCGGCTTTGCCATCGACGCGACCGACGCAGGCGCGATTGCGGCGGCGGCCGCCTTTTGCGCCCTCGCCCGGGATCTGTTCCCGACCGAGGCCCTCTGCCGCCCGGCGGCAGAGGGCGGCGTCGCCCTGGCGACCGGGCGCGACGACAGCCTTGGCCCCGAGGCCTATCGGCTGACCTTTTCGCCCGGGACGATCCTGGCCGAGGCGGCAACGACGACCGGCTTTCTTTACGCCTTCATCACCCTTGGTCAGGCCCTGCGCGGCGCGCGGGCCCATCCCGGTGCCTTCAGCCTGCCGCTGACCGGCGTGATCGAGGATGGCCCGCGCATGGGCTGGCGCGGCTGTCATCTGGACGTCGCCCGCCAATTCTACACCACGGACGAGGTCAGCCGGTTCCTGTCGCTGATGGCCTGGAACAAGCTGAACCGCTTTCACTGGCACCTGACCGATGACGAGGCCTGGCGGATCGAGATCAAGGCCTATCCGGCCCTGACCGAGGTGGGCGCCTGGCGCGGCCACGGCCTGCCGGTGCCGCCCCTCCTCGGCTCTGGCCCCGGCCGCACCGGCGGCTATTACAGCCAGGACGCGGTCCGCAGCATCGTCGCCCGCGCCGCCAGCCTTGGCATCGAGACCCTGCCCGAAATCGACATCCCCGGCCATAGTTTCGCGATGCTGGCCGCCCTGCCGGCCCTGCGCGATCCGGGGGAAGGCGGCACCTATGCCTCGGTTCAGGGCTTTCCGAACAATTGCCTGAACCCGGCCGTGCCGGAAACCTATGTGGTTCTTGGCAGGATCTTTGACGAACTGGCCGGGCTGTTCCCCGCCAAAATCATCCATATCGGGGCGGACGAGGTGCCTCTGGCCGCCTGGTCCGGTTCGCCCATGGCGCTGGCGCGGCTGGGGGAACTTGCGGGCGCAGATGCGGCAGGCGCCCATGCGGCGCGGAAGGGCAGCCTTGGCAATCACGGCGGCGCCGACGCGATCGAAGGGTCAGGCGCGGCGGTTCTGCAGGGCGCGTTCCTGGGCCGGGTGCAGGGGATGCTGGCCGAACGCGGCTGCGTGACCGGCGGCTGGGAAGAGGCGGCCCATGGCGATGTGATCGACAAGGCAGCCTCGTACCTGGTCGGCTGGCGGGATGTGGCGGTGTCGGGCAAGCTGGCCGCGCAGGGCTATCCGATCGTGGTCAGCCCCGGTCAGGCCTATTACCTTGACATGTCGCAGGCCCCGGACTGGGAAGAACCGGGCGCCGGCTGGGCAGGCTGGTCCGGCCCGCGCGAAACCTATGACTTTGACCCGACAGCGGGCTGGACGGCGGATCAGCTGGCGAACTTCATGGGCATTCAGGCCTGCATCTGGTCCGAACCGATGACCGACAGGGCGCTGTTTGACCGGCTGGTCTTTCCGCGCCTGTCGGCCATCGCCGAAACCGCCTGGACGCCTGCGGCGGCGAAGTCATGGGACCGGTTCGCCGCCATCGCCGGGCTGATGCCGATCCTTTACGGCCATTGGGAAGACTGATGCGGATCGCCGTCGCGGGGCTGCATACCGAATCGAGCACCGGCAATCCGGTCCTGACCGGCGCCGGCGACTTTCGCCAGTTGCGGGGGGCGGGCCTTATGGCCGACCCCTATTTCGCCTTTCTCGCCGACTATCCTGCGACCTTCCTGCCGCTCCTTCACGCCCGCGCCCTGCCCGGCGGGCCGGTCGAGGCCGGTGCCTGGCAGGCCTTCACCGCCGAGATCCTTCAGGGGCTCGCGGGGCTTTTGCCGCTGCGCGGTGTCTATCTGGCGATGCATGGCGCGGTCCATGTGCAGGGCGCCGAGGATGCCGAGGGCGCCTTTCTGGCGCAGGTGCGGGCGCTGGTCGGGCCGGATTGCCTGATCGCCGCCAGCTATGATCTGCACGGCAACCTCAGCCAGCCGGTCATCGACGCGCTGGACATCTTCTCCACGTACCGCACCGCGCCCCATATCGACGTCGAGGCGACCATGCGCCGGGCGGTCGGGATGCTGGTCCGGGCACTGACCACGGGCGAACGGCCGGGGCTGATCTGGGCGCCGGTCCCGGCCCTCTTCGCGGGCGAGATGAGTTCGACCGAGGATGAACCGGCGCGGTCCTTTTACGCGGGCCTCGCCGCGCATGAGGGGGGCGGTGTCTGGGACGCCTCGTTTCAGGTCGGCTATGTCTGGGCGGACGAGCCGCGCGCCACCGCCGCCGCGGTCGTGACCGGAACCGACCGGCGGGCGATGGCCGGGGTCGCCGCGAGACTGGCGCAAGGCTGGTGGGACCGGCGCCATGACTTCCGCTTCGGCATGCCGACGGCCCCGCTGGCCGCGACGCTTGACCGGGCGCTGGCGGCCGGAACCCGGCCGGTGATCCTGGCCGACAGCGGCGACAACCCGACCGGCGGCGGTGTCGGCGACCGCGCCGACGTGCTGGCGGCCCTTCTGGCGCGCGACAGGGGCCCGACCCGCATCCTGATCGCCGGGATCGCCGACGAACCCGCCACCGCCGCCGCCTATACGGCCGGTCACGGCGCCCGGCTGACCTGCCCGATCGGCGCGACCCTGGCCGGGGCCGGACCAAGGCCCGTGATCACCGCCGAGGTGATGTTCCTGGCCCCCGCCGCCCGGCCCGGGGACCGGCAGGCGGTCTTGCGGACCGGCGGGCTGACGCTGGTCACCACCGCCCGCCGCCGCCCCTTCCATCACATCGCCGACTTCGCCAGCCTTGGACTGCCGCCCCGCGACTTTGACCTGATCGTCGTCAAGTCCGGCTATCTGTCGCCCGAACTGGCGCCGCTGGCCAACCCCGGCCTGATGGCGCTGACCGACGGCGCCGTGCCGCAAGCCATCGCCAGCCTGCCCAACCGGCGCCGGGCGCGGCCGATGTTCCCCTTTGACGGCGACTTCGACTGGGGCCCCGTCCCGAGATAGCGCCTCAGACGATTCCGGCGCTGGCCCAGACCGTGCCCATTTCCCGTTCCAGCGCGTTGGCCAGATCCCAGTCGATGATCAGTTCATTGACCATTTCCAGCCGGATCAGCTCGGCCACGATCGGGGCACGTTCGCGGCCGATCGCGGCGACGACCACCCCTGCCCCGCCCGTCGCCGCCGCACGCATGGCAAGGCGCGCCAGATGATCCTTGGTGATGCCGGTCCACATCGAGTTCAGTTCCTCGACCCGCGCGGCGCCCGCTTCGGACACGCCGGGGTGCGGGATCAGGATGCCGCCGACATCGCCGACGATCAGCTCTTTCAGCTCGGCCGCGCTGATGTCACCGGCCTGCAGCACCTCTTCCATCGCCCCGCCCAGCGGCCGCGCCGCCGACCCGACCGAGGTGATGACCGTGTCGATCCGGTTCACCAGCGGCGCGTCGCCCGCGAAGATCCGCCGGTAAGAGGCCGCATCCAGAAGATATTCGCGGATCGCCTGGGTCTTGGCCGGGTCATAGCGGCGGGGGATATAGGCCGGGACGCCGGTCAGCCGCAGATTCTCGCCCTCGCCGCCGTTGAACAGCGCGTTCAGGCGCACCGACAGAAGTGACGAGGAATAGTCGGGCGCCGCCAGCCGGATCAGCTCGGCCGAGACCGGGGCGAAGGTGATCGTCTCGTCGGACTGCAGCGACCGGTGCGCCGCCGACAGCCCGTCGATCAGCGCGCTGACCGTCCGGCCCCAGGTCACGCCGACCGTGCTGCCGCGCTTCAACAGCTCTTCGATCCGGCCCGCGGCCGAACGGCCGAAACGGCGGCAGCGGAAATCGAAGGCCCCGGCCGTCGGCGAATCCGAGCCGCTGTCGAACACCCGGATGTTCGGAACCATCTGCCCGGTGCGAATCCCCAGCTGTTCGAACCCCCGAACCAGGCTGCGCGGTTCAAGCAGCTGGTGGATCTCGCGCAGCGCCTCGGCCGACAGAGAGCTGTCATTGAAGCGCAACTCCGTCACCAGCCAGCCCATCTCGGTCGCGTGCGCCAGCAGGCGCGAGACATGCGATTGCGACATGCCGCCCAGAAGTCGCCCGATTTCTTCCTGAGAAAAGTTATGTCTTGCGCGTAGATAGGCCGCCTGCTGCGCCCGGCGATCACGGTCGCCCGACACCGATTCGCTGCGGTTGTTCATCCTGCCCCCCAAGAAATATGGATCGAGTATACATATGCATGCATGCGTATGCCATATTAATATTCATATCCACAAATCCCGCCGCCGGGGTAAATTCCGCTACGGAACACAACAGCGCACCACCCGCCGGGAGGTCCAAACGGGTGCGTCGCTACATCTCTGGGAGGAGACATCCATGGCTATTGAACGGCGTACCCTTTTCAAATCGCTGACCGGCGCCCTGCTGGCGGCCAGCTTCCTGTCGCCCGTTGCGTCCTACGCTGAAGGCGTCAAGATCGGCTTCCTGCTGAAGACGATGGCCGAAGAGCGTTATCAGCAAGACAAGGCGGCCTTCACCGCAAAAGCGGAATCGCTTGGCGCCGAAGTCGTGTTCGACTCGGCCAACAACGACGAGAACGAGCAGCTTGGCAAGTTCGACAACATGCTGGCCCAGGGCGTGAACGTCATCGTGATGCAGCCCGTGAACACCGGCACCGCCGGCAGCATGGTCGCCGCCGCGAACGAAGCCGGCGTGAAGGTCATCGGCTATGACTCGATGCTGGTCAACGGCCCGCTCGACGCGATGGTCATGCAGGACAGCTGGGCCGTCGGCAAGCTGCAGGGCGAAGCCATGGTCGAATGGCTGAAGGCCAAGCATGACGGCAAGGTCGAAGGCAAGGTTGCCCTGATCGAAGGCCAGCCCGGCGACTCGAACGCCATTGCGATGTCGAGCGGCGCGCTGGAAATCATCAAGGCGAACCCGGGCCTGACTCTGGTTGCCGAACAGGCCCACGAAGGCTGGTCTTCGGAAAAAGCCATGGCGACGACCGAAAACATCCTGACCCAGGAAGGCAACGCCATCGACGCTTTCATCTGCAATAACAGCGGCATGGCCCGTGGTGTTATCGCGGCGCTGGACGCGCAGGGCCTGGCCGACTCGACCAAAGTGTTCGTCGCCGGTTCGGACGCCGACCTGGTGAACATCCAGTTCGTCGCCCAGGGCAAGCAAGCGGTCGAGATCTGGAAGAAGATTGCCCCGCTGGCCGAAACCGCCGCGCAGGTCGCCTTCGATCTGGCCAGCAACCCGGACAAGTCGGCTGCTGAAGTCCTGAAAGATCCGAAAATGATCAACAACGGCGCCGTCGACGTCCCGACGATCGTGACGCCGGTCGAGCTGGTCAACAAGGACAATCTCGAAGCGACCGTGATCGCCGGCGGCGTCTACACCAAAGAGCAAGTCTTCGGTCAGTGATCCTGTGATGCGCGGGTCACCGGCGCCCCTCGCGGCGCCGGTGACCCGATGTCTCTGACAGCAGCAATTGCGAAGCCCGATGGGCCGGTCTGACCCGGTCAGTTGGTGTTCGCGTGAAAAGCTACACAGCAAGCCGATTTTCTCGACGGGTTCAGCCCGCGTGAAACTGCTTGGCTAGCCCGGAAGGATCGATAGCGATGTCAAACGAAGTCGTCCTGAAAATGGTGGACATCACCAAAGAGTTCCCAGGCGTCAAGGCGCTTAGCCATGTCAACTTCGAAGCGCGTGCAGGTCACCTTCTTGCGCTGATGGGTGAGAATGGTGCCGGCAAGTCGACGCTGATGAAGGTTCTCTCTGGTGTGTGGCCTTATCCCACCTACACTGGAGACATCTACGTCAAAGGCGAAAAGAAAACCTTTGCCAACACCAAGCAAGCCGAAGATGCCGGCATTGCGATCATCTATCAGGAACTGAACCTGATCCCCGAACTTACGGTCGCCGAGAACATCTTTCTTGACCGCCAGTTCACCGATTCATTCGGCCGCATCGACTGGGTCAAGCTGAACCACGAAACCAAGGTCCTTCTGGACGAACTTGGCATTCACGACTTCCTGCCGACCGACAAGGTGTCCAGCATCACCGTCGGCAAACAGCAGATGGTCGAGATCGCCAAGGCCCTGTCGAAAAAGGCCCGCATCCTGGTTCTGGACGAGCCCACCTCGGCACTGACCGACAAAGAGGTTGCCGATCTGTTCCGCATCATCCGCAAGCTGAAGGCGGATGGGGTCTGCATGTGCTACATCTCGCACAAGATGGAAGAGATCCAGCAGATCGCCGACAGCATTGTCGTTCTGCGTGACGGTCAGACCATCGGGGAAGTGACCCCGATCAAAGAAATCACCATGGACCAGATCATCAACCGGATGGTCGGTCGTGACATCAACGACATGTTCCCCAAGCGGACCGCCAAGCGCGGCAAGAAAATCCTTGAGGTCAAGAATGTCGAGGTCGATCACGACACGATCCCGGGCGAGAAGCGGGTCAAAAGTTCGTCCTTCGTCGCATACGAGGGCGAAATTCTTGGCATCTCCGGCCTGATGGGCGCCGGTCGCACCGAGCTTGTCGGCGCGATTTTCGGTGCCTATCCGGGGCTCGCCCGTGGCGAGGTCTGGCTGGAAGGCAAGAAGCTGAACATCAAGTCCCCGCGTGACGCCATCGACAATGGCATCGCGCTCCTTACCGAGGACCGCAAGGCCCTCGGTCTTTTTCTCTCCGAGCCGATCACGTTCAACACGACGATCAGCTCACTGAACACCATCAGCAGCGAAGTGCTGGGCGTCATCAACCAGGCCAAGGAACGGGCGCTGGTCACCGATTACGTCAAGCGGCTGGGGGTCAAGACACCGTCGATCAATACGGTGATTGGTACGCTTTCGGGCGGCAACCAGCAAAAAGTAATCTTGGGCAAGTGGCTGAACTCAAAACCCAAAGTCTTCATCCTTGACGAGCCGACACGCGGTATCGACATCGGCGCCAAAGTCGAAATCTACAAGCTTCTCAACTCGCTTGTCGATCAGGGCGTCGCGGTCATCGTCATCTCGTCCGAACTGCCAGAGGTGCTCGGTCTCAGCGACCGTATCCTTGTCATGGCAGAGGGCAGGATCGTCTCGGAGTTCAACCGCGAAAGCGCCACGAAGGAGTCGATCATGGAATATGCCACGGGGAACGTGAAGGGGGCCAAAGGTCATGAAAAACAATAACGTCCTTCTAAACTTTGTTAAGGCAAACGCGACGCTTATCGCGCTGGTTGCCCTTGTTGTCGGCCTCAGTTTTGCCGATGACACATTCTTCACTGCGCGGAACCTGAGCAACCTTGCGCGTCAGGTCACGATCATCGGGATCATCGCCGTCGGCATGACGATGGTCATCCTTATCTCTGGTATCGACCTCTCGGTCGGTTCGGTTGCGGGCCTGTCTGCCATTGTCGTGACGACGCTGATGCAAAATGACATCAACGTCTGGATATCCATCATCATCACACTTGTTGTCTGCGGCGGCCTGATCGGCGCGTGGAACGGGTTCTGGATCGCGCACTACAAGATCCCGCCCTTCATCATCACGCTCGGCATGCTGACCATCGCCCGCGGCCTTGCTCTGACCATCTCGGACGGCAGCTCGGTTCCGGTCACCGACAAGATGTTCCCGCAGATCGGCAGCGCCTATATCCCGCCGATGCCATCAACCGTGATCATCCTTGCGGTGTTCGGCCTGCTGCTGCTGTCGACTTTCCGCAATGTGGCCCGTGCCCGTGCGGTGGGTGCCCAGGTTGACAATGTCCAGATCGTGTCCAGCCTGATCATCGCCGGCGGCGGCCTTGCCCTGTCGATGTTCGTGTTCGGCAGCTACAGCGGTATCCCGGTTCCGGTTGCGATCTTCGCGCTGATCGCCGGTGCTGGCATCTTCATCCTTGGTCAGACCCGGTTTGGCCGTCGTCTCTATGCGCTTGGCGGCAACGAGGATGCGGCCCGTCTGTCGGGGATCGACGTCTACAAGACCAAGATGATCGTCTACATCGCCGTCTCGGTCCTGTCTGCCCTGGCCGGCATGATCCTGGCATCGCGTCTGAACGGCGCCTCGCCGAACCTCGGGAACATGTTCGAACTTGATGCCATCGCGTCTGTCGTCATCGGCGGCACCAGCCTGGCCGGCGGTTCGGGCACCATCGGTGGCACGGTCATCGGGGCGCTGATCATCGGTGTGCTGAACAACGGGATGAGCTTGCTGGGGGTTTCGACCTTCTACCAGCTGATCATCAAGGGCTTCATCATCATCGTCGCCGTCTGGTTCGACGTCCTGCAAAAACGGAAGTAGGCCCGAACCCTACCTGCCGCGGGCCAGCTCCCTGCCCGCGGCAGGAGCGATCAAACCCTGATCCTCTGGAGGACGTCCAATGAAGACTCGGTCTTTCTCGCCGACCCAGACTGTACTTTGGTGCCTTGCCGGTGTTGCGCTTATCTTTGTCCTTACGCTCCAGGCCTCGTTCGCGCAGGATGCCAAGCCGAAGATCGCCTTCCTGCTGAAGACATTGCAGGAAGAACGCTACCAGTCCGACCGCGACAATTTCACTGCCGCCGCGACGGGGATGGGTGCCGAGGTCGTCTTCGACGCGGCCAACAATGACGAAGAAACCCAGCTTTCTCAGGTCGAGGCGATCCTTGACGCCGGTGTCGACGTGATCGTGCTGCAGCCGGTGAACACCGGCACCGCCGGGGCGCTGGTCGCCAAGGCCAATCAGCGCGGGGTCCGGGTTGTCGGTTATGACTCGATGCTCACCAATGGCCCGCTTGATGCTATGGTGATGCAGGACAGCTGGGCCGTCGGTCAGCTGCAGGGGGCCGCGATGCTGGACTTCCTCAAGGCCAAGAACGGCGATGCGACCGGCAAGGTTGCGCTGATCATGGGGCAACCGGGCGACTCGAACGCGCAGGCCCTGTCGAGCGGTGTGCTGGACGTGATTGCCAAGAACCCGGGGATCGAGCTTGTGGCCCAGCGGTCGCATGTCGACTGGTCGCCCGATGCGGCCCGTGAGACCGCCAGTTCGCTTCTGGTGAAATACAACAACGGCATCGACGCCTTCATCTGCAACAACAGCGGCATGGCGTTCGGTGTGATGGCGGCCTTGGCCGATGCGGGTCTGGCGGACGCCACCAAGGTCTTCGTGGCCGGTGCCGACGCCGATCTGCGCAACATCCGTCTGGTGGCTCAGGGCAAGCAGGCGATGGATGTGTGGAAAAAGATCGACCCCCTGGCCAAACAGGCGGCCGACGTTGCGGTGGCTTTGGCCAAGGCCAAGGACAAACCGGTGCAAGAGGTTCTGACCGGCTTTGCGATGCGCAACAACGGCGCGGTCGACGTGCCCACCTTTGTCACCCCGGTCGTGGCGATCACCAAGGACACGATCGATGCGACCCTGGTTGCGGAAGGCATCTTCACCAGTGATCAGGTTCACAGCCCTGAGTAGACGGTCGGGCAACCGACCATTGGCGCGGCAATTCAAAACTGGTGAGACGTGATGGCTAAACAATTCAAGGTCGCTGTGCTTGGTCCGATCCCGCGCGACAGGATCAATACCTACAAGGGCGAAACATTCGAGAAATACGGATGCGCCCTTTACACGGCGGCCGCGCTGTCCGCCCTGCTTGGAAATGACGGCACCGTTCACCTTGTCTCGCATGTCCGCAAAAAGGACGAGGCGCCGGTGAAAAAGGTTCTCGGGTCCTTCAGCAACATCGACGTGTCCGGCATCACCTCGGACCTGGATCAGGGCGACGTGGTCGAACTGACCTACGTTGACCAGAACAAGCGGATCGAGCGGCAGACCGGGTTCATGGACCCGATCGTGCCCGCCGATCTGACGACGCTGATGGACGCCGACGCCTTTGTCTGCGTGCCGATCACCGACTATGAAGTAAGTGCCGCAACCCTGCGTCACATCAAGGAAAACAGCAAGGGCGTCGTCCTTCTGGATGCGCACGGCCCGACCAACGTCCTGACACGGACGGGCGAACGGTTCCACCGGTTCTGGGCCGAACGTGACATGTGGCTGCCCTATGTCGACATACTGAAGATGAACCTTGAAGAGGCCAGCTGTTCCTGGTTCGAGAATGAATATGACGCCGAGCAGCTGGCGACGGTCAAGCAACTGGCGATGGACGAACTGCCGAAGTTCGCCGCCCATTGCATCGACCGGGGCGTCAAGGCCGTTTGCGTGACACTCGACCAGCATGGCTGCGCGGTCTATTTCCGCGAGCCCTCGGGCAAGATCGCCGAACATATCATCAAGCGCTGCCCGGTGGCCAAGGTCGTCGACACGACCGGCTGCGGTGACAGTTTTGCCGGGGGCATGGCCTTTGGCTATCTTCGGACCAACGACTTCGTGAAGGCCTGCCAGTACGGCAACGCCATGGGCGCCCAGCGCTGCACGGGGTCGGAACTGGCCATCTACAAATCGCTTGAACAGACCGACCGGCAGCTGGCCGAAGCCTACGGCGCCTGAGCCACCCTTTCGTCTGTTTTCATCCCCTTATTTGACCGGAGCAGGATCATGCGGGACCAGTTGAGCTCTTCCGAATGGCTGATTGAAGAGCATGGGTTCGATCTGGACGCCGCCAATGCGTTCGAGACGATCTTCACCGTCGGCAACGGCTATCTCGGGACCCGGGGCTCGCTTGAGGAAGGCTTCAAGGGCGAGCTGTCGGGGACCTATCTGAACGGGCTGTTCGACGCCCATGACTCGCCGGTGATCGATCTGGTGAACGCCCCCGACTGGCTGGCGATGGCGGTGCGGGTCGACGGGCTCAGGCTGGATGTCCAGTCGGCGCGGGTCGTGCAGCATGACCGCGCGCTTGACATGGCCAAGGGTGCGCTCTGGCGGTCGACGACGTTCGAGGATGGTCAGGGTCGCCGCACCCGGATCGAGACGCTGCGCTTTGCCTCGTTCGCCGATCAGCATCTCTGCGCGGTCCGGATGCGGATCACCGCGGAAAACCATGACGCGGCGATCAGCGTCGAAAGCGCCATCAACGGGCGCCGCTTCAACCTGGAACGCCTGCCCATCTATGTCGGCAAGCAGGATTTCAATCCCGAGGTGAAGTGGGAAAAATGGGCCAAGTCCAAGCACCTGGACGAGGTTGCCAAGACGGTTCTGTCCGACGCGATCTATCTGGAGATGCGGACGATCGACACCGCCGTGTCGGTCGGCTACGCCGCCTCGACCCAAAGTTCGGTCGCGCCCCAGTCGCGTTCGGTCGAACAAAGTTACGAGATGGTCGCCGAACGGCTGGAATTTGCCGGGGCGGCCGGGCAGACGATCCAGGTCGACAAGCTGGTCACGATCTACAAGTCGCGCGACACCGCCGACCGGTCGGTCAGAACCCCCTGCCTTGCGACACTTGCGACCCACCGGGCGGCCGGCTTTGACGCGGCCTTCGCGGCAAGTGCTGCCGTCTGGGCGGCGAAATGGCAGGATTGCGATTGCCAGATTGCCGGCGACGATGCGGCGACCCAGGCGGTGCGGTTCAACATCTATCACCTGCTGATCACCGCCAACGAAAATGACCCGACGGTGAACATCGGCGCCAAGTCGCTGTCCGGCGAGGGCTACCGGGGCCATGTGTTCTGGGACACCGAAATTTTCATGCTGCCCTTCTTCATCTACACCCAGCCGAAGACCGCCCGCGCGCTGCTGCTGTACCGCTACAACACGCTCGAGGGTGCGCGTGCGAACGCACGCCAGAACGGCCTGCCCGGCGCGCAATACCCGTGGGAGGCCGCCGACACCGGCGTCGAGACCACACCCAAATGGACCGCCGACGGCAAGCACCGGATCTGGACCGGGGAAGAGGAAATCCACGTCTCGGCGGACGTTGCTTACGGCGTCCTGACCTATGTGACGGCGACGGGCGACGGGCAGTTCATGCTGGACTTCGGCGCCGAAATCCTGTTTGAAACCAGCCGCTTCTGGATCGGCCGGCTGGAACATGCCGCCGCCAAGGACCGGTACGAGCTGACCAGCGTCATCGGCCCCGACGAGTTCCACGAACATGTCGCCAACAACGCCTTCACCAACCGCATGGCACAATGGCACCTGACCCAGGCGGCGCGCGTCCATGCCGATCTGGCGGCCCGCCATCCGCAGGCACTGGCGCGGGTCGCCCGCAAGATCGGTCTTGGCGACGACGAGCCCGCAACCTGGGCGCAGATTGCCGACAAGATCTATATCCCCTTCGACAAGAGCCGCAGCCTGATCGAGCAGTTCGAGGGCTATTTCCAGCTGAAGGAAGTTCCGGTCACCGAATGGGACCAGAACGACATGCCCTGCTATCCCGAAGGCTATGACCATTTCAACGCCGGCGAGACGACGCTGTTGAAACAGCCCGACGTGGTGATGCTGACCTATGTGCTGCCCGACGAGTTCAGCCCCGAGATCAAGAAGGCGAACTACGACTATTACGAAAAGCGCACCCTGCACAAATCCTCGCTCAGCCCGGCGATCCATTCGATCATGGGGATCGAGGTCGGCGATCCGGCGCGGGCGTTTCAGTATTTCTGCCGGTCGGCCTTTGTCGATCTGACCAACAATCAGGGCAACACCCAGGACGGGATGCATGCGGCCTCGGCCGGGGGCACCTGGCAATCGCTGGTCTGCGGCTTTGGCGGGTTCCGCGTCATGCACGGGCAGATGACCTTCCAGCCCTGGCTGCCCGAGGCCTGGACCGAGCTGCGGTTCCGCCTGAAATGGCACGGCAACACGGTCGAGGCGGCGATCCGCCATGACAGCGCAACCTTCCGCCTTTTGGCGCCGGCCGGGACGACCGAGACGATCACAGTGTTCGGGAAACCCCTGATGCTGACAGCAAACAAAGAGGCCGGGATATCCTACCCGGCGATGAAGGTGGCCTGATGGCGTTGCGTGGAATTATCTTCGATCTTGACGGTGTAATTGTTGATACGGTTCCCGCGCACTATGCCGCCTGGCATCGGATGTTCACCGAGGAAGGCTATCACTTCGACGAAAAGGTCTATCACGACAAGGTCGATGGCCGCAGGCGTCAGGACGGTGTCGCAGCCGTGATGGAAGGCGCCGATCTTGCGACGGTCGAGGCGGCAGGCGACCGCAAGAACGACTATTTCCTTGACCTGATCCGGCAGGGCAAGTTTCAGGTCTTTGAAACCTCGGTGGCCTTCGTCAAGGCCTGCCGCGCGGCGGGCCTCAGCCTTGCCACGGCCTCCAGCAGCCGCAATGTCAGTCACATCCTGCAGATTGTCGGGCTCGAGCAGGAGTTTCAGGCGATCGTCGGCGGCGATGACGTCAGCCGCGGCAAGCCGAACCCCGACATCTTTCTGCATGCCGCCGCGCAGATGGGCCTGACAGCGGCCGAGTGCATCGTTCTTGAGGATGCGACCTCGGGCGTCAAGGCCGCCAAGGCCGGGGGGTTCTACTGCATCGGCGTCGACCGCGTCGGCCAGCCGGAACGGCTGGAGGGTGCCGACCGGATCATCGGCGATCTGGGCGAGATCAGCCCCGAGACCCTGTCGCTGCCGGGCTGATTCCCGGGCCTTCCCGGGACAGGCCGGGCCTGTTGCCGGAATTGTGTGGGAATTGGCTGGCTTGGGTGCATTGTTTCACCCGGCAGACCCGCGCCGCATCGCCGCCTGAATCTTGGCCGCAGAAAACACCAAAGCCCGCCCGTGCCGCCCAAATGGCGCCGCATCGGCGGCTATGATGCGGATATCGACTTTTTCCAGACGGGCCCGCCGGAATTTTCCCGGCATGTCAAAGGGCCCGCTTTTTCCCCGCCCGACCATGCCGGGCCAACCGTTTTTCAGGAATACCAAAGTGCAGACCGAACAGACCCCCGACCCCGACCGCTCTGCCCCGGGCGTGCTTCGCGCCTTTCCGGCCATTGCCGTCCTTGCGACAGCCGCCCTGCCCGCGCTTGGCCTGATCGCCTATCTGACCGCGCAGTCGGCCCGCGAGGCGCAGCTGCAGGGCATCGGCGCCGTCGCGCAAGCCTATGTGAAGGCGGCGGGTGATCCGGCGGCGGATGCGCCGCTGGCGCCGATCCTTGCCGTGACGATGCGCGGCGCCGACGGTCGCCGCCGCGATGGCCTGAACGAGACCCTGTCGCGCGACGACATCGACGGCTTGCGGATCGCACTCGGCGGCGATGTCGCGGTCAACCTTTCTGATGACGACCGGACGCGCGGGCAGATCGAGGCCGACAGCTACGTCCCGATCCTCGACCCTGCAACAGGCGCAGTCAGCGCCATCGCCGAGATCCGCTCTGACGCGACGGCCCCGACCATTGCCCGCTGGCAGGCCGCGCGAAACATTTGGCTGATTGCCGGACTGGTGGCTGCGGCGCTTGTCCTGACGCTCGGTCTGGCGGCTGCCGCCTGCCGGCAGCTTGTCGCGACCCGTGACCGCAACCGAAACCTCGACGCGCAGAACCTTCTGGCGGCCGAGCGTGCCGAGCGGCTGCAACGCGACATGACCCGTGGCCGCGAACAGCTTCTGGACCGGATCGGCGCGGAGCTGCGCCGGGGGCCGGTGGAACTTGTCCAGCAGCTGATGGCCGAGCCGGACAGTCTGGCCGAGCGGCGCAGGCTGCTTGACCGGCTGATGCGCGAGCTGACCTCGATCGGCGGCAGCCTGGCACTGCCGGAAGTCGCCGGCGCGCCCCTTGACGAGGTCCTGCGCCGCGCGGCCCTTCGCCACCACGATCTGACCGGCGCCGAGGTTGAGATGAAGATCGGCGCCCTGCCCCCGGCGCTGGACGACGAGATGCGCCTTTGTCTTTACCGCGTCGTGCAGCAGGGCCTGACCACCGCGCAGCGGCAGGGCAATCCCGACCTGCAGCGCATCGTCGCGTCCAGCCGGGACGACATGCTGATGGTCTCGGTGCAAAGCGCCGGTCCGCAAGGCAAGACCCTGTCCGAGCGTCCGCGGCTGATCCGCTTTGACCTGCAGGCGATGCAGAACGGGCTGGAACAGTTCGGTGGCAGCCTTGACCTGCGCCGTTTGCAGGGGGGCGGCAGCGAACTGTTGGTCAATCTGCCGGTCGGCCGTCGCGACGCCCGTCCGGCGCCCCGGGCAGCCACCCATGCGGAGGGCTGACAGCGCCTGATTTTTGTGCGGCAGGGCCAGGGGCCTGACCGGTTCGGCCCGGCCTGAGACCCCTGCAGGACAAGGCTTATTGCCAAGCGGCGGGGTTCTGTTAGATGCTGGCGTCATTATTCACGGATGAAAAAAACTCATGTTGACGATTGAATCCCTGTTCGCATTTCTCGACGATGATCTTGGTGTCGACCTGGACGGCATCGGGCCGGAAACGCCGCTCTTCAGCGGCCAAATCATTGACAGTTTTGCGCTGATCACCCTGATGATGTTCATCGAGCGCGAGGCCGGCATCCGGATTCCGCCTTCGGACGTCACGCTCGACAACCTCGATACCGCCGAACGAATCCTTGCCTATGTGAATCGCGTGGCCGCCTGATGGTTGCCTCTTGCGAAACAGTTTCAGCCGATGCGCCCGATTTGCGCCTGCGGGCTGCGGCTGCTTTCGGGACGCCGCTTTATTTGTACGATCTCGATATTCTGCAGGCGCGGCTTAAAATCCTGTCCGGCCTTTTTGGCGACCGGTTTGGCCTGAGCTATGCGATCAAGGCCAATCCGAACCTTGCCGTCCTGCGGGCGATCCGGCCCTGGCTGTCGACCTTCGACGCCTCGTCCCTGGCCGAGGTCGAGCGGGCGATTGCGGCGGGCATGACCCCGGCGCGCATCACCTTTTCCGGCCCGGCCAAGCGCCCCGAAGAGATTGCGCGGGCGATCCGTCTTGGCCTTGGCGAACTGGTCGTGGAAAGCCTCGGCGAGGCCATTCACGCTGACGGGCTGGCGCGGGCCGAGGGCCGGGTTCAGACCATCCTGGTCCGCATCAACCCGGCGCGTATCCCGCGCGGCTTTGGCGCCTCGATGGCGGCGATGCCCAGCCAGTTCGGCGTGGACGAGGAAGAGATCGACCATATCCTGCCCCGGATCGCCGCCCTGCCCGGCCTGCGGCTGGCGGGCTTTCACATCTATTCCGGCACCAACAGCCGCAAGCCCGAGGCGATTGCCGAGAATTTCCAGATTTTCGCCGATATTTTCCGCCATGCGCAGCGCATCACCGGCATCACGCCCGAGCGGCTGGTCTTCGGGTCGGGCTTCGGCATCCCCTATCTGCCGGGTGAAGAGGCGCTCGACCACATGGCCCTGCCCGCGCTGGTCAATCCCGTCATCGACGCGCTGAAGGCCGAACCGGCCTTTGCCGCGACGCGCTGCAATCTTGAACTGGGGCGCTGGCTGGTTGGCCCCGCTGGCTGGCTGCTGACCCGGGTGATCGCCGCCAAACAGTCGCGCGGCGCCGAAATCCGCATGTGTGATGCCGGTTTCAACAACCATCTGGCCGCCGCAAGCATGATGGGCGCTGTGATCCCGCGGAACTGGGTGTTCGACAATCTGACGAACGCCGAAGGGGCGCCGGGCCGCTATACGCTGACCGGGCCGCTTTGCACCTCGATCGACCGGCTGGCTGGCGATATACGCCTGCCCGAGGTCCGCTGCGGGGACGTTCTTTCAATTGCCATGTCGGGCGCTTATGGTCTGACGGCGTCGCCCAGCCGTTTCATTTCGCATCCGGAACCGCGCGAGGTGGTCACCAGGGGCGGCATGCTGGAAGATGTTAGCGAGTCGCTGCTGAATCACTGGCAGCCTGTTACAGTGACCTCCGGACCCGCTGCGGACCGGACGAATTAAGCGATATTTAAGATAGATTGCGAAGCGGCCAGCCTAGGCTGCCGGGTGTTTGGAAGTGGGAATTTCGGGGTAAAGTATGTCGGCGACACTATGGCACCGCTTTCGGGCGACCGCCGAGGGGCGTGGGCCGGCTGTTGCCGTCCGCCACGGCCAGCGCGCGGTCAGCTTTGGTGACCTTGCCGCCTTTGCGCGGGGGTGGGCCGCGCGGCTGGACCTGCGGCCCGGCGACCGGGCGGTTGTTGTCGCCGCGAACTCGGTCGAGATCGTCGCGGCAATTCCCGGCATCTGGGCACGCGGCGCCATTCCGGTGTTCGTGAACGCCGACGCGCCCGACGGTCACCTGCTGCATGCCGTCCGCCAGACCGGTGCCGCCGTGGTTCTGGCCGACGCGGGCCGCGCCGATCCCGGATGCGGCGTGCCCTTTCTCAGGATCAACCACGGCGCACCCTCGGCGACGCTGCCAGAGGTGCCGGCGCAGTCGGCCACCGCGCCCGGGTCGATCGTCTTCACCTCGGGCTCGACCGGGGTTCCGAAGGGCGTCGTCCAGTCGGCCGAAACGCTTGCCTCTGGCGTCGACCGGGTGGCTGCGACACTGGGATACCGTGCCGGTGACGTGATCCTTTGCCCGATCCCCTTTGCCTTCGACTATGGCTGGGGGCAGCTTCTGTCGCTGTTACTGGGCGGCATCCCCCTGATCCTGCCCGAGCCGCGCAACGCCATCGGCCTTTGCGACGCGATCGCCAGTCACCGACCGACGATCCTTGCCGGGGTCCCCGCAGTCTTTGCCGACCTTCTGTCGGGCCTTGCCCCGATCCGCAGCATCGACCGCGGTTCGGTCCGGCTGATCACCAACACCGGGTCGCGCATCCCCGATCCGGTGCGGCGCGGGCTGACCGAACTGTTCCCGACCGCGGACTTGTCGCTGAATTACGGGCTGACGGAGACCTATCGCTCGGCCTCGCTGCCGGTCACGATGGCCGCCGATCATCCGGGGTCGGTCGGCCATGCGCTGCCCGGCTCGACGCTGAGCGTCATCCGCCCCGACGGGACCGAGGCGGCGCCGGGCGAAGAGGGTGAGATCATCCATCGCGGCGCGGGCGTCTTTCTCGGCTATTGGGGCGACCCTGCCCGCACCGCCGAGGTTCTGCGCCCCGATCCGCTCTGGTCCGACCCCGGGCAAGCGGCGCCGAACGTGGTCTACACCGGCGATCTTGGTCACAAGGACGCCGAGGGCCGGCTTTACATTCACGGCCGCCGCGACCGGCAGATGAAGTCGATGGGCGTCCGCGTCTCGCCGGACGAGATCGAGGGGCTGCTCTTGGCCAGCGGCGCGGCGCGCGAGGCGGCGGTGGTGGCGCGCCGGCATGCGACGGTCGATGACCTGATCGTCGCCGTCGTCAGCCTGCCCGAAGGGGCCGACGCGCAAAAGGCGCTGAAGCTGTTGAAGCGCCACGCGCGCGCGGTGATGAGCCCGCATATGCAGCCGCGTGACTATATCCTGCTGCCCGCCCTGCCGCGCAACCCCAACCGCAAGATCGACTACCCGGCGCTGACCCGGCTTGCCGCCGAGACCGGGGGCTGCAATGGCTGAACCGGTCGGCCGCAATCCCCGCAACGCCGAAGGGCTGGCCGCAGTTGCTGCAGCGCTGTGGGAGGGTCTCTCGACCCCGTCCGCTCTCGCCTTCCGCGCCTTTCTGGCAAGCTTCCTCGCCACCATCGCCTTTTGTTGCTGGTTCTTCACCGAAGACGTCCTTTCGGGGCCGATGGGCCGCTATCTCGCGCGATCCTCGCTTGATGCCGAAGGGTCCGCGACCCATGCGGCGCTGCGGGCCGGGCATTTTCCGCCCAGGCACCCGCGTCTTTTCGTCGTCGGCGATTCCAAGATTGCGCAGGCCGTGGCCTCCGGCGTGGCCCTGCGCGACCTTGTCCAGAAGGCAACCGGCCGGGATCTGGAGATGGTCGAGCTGGCGACCCCCCTGCAAAGCCCGACCGACCAGTTCGCACTGCTCGACCGTGCCCTTGCAAGCCAGTCCGCCGACAGCCCGCCGGCGCTGATCATTCTTGGCACCGGGATCGACCAGTTGCGCTGGAACAATGCCACGGCGCTGAAATATGCCGAGCGGCCAAGGCTCGGCCTGCGGTCGGACTGGCAGGACGCCGAAATCACCGCCCTCGGCGGCACGCCGAAGGTCCGGACCGGGTTTTACCTTTGGGACAACCTGCCCTTTGCGCTGCTGAACGGGTCGGAGGCGCTCTTTCGGATCGCGCTGCGGTCGCCGGCGGTGCCGGAGGCTGACCAATATGCCCGTGCGGTGGCAGAGTTGCCACAAGCGGAAATCCGGCGCGTGGTCGGCGACGAAATACGGTCAGCCGTCCGTGATCATTCCGAATATTTCGACCAGATCGACCGTCTGGCAACACGCCTCGAGCGGGTGCCGAACACCCGCCTGATCCTGATCGAGGAACCGTTGTCGCCCGCCCTGATCGCCGATCAGGCGTTGGAGCCCCTGCGCGACGGTTTCGACATCAGGATGCGGACTTTCATTGGCGGCCGCAACATCGCCTATTGGCCGATCGCCAAAGAGGCCGGGCTGGCGGTCGAGGATTATTTCGACGATCTGCATATCAATGTCGGGGCCGCCCAGACCCGGATCCAGGCGGCCATCGCCGCGCATGTTGTCGCGATGATCGCGGCGGAACAGGCGGGGGGCAATGGCAACTAGGGAACCCCTGCCCCGGTTGGCCTGGGCCCGGCGCATCGGCGCGGTGGCGCAGGGGCTGGCGCTTGGCTATCTGGTGGTTCTGGCCGGGATGGAGCTGGCCTCGCTGGCCGCCGGGATCAGCCCCTTTGCTTATCAGGGGTATTAGACAGCGTGATCCAGAGCGGCATATGGTGGTTGTTTCTGCTGGCGGGGCCGCCGGTCTACTGGCTGCTGCCGGCGGCCCTGCGCACATTTGCGCTGATTGCCGCGAGCCTTGGCCTGCTGGCGCTGTTCGCCGGATGGGATCTGGCGATCATGCTCGGCCTTGCGCTGGCGGTCTATGCGGCCTTTCACCTGCCCGCCCGGGTCGCCGCGGCCCTGCCCCCGGCGCTGGTCCGGCTGATCCGCTCGCCCTGGCCGCTATGGGCGGCGCTGACCTATTTCATCTGGTCGAAATATCTGCCCGCGGCGCTGATCGCCTTTGCCGCCGAAGGCATCACTGACGTGCTGATCCCGTTGGGCATCAGCTATTTCAGCTTCAAGCTGATGCACTATTGCATCGAGGCGCGGCGGGGGAATTTCGCCGCCCACAGCCTGCCGGACTATCTGGTCTGGCTGTTCGCCGCGCCGATCTTCACCGCCGGGCCGATCGAGCGGTTCGATCATTTCATCGCCGAGCGTCAGATCGTCCGTTTCGACCGCGCCTTCATCCGCGAAGGGGTGCTGCGGATCGCGCAGGGGCTGGTCAAGAAGTTCGTCATCGGCTGGCTGGTTCTGAAGATGCTGGAGCAGCTGACCGACAAGCAGGGGCTTGAGGGGATCGCGCTGGCGGCCACCGCCGCCGATCCGCTGACCGTCTGGGCGGCGCTTCTGCTGGCGCTGGTCTATACCTATCTCGACTTCGCGGCCTATTCCGACATTGCCATCGGCTCGGCCCGGCTGTTCGGCCTGCGGATCATGGAGAATTTCAACCTGCCGCTCTTGGCGACCAATCTGCAGATCTTCTGGCAGCGCTGGCACATGACGCTGGCAAACTGGTGCCGGACCTACATCTTCATGGGCCTGATCGGCCTGACGCGCAGCCCCTATGTCGCGACGCTGGTGACCTTTGCGGCGATCGGCCTCTGGCATGCGGCCAGCCTGCATTGGCTGGCCTGGGGGCTTTGGCACGGGGTCGGACTGGTGGTCCTGAGCTACTGGACGCAAGTCTCGCGCCGCCGGAAGATCACCTTCTTCAAGTCCGGCCCCGGCGCGGTTCTCGGCTGGGCACTGACGCTGGCCTTTGTGGCGCTCGGCGACAGCTTTACCGCACTTTACGGACACGCCCCGATCAGCGCCGCCTTCCGGCTGATGGCGATGGCATTCGGGCTGGCGGGATAGGGCGGCACCCCCTGCTTGCCGTCCCTTTCCCCGGCGCTTTGGGCCCCGGGGCGGTGCGTGCGAGCACGCACCCTACCGCTGCCGACCGAGCGCGCGCGAGGCTTCCCCCGAACGCCGGGCTGAGCGGGATCAGCCGATCCTCCAGCGGAAGAGCGGCCCCGCTCACGTGGAAACGTTGCCCCGTGACCGCTTCAGCCCTCACCACAGCGGGCAGTGCCTGCCCCGGATGGCGCGAAGCGCCAGCCCCCCGCAGGGGCAGGCGC
>CAZORV010000028.1:0-21709 GCA_964582215.1 uncultured Frigidibacter sp.
GACGCCGGGCTGAGCGGGACAGGCCGATCTTCCAGTGGAAGAGCGGCCCCGCTCATGCGGGAGCGGTGCCCCGGGGACCGCCTCAGCCCCTCACAACGAAGGGCAGCGCCTGACCCGGCGGGCGAGAAGCGCCTGCCGAGGGCAGGGCAGGCGCTGCCCGGTGGCTTGGGGCCACCGGGCGGTGCGGGTGGGATCGTTCCGTTTCGGCAGGGTCACTTGCCCCTGCCGACTGCGACGCCGCTGACCCTTCCCAAACACCGGGCTGGGCGGAAAGGGCTGATCTTCCGGTGGAAAAGCCGCCCCGCTCATGCGGGAAAGTTGCCTCGGGACCGTTCTGAGCCCACCGACAGCGGGCCGCGCACACCGCCGGCGACGCAAAGCGACAGCCCGCCGCGCAATCCCCGGTCAGCCGGGCCGGAACAGGGTCTGGCGGCCCCGGGCCTCAAGGGCCGTGCGGGTGGCTTCATTGGCGTAATGGCGGCTTTGGCTCAGGCCGGGAAACCGGTTGCGGAGGTCGTCGGCCAGCGTGTCGGGCAAAAGCCGCACGGTTTCCTCGTTCACCATCAGGCTTTCGGCGGCGATGCCTTCGGCAAAGATGATCTCGTGCCGGTCGAAGACCAAACTGTAGTAATCGACAAAGCCGCCCTCGCGCCACCAGACCCGGTCGCCGTCGACCAGATGTTTGGCCTGCACCAGCACCTCGGCCGCGCCGCCGATCCGCCGTCCGTCGCGCTGATAAAGAAAGACCCGGTGATGCGGGCTGACGACAAGATCGCCGAGGTTGCCCAGCGTCCCGGCCGAAATCACCACCGGCGCGAACGAGCCGGCCGCGCGCAGCGTCGCCTTGCCGACCCACCGGACCGGCTGGGCGCCATTGTCGCGGGTCAGGACCATGTCGCCGGGGCGGAGACGCTCGATCACCTCGGGGCGGCCGCCGGGCCGGGTGATCAGCGTTCCGGCCGCGAACGAGACGCAGATGACGTCCGACAGCCGCAGACCGGAAAAGTCCGAGCCCGCATCCAGAAGCGTATATTCAACCCCCGCCACCATCGGCGACAGCGGCAGCGCAAAGGTCGTGGCCGAGGCCTCGTGCCAGATGGTCACGATCGCCAGCCGCTCGCCATCCGGGGCCATCAGCGTCAGGATCGCGACGGGATGAAGCGCATCGCCCGGCCGGCCGATCTCGGACCCTGCCGCGACGATCTGGGGCGCGGACGGGTCGGACGACAGGGCCAGCGCCAGACGGCGGGTGCGGGCGCCCGGCCGCAGACGGTAAACATCGCCGAGCGAGGTATCGGCCTCAGCGCCGACCGGATCGCCGAGGTTGGCGCCGACCACGACGCGGATCGCACCGGCCGGATAGGCCTGCACCACCGGGCCGCGCGGGGCAAAGGGGGCGGGTTCGTCGCTCATCATTCCGTTGTCGTCGCGGGGGCGCCCGCGTCAAGGGGCGGCGGGCGGAAATTGACGTTCATGTCCGCGAGACTGGCATAATTTGGCTGAAAGGATCATGAACGGACCTGCGCCCGGCGGCCGGCCGGGTCCGGGGCAAATGGGGGGGCTGAATGGATCTTGGCATTCGTGGCAGGCGGGCGCTGGTGACGGCGGCGTCGAAAGGCCTGGGGCGCGGTTGTGCCGAGGCTTTGGCGGCGGCCGGCGTCGATCTGGTGATCAACGCGCGCGGCGCGGAGGCGCTGGAAGCGACCGCGGCGGCGATCCGCGCGCGGCATGGCGTGGCGGTGACGGCGGTTGCCGCCGACATCACCGATGCGGCGGGACGCGCTGCGGTGCTGGCGGCGGTGCTGGCGGCAGCCGGGCCGGTCGACATTCTGGTGACGAACGCCGGGGGGCCGCCGCCGGGCCTCTGGTCGGACTGGTCGCGGGATGATTTCATCCGCGCGCTCGACGCCAACATGCTGGCGCCGGTCGCGCTGATGCAATGGGCGCTGCCGGGGATGATGGCGCGGGGCTGGGGGCGGGTGGTCAACATCACCTCGCAATCGGTCAAAGCGCCGATTGCGCAGCTGGGCCTGTCGAACGCGGCGCGGGCCGGGCTGACCGGCTTTGTCGCCGGCACGGCGCGGCAGGTGGCGCCGCAGGGCGTGACGATCAACAACCTGTTGCCCGGCATCCACGCGACCGACCGGGCGCTGGCGCTGGACGGGGCGGTCGCGGCGGCGCGGGGGATCACCGTCGCGGCGGCAGCGGCCGAGCGGGCGGCGGCGATTCCCGCCCGCCGCTACGGGACAGCGGCCGAGTTCGGCGCGGCCTGCGCCTTTCTGTGCTCGGTGCATGCGGGCTTTATCGTCGGGCAGAACATCCTGCTGGACGGCGGTGCCATCAATGCCACGCTTTGACGGCGGCTTGCCGGTCATCGGCGGGCCTGCTATCGGAGGGGCCAGAAAGCCCGAGCATTTCGCTCGGACAAGGAAATGCCGGTGAGCGACGAGGCCCCGAGGCTTGAAGTCCAGTCCCTGAGCCGCGCCTTTGGCGGGCGGCGGGTGGTCGAGGACATGTCCTTTACCATTCCGGCCGGCCAGGTGACCTGTCTTCTGGGGCCGTCGGGCTGCGGCAAGTCGACGACGCTGCGGATGATCGCCGGGGTCGAGATGCAGGACGCCGGGCGGATATTCGTCGACGGACGGCTGGTCTGCGATACCCTGTTCCGGGTGCCGCCCGAACGCCGGTCGATCGGGCTGATGTTTCAGGATTTCGCGCTGTTTCCGCATCTGACGGTGGCGGACAATGTCAGCTTCGGTCTGGCGCGGGGGGCGGCCGGTCGGGGGGGGCGGGTCGAGGAACTGTTGCGGCGGGTCAAGCTGGCGGGGTTCGGCGCGAAATATCCGCACGAACTGTCGGGGGGCGAGCAGCAGCGCGTGGCACTGGCCCGCGCACTGGCGCCGCGCCCGCGCATCCTGCTGATGGACGAGCCCTTTTCGGGGCTGGACGAGCGGCTGCGCGACGAGATCCGCGACGATACTCTGGCGCTGTTGAAGGAGGAGGGCACCGCCGTTCTTCTGGTGACGCACGAGCCGCATGAGGCGATGCGGATGGCCGACGAGATCCTGCTGATGCGGGCGGGACGGATTGTCCAGCGCGGGGCGCCCTACAATCTTTACAATGCGCCGGTGGATCGGGAAGCGGCGGCATTCTTTAGCGATATCAATGTTCTGAAGGGCGAAGTTCACGGTGCGCTGACCCACACGCCCTTTGGGGAGTTTCTGGCGCCGGGGCTGCCGGACGGCACCTCCGTCGACATCGTCATCCGCCCGCAGCATCTGAAGATCGACTTCGACCGCGCCGGTCGCGGGCCGGGCCCGACGCCGCAGGACGGCACTGCCGCCCGCGCCTTTGTCGAGCGGGCGCGGTTTCTGGGGCGGGAAAGTCTGGTCGATTTCCGGCTGGCCGAGGGCGGCGCGGTCCTGCGCGCGACGGTGCCTGCGGTCTTTCTGCCGAGGGCCGGGACGGCCATGTGGCTGATGCTGCGGCGCGACCGCTGCTTTCTGTTTCCCTCGGCCTGAGATCTGAACCGGTCTGACCGGGCGGAGCCCCGCACCGGGGTGCGGGGCACGCTTTTTGCTGGCGCCGCCGGCCCCCGGGGGGCCGGCGGCGCCGGTGCCTCCGGCGGGGATATTTGGCAAGAGAAGAAGCGTCAGGTCTGGTCGGGGGCCGGGGCGAGGCGGGCCTTGTAGTCGGCGAGGGTCTTGCCGGGTTCGGCGGTGAAATGGCTGGCGGTCGGGTGGAGCGCGCGGACAAGGTCGATGCGGAAGGCGCGGAAATCATTACGGATTTCGCACCAGGCGGTCACGGTCCAGACCCGGCCCCAGAATTCAAGCTGCAAGGGTCTGATCCGCCGGTGGCTGTCGCGCCCGGCAAGGTCGCGGTAGTGCATGTCGAGCTTTTCGGCTGCGGCGATGGCGTTGCGAAGCGTGGGCAGGAAGGGCGCGGCCTTCTGCGCCTCGGGGCTGGCGAAGACGAATGTGTCGACCGGCGGCAGCGCGCCTGCCGCCGGCGAGACGGCGGCGATCTTCTGGCCGAGCGTGTGGGCCGCGTAGGAAAGGCCCGCATCGGCGGCGCTGGCGACGAGGGCGATCCCGAGCCGGAGCGCCTCCATTTCCTGCAGCGTAAGGGCGACCGGGGGCAGGGTGATCGGCGCGGTCAGCATGTAGCCCAGCCCGCGCTCGCCCTCGACCGGCAGGCCCGAGGCCTGAAGGGTGGCCATGTCGCGCCAGATCGTGCGGGTCGAGACCTCGAGCCGGGCGGCCAGATCGGCGCTGCGGTGAAGTTTCCCGTCGCGCAGGATCTGGATCAGGTCAAAGAGCCGGTCGGAGCGCATGGCAAACCCTTGCGCGGCGGGGCCGGGCCGTCAAGGGTCGGTCTGGAACGGCGCAGTCTGGCGGGCGGCGACGGGGGCGTGGGTCATGATGACGGTGCCTGCGTCGATGGCGCCCATCAGCGGGGCGGCGGTCGGTTCGGACAGGATCGCCCTGCCTGCCGCCTGAGCCTCGGCGAGGCTTTGCCAGACGACATGGTCGGTCCAGGTGCCGTCTTCGGCGCGCGACAGGGTGCGGGCGATGAAGCCCGGCTGGGCCGCCAGCCAGTCGCCGATGCCGGTGGCGAGGGCGGCCATCCCTTCGGGGCTGATGCCGGGGGCGGCGCGGAAGCTGACAATCTCGGCGGTGAGGGTTCGGGTCATGATCGGAGCCTTTCAGGTTGCGGACGGGATTGCTCTAACCCATGGCAACTGACATAAACCTGTCAGCTGAACGGCGGGTCAGCCGGGCCGAAGGCGGGGCAGGGCGCACGATTCAGGCTTTGAACCGGGGGCGGGCTTCACTAAACCTGCGGGCAGCGGCATTTCGTATGACGGGGCCAGCGCGCAAGCGGCCCCCTTTCTGGAGGACAAGACATGCAGATGGGACCCTGGCAGCTATTGGTGATTGCCATCGTGGTGCTGGTGCTTTTCGGCAGGGGCAAGGTCAGCAACCTGATGGGCGAGGTCGGCAAGGGCATCACCGCCTTCAAGAAGGGCGTGAAGGATGGCACTGACGAGATCGAGCGCGAGGCGGCCTCGACCGCCAAGGACGTGACGCCGCCGGAGAAGGACAAGGTCTGACGGCCTGTCCGTAACCGGGGATTGACGGATGTTTGGTGATATCGGCTGGGCCGAGCTGCTGATCATCGGGGTGGTCGCGCTGATCGTGATCGGGCCCGAGGATCTGCCGGAAATGTTTCGCCAGCTTGGCCGGTTCACGGCCAAGATCAAATCCATGTCGCGCGAGTTTCAGCGGGCGATGGATCAGGCGGCGCGCGAGTCGGGCGTGAATGATGTGGCCAAGGATCTGAAGGCTGCGACCTCGGCCAAGAGCCTCGGGCTGTCGGCGGTCAAGGAAGCGGCCGACAAGTTCGAGAAATGGGATCCGCTGAAGCCGGCGGCGGCCAGGGCCAGGCCGCCGGTGCCCGAGACAGCGCCGGTTGAGGCGCAGGTCGATGCGCCGCCGGAGGGTCCGGCGACGGCGGCGTTGCGGCAAAAGCAGGCGGCGCGCCGGGCGGTGCTGCAGGAAAGCACGGCAAAGCTGAAGGCGATCGAGGCAGGCGAGACGGGCGCGACGGGCGGGGCGCCGTCCGCAGCGGCGAAGCCAAAGCGCGCGGTCCGGGCGAAAGTGGCGGCCGAACCGCTGCCGGTGACCGAAGCCGGATCGCCGAAAAAGACCGCGACCCGCAGGAAGAAGGCACCCGAGGCATGACCAAGGCCGAGACAATCGACGAATCGACCGCGCCGTTGATGGAGCATCTGAAAGAGCTGCGGAACCGCGTCCTGATTTCGCTGGCGGTCTACGGCCTTTGCTTCATCGTCGGCTATGTCTTCTGGCAGCCGATCTTCAACCTTCTGTCGCATCCGATGTGTCAGGTGATGCAGAGCCGGGGCGAGGAATGCCATCTGGTTCTGGTCAAGATGCAGGAGGGGTTCTTCGTCGCCATCCGCATCGCGCTGTGGGGCGGATTTGTCCTGGCCTTTCCGATCATCGCCTATCAGCTTTGGCGGTTCGTGGCGCCGGGGCTTTACCGGTCGGAAAAGGCGGCGTTCCTGCCGTTTCTGCTGGCCTCGCCGCTGATGTTCTTCATCGGCGCGGCGTTCGCCTATTTCATCATGCTGCCCTTTGCCTTCAACTTCTTCCTGGGCTTTGCCGATAGCTTCAAACATCAGGCGGCGGCGGGGGGCTCGGTTCTGGGGGCGGTGCCGACGGGCGTGGTCTATCAGGGCTCGATCGAGGCCTATCTGTCGCTGACGATGAATTTCGTCATGGCCTTTGGCCTCTGCTTTCAGTTGCCTGTGCTGCTGACGCTGATGGGGCGCGCCGGGCTGATCACCGCCAAAGGGCTGAAACATACCCGCAAATATGCCGTGGTCGCCATCCTGCTGGTCGCCGCCGTGGTGACGCCGCCGGATGTCATGTCGCAGATGATCGTCTTTGTCGTGGTCTATCCGCTTTATGAGGCGTCGATCTTCATCATCAGCCGGTTCGAGCGGCAGCGCGAGGCGCAGATGCGCGCCGACGGGACATGGGTTGACGAGGATGACGGGGACAGGGAAGGGGCGGCCGAATGAGCGAGGCGCTTCTGGCCCGGATCGCGACGGCGCTGGAGCGGCTGGCACCGGCGCCTGCGCCTGCCCCGGATTTTGCCGCCGCTGACGCCTATGTCTGGCACACCGGCCCCGACCGGCTGGAGCCCGTGGCCGAGGTGTCGCGGGTCGATCTTGATCTTCTGCACGGGATCGACAGGGCGCGGGACACGTTGCTGGACAACACCCTGCACTTCGCCGACGGACTGCCCGCGAACAATGCGCTTCTTTGGGGCGCGCGCGGGATGGGGAAATCCTCGCTGGTCAAGGCGATCCATGCGGCGGTCCGGGGGCGGGGCCGGGCGCTGTCGCTGGTTGAACTCAGCCGCGAGGATCTGGCCAGCATCGGGCGGTTGCTGGCCCTGTTGCGGCAGGCCCGGGGGCAGCGGTTCCTGCTGTTCTGCGATGATCTTTCGTTCAGCCATGACGACCAGCATTACAAGGCGCTGAAGGCGGTTCTGGATGGCGGGATCGAGGGGCGGCCCGCGAATGTGATCTTTTACGCCACCTCGAACCGGCGCCATCTGATGCCGCGCGACATGATCGAGAACGAGCGTTCGACCGCCATCAATCCCGGCGAGGCGGTCGAGGAGAAAGTGTCGCTGTCGGACCGGTTCGGCCTGTGGCTGGGGTTTCATCCCTGCAGTCAGGACGAGTATCTGGCGATGATCCGGGGCTATTGCGATGCCCATGGCGTGACCGTCGATCCCGACACGCTTCGGGCCGAGGCGATCGAATGGCAGGCAACGCGGGGCGCCCGTTCGGGCCGCGTTGCCTGGCAGTTCTTTACCGATCTTGCCGCGCGCAGGGGCGTGCGGCTTTAAGCAGGCTTTTCAGGCCGTTGCCTTCGCCAGCGCCTGATCAAGGTCGGCGATGATGTCGGCCACATCCTCGATCCCGATCGACAGGCGCACCACATTCGGCGCCGCCCCCGCCGCCGCCTGCTGTTCCGGCGACAGCTGGCGGTGGGTGGTCGAGGCCGAATGGATCACCAGCGACCGCGCGTCGCCAAGGTTCGCGACATGGCTGAAAAGTTCCAGGCCGTTCACGAACTTCACGCAGGCCTCATAGCCACCCTTCATCGCGAAGGTGAACAGGGCGCCGGCACCCCGGGGCGTGATCTTCTTGGCCCGCCGGTTGTAGGGTGAGGACTTGAGGCCCGCATAGGTCACGAACTCGACACGCGGGTCTTTCTCAAGCCATTCAGCCACTTGCTGGGCGTTCTTCACATGGCGTTCCATCCGCAGGCTCAGGGTTTCGATGCCCATCAGCGTGTAATGGGCGCCTTGCGGATTCATCGTCATGCCAAGGTCGCGCAGGCCCACGGCGATGGAGTGAAAGGTAAAGGCCATGGCGCCGAGCGTCGGGTGGAAGGTCAGGCCGTGATAGGCAGGTTCGGGTTGCGAGAGCGAGGGGAACTTGTCGCTGGCCGACCAGTCGAACTTGCCGCTGTCGATCACCACGCCGCCGGTGACGGTGCCGTTGCCGGTCAGATATTTGGTCGCCGAATGGACGACGATGGTGGCGCCAAGGTCGATGGGGCGGCAAAGCCAGGGCGTCGCGGTAGTGTTGTCGACGATCAGCGGAATACCCTTGCGGTCGGCGATCCTGGCCAGCGCCGGGATGTCGGTGACATAGCCGCCGGGGTTGGCGATCGTCTCGCAGAAGATCGCGCGGGTGTTCTTGTCGCAGGCCTTGGCGACGGCGCCCAGATCCTCGGTGTCGACGAATTTCGCCGACCAGCCAAAGCGTTTGATCGTCTGGCTGAACTGGGTGATGGTCCCGCCGTAAAGTCTTGACGAGGCAACGATATTCCTGCCCGGCCCCATCAGCGGAAACAGCGCCATGATCTGCGCCGCATGACCCGAGGAACAGCAGATGGCCCCCGCACCGCCTTCCAGCGCGCAGACCCGCTCGGCCAGCGCCGAGACGGTCGGGTTGGTCAGGCGCGAATAGATATAGCCGACCTCCTGCAGGTTGAAGAGCCGCGCCGCATGATCGGCATCTTTGAACACATAGGCCGTGGTCTGATAGATCGGCACCTGCCGCGCACCGGTCGCGGGGTCAGGCCGGTTTCCGGCATGGATCTGCAGCGTGTCGAACCCGTATGTCTTGGTCATCTCATCCTCCGCCCTGGGTCGTTGGTCGCGACGAGGTTAGGGGATGAGGTGCGGCTCGGCAATCGCCTGAAAGGCCCCCGGTGCCGGGACCGCCGGGGCGTGGCCCCGGCCGCCCGGTTTGGGCGTGCCCTCTCTTGTGAGGGCTGAGAAGGTCACGGGGTGGCCTTCCCGCAAGGGCGGAGCAGCCCTTCCGCCGGACCCTCGGCCTGTCTGGCTCAGTCCCGGTGTCGGGAAAGGGGGGATGGGCGATCTCGGTCGGCAGGGGCCATCGCCCCGGCCGTGGCGGTCTGGTCGCAACGAAACCGCCCGGTCGCCCAAAGCGACCGGGCAGCGCCTGCCCCTCCCGGGGGGCCGGCGCCGCCCTCTGTCGTCGCGTGATGCGGCGGTCCCGGGGAAGCGTTCCCAAATGAGCGGGGCCGCTCTTCCACTGGAAGAGCGGCTTTTCCCGCTCAGCCCGGCCTCGGCGAGCAGGGTAGAACCGCCTCAGTCGGCAGGGGCCGGTGATCCCTGCCGCCGCGCAACCGTCCCGGCCATACTACCGCACAGGAGCGCTGACGCCATGCGCCGCCCCGGGACAGGTGCCGCCCTCTGTCAGAGCGGGCTGCGGCGGTCGCGGGACAGCATTCCCCCATAAGCGGGCCGCGCTTCCGCCGGACGATCGGTTCCTCCCGCCCAGCCCGGCGGGCGAAAGGCGGTGGGGGTTGCGCAGCCCCGGCCGCCGGGCCGGGGCCTCCTGGTCGACGCAGCGCCTGCCGGGGGCTGGGGCTGCCCGCGGCTCGCGCACCTCGTGCCGGGTTCCCCGCTCAGCCCGCCGTCGGGCCAGGGCAGCGAAAGACCCCTCAGGCGCCGCCCAGGAGCCGCGCCACGCGCTGGATGGCGAGCGCATAGCCCTGAACCCCCGCGCCGACGATCACCGCGTCGGCGCGGGCCGAGACGTAGGAATGGTGGCGGAACGCCTCGCGGCGGTGGATGTTCGAGATATGGACCTCGACCACCGGCCCGGCAAAGGCGGACAGCGCGTCGAGGATCGCGACGGATGTATGGGTGAAGGCGCCGGGGTTGATGACGATGGCCGAGGCGCTGCCCCGGGCCTCGTGGATCCAGTCGATCAGCTCATATTCCCGGTTCGACTGATGGCAGGTCACGCCAAGACCCGCTGCCCCGGCGGTCGCGGCGCAAAGCGCCTCGACATCCGCCAGCGTCTCGCGGCCGTAAATCTCGGGCTCGCGCTGACCAAGCAGGTTCAGGTTCGGGCCATTGAGGACAAGAATGGGTTTCATCGGATCGGAACCTTCGGCACAGTCGCGCGGCCCCGATCATCGGCGAAAGCCCGCGCCGGGGCAATGACGCGCCGGGGCAGGGGCCGTTTCACCCCCGGCCTGTTGCCGCCCTGCCGCGCCGACCCCGGGGTCGCCTCTTGACCGGATCACGGCCAGAGGCCATGAGGCGCTGATGGTACCTTTGGACAAACTCGATCAGATCGTCCGGCGATCCGGCTTTCTGGAAGCCCGGCTTTCCGCCGGTGCGCCCCCGGCCGAGATCGCGACGCTCAGCCGCGAATATGCCGAACTGAAGCCGGTCGTGGCCGAGATCGCCGCCTACCGGCAGGCGCTGACCGACCTTGACGAGGCGACGGCGATGCTGGCCGACCCCGAGATGAAGGCCCTGGCCGAGGAAGAGCTGCCGCGCCTGCGCGCCCGCATCCCCGGGATGGAGGCGCGCCTCAGGATTGCGCTTTTGCCGCGCGACGCGGCCGATGCCCGCCCGGCGATCATCGAGATCCGCCCCGGCACCGGCGGCGAAGAGGCGGCGCTGTTCGCGGGCGATCTTCTGCGGATGTACCAAAAACACGCCGAGGCGCAGGGCTGGCGCTTCGACCTGCTGGAACTTGCCTCGACCGAGCTTGGCGGCGTCAAGGACGCCACCGCCCGGATCGAGGGGGAAGGCGTCTTTGCCCGGCTGAAGTTCGAAAGCGGCGTCCACCGGGTGCAACGGGTGCCCGAGACCGAGGCGGGCGGGCGCATCCACACCTCGGCCGCCACCGTCGCCGTCCTGCCCGAGGCCGAAGAGGTCGGCATCGACATCCCGGCGGCCGACATCAGGATCGACACGATGCGTTCGTCCGGGGCCGGCGGCCAGCATGTCAACACCACCGATTCCGCGGTCCGCATCACCCACCTGCCGACCGGCATCGTCGTGACCAGTTCGGAAAAGTCCCAGCACCAGAACCGCGCCAACGCCATGGCGGTGCTGCGCGCCCGGCTTTATGACCTTGAGCGTTCGCGCGCCGCCAACGAACGCGCCGCCGACCGCAAGGCGCAGGTGGGTTCCGGCGACCGGTCCGAACGGATCCGCACCTACAACTTTCCGCAGGGCCGGATGACCGACCACCGGATCAACCTGACGCTTTACCGGCTCGACGCGATCCTTCAGGGCGACCTGGCCGAGGTGATCGACGCGCTTGTCGCCCACGATCAGGCCGAACGGCTCGCCGAGATGGAGGCATGACCGGCGCGCAGGCGCTGCGGCTGGCGATCCCGCGTCTGCGCGCGGCCGGGGTTGCAGACCCGGTCGGCGACGCGCGCCGGTTGCTGGCCCATGCGATGGGCCTGCCGCCCGACCGGCTGACGCTGCACATGGCCGACGACCTGACCGAGGCCCGGCAGCGGGCCTTCGATCAGGCGCTGACCGCGCGTGCGGCGCGCCAGCCGGTCAGCCAGATCACCGGCCAGCGCCTGTTCTATGGCCGCAGCTTCCGCGTCACCCGCGACGTCCTCGACCCAAGGCCCGAGACCGAGGCGCTGGTGGCCCGCGCACTGACACGACCCTTCGTGCGGATGCTCGACCTTGGCACCGGCTCGGGCTGCATTCTTTTGTCCTGTCTGGCCGGGATGCCGGTCGCCACCGGCATCGGGTCGGACCTGTCCGAGGCGGCGCTTGGCGTCGCCACGGCGAATGCGGCGGCGCTGGGACTTGCCGCCCGCGCGCGGTTCGTCCGGTCCGACTGGTTCGGCGCGATCGGCGGGCGGTTCGACCTGATCACCTCGAACCCGCCCTATATCGCCGCCGCCGAAATGCCGGAACTCGCGCCCGAGGTGCGGGACTGGGAACCGCATCTCGCCCTGTCGCCGGGCGGTGACGGGCTGGACGCCTACCGGGCGATTGCCGCAGGCGCCGGGGCGCGGCTGATGTCAGGGGGGCGGCTCCTGCTCGAGATCGGGGCGACGCAGGGGGCGGCGGTGGCGGGCCTTCTGGCGGCGGCGGGCTTTGAACGTCTTGCCATCCTTCCCGACCTTGACGGCCGCGACCGGCTGGTCGAGGGCTGGCGCCCCGATGAGCCCGGCAGCTGCGGTTCGGCCTGAAATCGCCCGAGACCGCCGCCGGGCCTGCGACTTAATCGCCGCAAAGCGCGCAAAACCTGAGGCGGCGACACGAATCCCCTTGTCAGGCAGGGCCGCCCCGTGCAAACAAAGCCGCGTTGCGGGTACGAGTTCGATCTGCCCGCCGCATCCGCCCCAAAGCCCCGGCCGCCCGACGAACTGAATTGGAATGGCGTCGGCTGGATGACCGGGCGGGTTGACCAGCCTCATAACCGGCACTTTGCGCCCGAGTATTGAAAACACATGAGATCATCGAAATCGCGTTCGCGGAACAAGTCGAACCGGCAGCGTTCCCTTGGCAATATCATCAACCGGGTCTTTGACAGCTCGGGCCCCGAGGGCAAGGTGCGCGGCACGCCGCAGCAGATCATCGACAAATATCTGATGCTGGCGCGGGACGCGCAGCTGTCGAACGACCGGGTCATCGAGCAGGCCTTCCTGCAGCATGCCGAACATTACACCCGCATGCTGGGCGAGGCGCAGCGCGAGATGGCGCGCGAACAGGAACAGCGTCAGGGCCAGCCCGGCGGCCAGAACGGCAATGGCACCGGCAATGGCAACGGCAATGGCGGCAGCGAGCGGGGCGAGGGTGGCCGCGACCGCTATGACCAGCGTCCGGTCCGCGACGATGGCGCCGACCAGCCCGATTTCGCGCCGCTGGGCGAGGTCGAGGCCGACGATGACGGCCCCGGTCTGGTCGAGACCCCGGAAATGTATCACGCGCCGCAACCGGCGGCCTTCGACGGGCAGGTTCCGGACTTTCTGGCCGCGCCGGCCGCCGAGGACCGCCCGCGCCGGAACGAACGCCGGGGCAATCAGGGCGGCGAGCCGCGCCCCCCGAAAGGCCCGCGCGGCCCGCGCCGGCCCAAGGCCGACAGCGCCGCAGCCGAGGCGCCGGTGGCCGTCAAGGACGGCGACTGATCGGGGCAGGGACGGCGGCTGGTTCGGCCCCTCAGCCCGCCCGCGCCGCTTCGACGGCGCGGGCCAGCGCACAGAACCCTTCCAGCGAAATCTCCTCGGCCCGGGCGGTGGGTGCGATGCCCACGCCTTCAAGCTGCGCCTCGATCCCCGGGGTGATGCCGCGCAGACTGGCGCGCAGCATCTTGCGGCGCTGGTTGAAACCGGCGGCGACGATTTCCGACAGGATCCGGGCATTGGCCGGATAGCGCGGCACGGGCAGGGCGGTCAGATGCACCACGGCCGAATGGATCTTCGGCGGCGGGGTGAAGGCCTCGGGCGGCAGGGTCAGGACGATCCGCGCCTCGGCGCGCCATTGCGCCAGAAGCGCAAGCCGGCCGTAGGCCTTTGACCCCGGCCGCGCCACGATCCGCTCGGCCACCTCTTTTTGAAACATCAGCGTCAGGCTCTGCCAGAAGGGCGGCCAGGCGGCGGGCGTCAGCCAGCGGACCAGAAGCTCGGTCCCGATATTGTAGGGCAGGTTCGCCACCACCCGGATCGGCGCTGCCAGATGCGCCGCCGCGTCGACCGCCAGCGCATCGGCGCTCATCACCTGAAGCCGCCCGGGATAGGCGGCGGCGATCTCGGCCAGCGCCGGCAGGCAGCGCTCGTCCTTCTCGATCGCCAGAACCCGCCGCGCCCCTTCCGCCAGCAGCCCGCGCGTCAGCCCGCCCGGCCCCGGCCCGACCTCAAGCACATCCGCCCCCGCCAGATCGCCCGCCGCCCGGGCGATCCGCGCCGTCAGATTGAGGTCCAGAAGAAAGTTCTGGCCAAGGCTTTTCTTCGCACTCAACCCGTGGGCGGCGATCACCTCGCGCAGCGGCGGCAAATGGTCAACCGCGGCCACGCCCATGCCTCCGGGCTTTTTCTTTGCAAAAATACTCCCGCCGGAGGCATTGAGCGCTTCTGGCCTTCAAAAGGGGGCTCTGCCCCCGCCGCCGCGCTGGCGCGGCGTCTCCCCCGGAGTATTTGGACAAAGAAAAAGCCATCAGCGACCGGTCCGGGCCAGCGCCATCGCGCGGGCCATGCGCAGGGCGGCGATCAGGCTGGCGGGGTCGGCGATGCCCTGTCCGGCGATGTCGAAGGCTGTGCCGTGGTCGGGCGAGGTGCGGATGAAGGGCAGGCCGAGCGTGACATTGACGCCGGACGCGAAGTCGATGGTCTTGATCGGGATCAGTGCCTGATCATGATACATGCAGACGGCGGCGTCATAGCGGGCGCGGGCGGCGGCGTGGAACATCGTGTCGGCGGGGTAGGGGCCGCTGAGGGTCAGGCCCTCGGCCCGGAGCCGGTCGAGGACGGGGAGGATCACCTCGATCTCTTCGCGGCCCATGGCGCCGCCCTCGCCCGCATGCGGGTTGAGGCCGGCAACGGCGATCCGGGGGGCGGCAAGGCCGAAGTCGCGGCGAAGGCCCTGATCGGTCAGGCGCAGCGTCTGTTCCAGAAGGGCGGGGGTCAGAAGCGCGGGCACCCGGGCGAGGGGCTCGTGGATCGTCACCGGGACGGTGCGCAGCTGGTCGCAGGCCAGCATCATCACCACCCGGGGCACGCCGGCGAGATGGGCGAGAAACTCGGTATGGCCGGGAAAGGCGAAGGCCGCGTGATCCTTCAGAACCTTCTTGTTGATCGGCGCGGTGCAAAGCGCCGCGGCCGCGCCGGCCATGGTCAGCGCGACGGCGCGTTCAATCACGCTGACCACGGCGGCGGCGTTGGCGGGGGCGGGCTGGCCGGGGGGGGCGGCGGCCGGGAACGGATGGGGCAGGACCGGCAGCTGGCCGGGGGCGACGCGGGCGGCGGCTTCTGGGCTGTCGATGGCGGTCCATGGACTGCCCGGCGGCAGGTGGGCGGGGTCACCGATCCAGAAGAACGGCACCTCGTCCCCGAGCAGCGCCCGCGCCCTGACCGCGATCTCGGGGCCGACGCCTGAGGGTTCGCCGCAGGTCAGCGCGATGGGCGCGGGGCTCATTGATGGCTGATGATCGCGTTGGCCTTCAGTTCGGCCAGCCAGCTTTCGGCCAGCTGGCCCAGCTTGCGGTTGGTCAGCTCCTCGCGCACCTGATCGCGGGGCGGGCCGTAGCCATAGCCGAGCCCGTCGATGGCCGAGGGGATGATCTCGCCATCCGCGCTCTGGGCGGGCGGGTCGGCGACGACCGGCACGGTCGCGTCGATCTGGCCATCCGCAACCGAGGCGCTGCGCGAGCAGAGCATCAGGAAAAGCACACCGCCGCCGCTTCGGACATTCACCGAGGTTTCATTGGGGTCGAGCCGGTCAAGCTCGGCCCCGATGGCGCCGGCGATCTGGCTGCGGTGCTGGCGCTGGCGGCTGATCTGACCGCCGGTCAGTTGATAAAGATCGTCGCAGGTCCGGGCCCCGGCGCGCAGGCGCGCGGCCTCGGCGTCCGATCCGGCGGGCAGGGCGATCTGAGCGTAATCCGTCACCACCGCACCCGGGGCGATGTCGCCGCCTTCCTGCAGGCCGCGCAAGAGGAACAGCCCGACATAGCCCGGCAGCGGCACCGGTTCGCTGATCTGACCCTGGCCAAGCTTGCCGATCGCCGCCTGCGCCTGCGGCGGCAGGTTCGACAGCGGGATCCAGTCGATGCGGCCGCCCTCGTCACGCGACGGGGCAAGCGAATTGGCCTTGGCGGCGGCGGCAAACCCGGCCTCACCATGCGCGGCCTCGGCCAGTTTGGCCGCCTGCCGCGCGACCTTGCCGACCTCGCCCGGGCGGGCGCGCAGGATGATCTCGGACAAGAGGACGCGCGGACCGGCGCCCCGGCCATTGTCGGACGAGAGCGCGCGGTCGATCTCGGTCTCCGAGACGGTCACCTTGCCGGCATAGCGCGCCCGCACCAGTTCGCGCCAGGCCAGACCCGCCTCGACGAAATCGCGGAAGGTCTCGGGGTCGACGCCGCCTTGCGCGATCGCCTGCAGGAACTTTTCGGTGTCGAGATTGGCGCGCGCGGCGAATTCCGCCATCCCTGCGGCGATCTGTTCGTCGTTCAGTTTCAGCCCGGCGGCACGGGCCGCCGCCAGCCGCAGCCGGTCGTCGATCAGGCCCTTTTCCGCCTCGGCCTCGATATCGCCGGGAAAGCTGAGAAGCGTCAGGAAACGGACCCGCTGGTCCAGCTCGTAACTGGTGATGGCGCTGTCGTTGACCCGGATCACCGGGCTGAACTGGCTTTGCGCCAGGGCCGCTGTCGCCGGTCCGACGCCGAGGGCAATGGCAAGAATAAGGGAGGTCAGGCGCATGGTTCTGTCCGTCTGCTCGTCTTTATCGTCCGTACACCGGTCATCGGGCCTAGCCGCCGCAGCTTTTGCGGTACTGGCGTCCGTCCGACCCGGTGCCGAAGCCGTTTAGATTGACCGAAAGGCTGAATTCGGTTGTCGGTCGCACAGTAGTCGAGGATGTGAAGCGACGCGAGAGGGAAAGATCGACCACCGCGCATTCGGTCCGGTATTGCAGGCCGACGCCCGCCTTGACGGCGCTGGCAGCGGAAAAGTCATAGCGCCCCTCGCCGTTCAGGTTCCAGCTGTCGCTGATCTGCCAGCCGCCGTCGAGCGCCAGTTCCGAGGTCGCGACCGGGCGGCCCTCGGACGGGTCGGCGACCAGCCAGACATAGTTCGACGCCAGCCAGTAACGGTCGCCGGTGTAGGCAAGGCGCAGCTCGTCCTTGGAAAAGGCGAAATTGTCGTCGAACAGCGCGCGGTTCATCGCCGACAGGCCGCTGTCGCCGGTCAGATGCATGGCCAGCATCCAGTCCGAACTGGTGCCCGCAAGGCGCGAGCCGGTCGAGAACTGCCTCAGATCTTCCGACCGCAGGATGCGGCCCGCCGTCACGCCGACCGTCCAGCCATCGGGATCATAGCGGTTCCACGACAGGCCGAGGTTGGCGCGCAGGCCCGCCTCGTAAAGGTCGGCGCCGGGAAAGCGGCTGAAGCTGAAAAGGTTGCCTTCGTCGAACTCGACCGAGGCGCTGTCCTCGTTCGGGACGGTGCGGGCGTGGTCGGGGCTCCAGACCAGTTGCAGGATCGGTTCAAGGACTTGCGAGGAATGGCCGTCACGGCCCGACTTGACCCATGGCCAGCGCAGGTCGGCGGCGATGGTCGGGGTCAGGCGGGTGACCGAGGCGGGGAAGGACTTGTCCTGACCGATTTCGTAATAGTCGGCCGTCAGCGTGCCGCCGAGGCCCGCGACCATGCCGTTGGCCAGCACCGATTGGCCCCGCCATTCGACCCCGGCCGAGATGCGGGCGACGTCGCGACCGTCGGTGACGCCGTCGCCATTGGCGTCGATGTCGACCGTCGAGGCGCGGTTGATGCCGCGCAGATCGAAATGCAGCGCGCCCTGGCCGCCGATCAGGTCGGGGGTAAAGCGGTGGATGTAGCTGACCGCGCCTTCGACCGACGGCAACACGGTATCGTCGTCACCTGAACGCAGGGATTCGTAACGGGTGATGCGGCTGTCGAAATAAAGGTCGCGCTTGGTCCGGGTCAGGAACAGGTCGCTGGCCAGCCGGTCCTTGTCGCTGACCCCGTAGTCGAGAAGATAGCTGTCGTCGCTGACGGTTTCGACGTCGAAGCCCCAGTTGTAGTCAAGCGGCAGGGCGAACCGGCCCTGCGCGAAGAGATAGCCGCGATCCTGCCCGGGCGTGACGCGGTCGCGGCCGAGGGCGCCCGCGAATTCAAGCGTGCCGTTGGTGAAGGCCTGGCGGTAGCGAAGTGCCAGCGACTTGACCCCGCTGTCGGACAGGTAGGGGGTAAAGGTCAGGTCGCGGCTGTCGTCGATGGCGATGAAATAGGGGATCTTCAGGCCGAACCCCAGCTCGGACGAGGTGCGGACCGAAGGCAGAAGAAAGCCGGTCGCCCGTTCCAGCGTCGGGTCGGGCATGCGCAGGCGGGGCAGGTACAACACCGGCAGGCCCATGACCCGGAACTGGGCATGGTCATAGTAAAGCTGATGTTCCTGCTGGTCATGCACCACCCGCGCCGCGCGGATTTCCCAAAGCGGCACCGGGTTCGACGGGCAGACCTGACAGGTCGAGGCCGCGACGCGCGACAGTTGGGTATAGCGGCCCTCGACCCGCTGAATCTCTTGTGCCGCGATCTGCAGCCGGTCCTGCAGCACCAGACGGGCGCCCTTCATGATCCCGTCGCGGAGGTCCGCCGACAATTGCGCGGCGTCGGCCAGAAAGACCGTGCCCTTGCCGTCGTCGATGGTGATCGGGCCTTCGATGATCAGCTGGTCGGTCATCTGGTCATAGGTGATCTTGCGGGCCGTCAGGCGCTGACCCTTGTAAAGAACCTCGACAGCGCCTTCTGCCACCAGGGTCTGGTCGGCGTTGATGACGATGCTGTCGGCCAGAAGGGCGGGCAGATCCTCGGCCGAGGCCGGGCCGGGGTGCGGGGCCAGCAGCAGGGCCGCCGTCAGAAGCAGGGCAAGGCGGCGACGCATCAGCCATCCTCCAGATGCAGCAAAAGGCTGACGGCCAGCATCGTCGCGGCCACGGGCGGGGTCCAGGCCGCCAGCAGGATCGGGATCTGGCCGCTTTCGCCCAGCACCTGGGCGAAGTTGCGGACAAAGAAGATGGCGATGCCCGAGGCCAGCGCCAGAAGCACCATGGTGCCCGACTGGCCAAAGCGGGTGTGGCGCATGGTAAAGCCCGCGCCGACCAGAACCATGGCCGCCATCAGCAGCGGCAGCGCCAGTTCCATCTGCAGCCAGACCGCATGGCGGCGCGAGGAAAAGCCCGCGTGGTCAAGCCGGGCGATGAAGCCGCGCATGTCCCAGACCGATACGGTGTCGGGCGCGCCGAAACTGTTGCGGATCTGGTCGGCGGTCAGGTCCGAGGTCAGCACCAGTTCGTCATGGTGGCGGGCGGCGGCCTCGGGGTTGCCGGTGCCGTCCAGCCGCCATTCCTTGGCATCGTTGGCGACCCAGCGCCCCGCCTCCAGCCGCGCCGAGGCCGCCTCGATCCGGCTGACCGGCTCGCCCGTCGGTGCAAAGGCCAGAAAACTGACGCCGAACAGCGCGTTGCCGTCGGGGTTGGCGCTGGTGGCGCGGATCACCCATTGCCCCTCGGCACTGCCCTGCCGCAGCCAGAGCGCCCCGCCGCCAAGCGAGGCATCGGCGCTGCCGGTCTCGCCCTCGGTCAGGACCTGATAGCGTTTGGTGGTGGCGGCAACCAGCGGGTTGAAGACCGCGACCGCGATGGCGCCAAGGACAAGTGCGGCGATCACCGGCGCCGCCAGCGTCCGCAGCGCCGACCGCCCCGCCGCGCGCATCGCGACCAGCTCGGATGTGCGCGCCAGCCGCAGGAACAGGGCGATCGCGGTCAGGATCATGATCAGGGGCAGGATGTGATAGGTCGTCCCCGGCGCATGCAAAGCCGCCAGCCCGGCAAGATCGCCGAGCGACCGGTCCGGGAACCGCCGCACCTGATCGACAAGGTCCAGAAGATAAAGGACGGCAAAGAACCCCGCCAGCACCAGCGTGAAGGTCGCCAGAAACCGGCGCGCCATGTAAAGCGACAGCCTCATGCCGTCACCCCGGTGAAATGCCGGGGCAGGCGGCGCTGGCGGCCGGTAAAGGCCAGAATGCCGTAGCCGGTCGCAAGGCCGAGAAGCGCGGGCATATAGGCAAGCCAGAGCCGCCCTGCGCCCGCCGACGCCGCCTTGTCGGCAAGGTTCGACAGAAAGAAGAAAAAGATGAAAAGCCCGGCGGCAAAGCTGATCTGCCGCCACATGCCGAACCGCGAAAAGCTTCCGGTCTGCATGGCGGCGAACCCCGCGACGGTCAGGCCGATGACCAAAAGCGCCTTGGCGATCCGGTCATGCCCCTCGTGCCGCGCCGCCGCCGGCGTTGCGCCGGTCTCGCGCAGAAGCTGGTCATCGGGGAAAAGCAGGGCCGGGGTCGCCCGCTCCTCAAGCCCCGGGAAGCGCGGGCCGCGGGCGGCGATCAGCGCCGCCATGTCATAGGTGAAGTTTCCGAACCGCGTGACCGTCAGCCGCCCGTCCGGCGCCATCGCCTGCGCCATCCCGTCCAGCATCACCAGCTTTGGCCCGCTGTCACTTTTGGCCAGAAAGGCGCGCTTGGCGGTATAGATCGTCTCGGACCCGGCCTTGCGCCGGTCCGACAGGAAGAAATCCCCAAGCTCGCCCGTCTGGTCGATATGGCGGATGAACAGCGTGACATTCTGCGCGGGGTGCATGAAGGCCCCCTCGGTCAGGAACTTTGACGAGACATTCTGCGAAATCTCGCCATTGCGTTCATTCAGCCGGGTCCGTGACATCGGCACCAGCACATGGGCAAGGACCGACAGAAGCAGCGCCACGATCAGGCCGAAGACCAGAACCGGCCGCGCCAGCCGAAAAGGGGAAAAGCCGGTCGCCTGCATCACCACAAGCTCGCTTTCGCTGGCAAAGCGCTGGGTGGCGTAGATCGTCGCGACAAAGGCCGCGACCGGCAGCATCAGCCGGATGACATTGGGCAGCGTCAGTGCCGTCAGTTCCAGAAACACCCAGACCGACTGGTTGTCGGAAATCAGCCGGTCGAAAAGCCGTACGGCGCTGTTCACCCAGTAGATCGAGACCAGAACAAGCGCGAAAAAGCCGAAAAACATCATCAACTGCGACAGGACATATCTGTCGAATCGAGACATCAATGACTAGCCCCCTGCCGCCCGGTTTCGACCATCCCTAGCGCAAAGCCCCGGCACGTAAAACTGCTATCTGGCCAAGCCCGGGGGGCTTCGCTAGGGTCCGGGCGAAAGCCCGCCGCAACCAGACCTGCCCGCACCAGACCTGCCGGAGAATGCCCATGACCGCCCCCGTCGATCTGACCTTCCACGCCCTGACCCTTCCCGCCGCACTCGAGGCGACGGGGCGGCTGGCGCTGATCCTGCCTGCCGAGGGGCGGCTGACCGGCGCGCTGGCGCGCATCGACAAGGCCGCACGCGGCGCGGTGACGCGGGCCATGGCCAGCGCCGCCTGGGCCCGGCTCGGTTCGGGCGAGGCGATGGATCTGGCCTGGCCCGCCGGGCTGGCGGCCGAGGTGCTGCAACTGGTGAAACTGCCCGTCAAGGCCAGCCAGACCGAGGCACGCCGCGCGGGCGCCGCCATCGGCCGGGCGCTGACCGCAACCGGCGCGACGGTGCTGGCCGGCAGCCACCCCCGCGCCGCCGAGATCGCGCTGGGCGTCACGCTGCGGGCCTACGACTTCTCGCTTTACAAGACCGGCGACAAGCCCGGCAAAGGCGCTGTCACCTTTCTGGTCGACCGCGTCGAAAAGGTCACGGCCGCCGCCGCACCGCTGGCCGCCGTCGCCGAGGGCGTGCTCTTCACCCGCGATCTGATCAACGAACCTGCGAACATCCTGACCACCACCGATTTCGCCAGCCGCCTGACGGCGATGCGCGCGCTTGGCCTGAAGGTCGAGGTGCTGGACGAGGAACAGCTGGAACGGCTGGGGATGCGCGCGCTTCTGGGGGTGGGGCAGGGGTCCGAAAGCCCCTCTTGCGTCGTGGTGATGGAATGGAACGGCGGGCCCGAGGGCACGGCGCCCTTCGCGCTGGTCGGCAAGGGCGTGACGTTCGACACCGGCGGCATCTCGATCAAACCGGCCGAGG
>CAZORV010000029.1:0-21654 GCA_964582215.1 uncultured Frigidibacter sp.
GGGACCGGCCGTCCATATCTATTGCGCCGATCATGCGCACGGGCCCGAGGAGCGGCGCCTTGGGCTGGAGCGGGCTCTGCCGGTGACCGTCGGCGAGGACGTCTGGATCGGCGGCGGTGCCATCCTGTTGCCGGGTGTCACCATCGGCAACGGCGCCATCATCGGCGCGGGTTCGGTCGTGACGCGCAACGTGGCGCCGGGCATGCGCGTGGTCGGCAACCCGGCCCGGCCGATCTGACGAAGCGCGCCCGCCGGCCGCAGGCCTGAAGCTGCCGGACGCGGACGGTCGGGCCTTGCCGGAACGCCGGGGCGAGGCCGATCCTGGCGGCACTTGTCAGCAATTTCGGCCGGTTGAGGAGTGGCAGTGGCAGCCCGTAGGGGAGTCTTTTGCATTGAAAAACAAAGGAAAAATTCAGACGATACCAACAAAAATACCAACAAGTGAAAGCTGCCCAGAGGAGTCGCAGTCGATTTTCGGGCGGGTGTGGCGATACCAACACAGGGCATCGCCACGCCGATCTTAGAAGCCCGACAGGCGAACCTTGATCGAGGCAACACCGGCCCCGGCCGCTTCCACGGCAACGCCGATCTTGGTATTCCCGGACGCCGTGACGGTCGCCAGCTTGGACGTGCTGTTCCAGTAGATCGCCACGCCCAGGGTGGCAACATCCGCGCCAACCTTGGGCAGTTCCCAGACGCCAGAGGTTTTCACGTCCACCGATGCGCCGGAAGCAGCGTCACCTTGGGCAACGCCGATGATCGCGCCCGCGATGACCACGCCGCCAGAGGTGACCGCAGCCGGGGCGGGGATGGTCACGGTATCGCCCGCCTGAATGAAGTTCTTCGCCATGTCAGAGACCTTTCGAGGTGTTGAAGGTGATCGAGGTGGAGGGGCGATTGCCGCCCATCCGCCGAATTTCGGTGTCGAGAGAGGCAAGCGCGGCTGCCAGTTCGGAATGGCTGCGGTAGCGGATCGACTCGCCGCTGGAATCCGTCACCATCAGGACGCCGGAAAACTTGGCGTCCATCAGGCGTTCGCGCCATTCTTCAAGTTGCGCGAGGGTAACAGCCATTACGCGCCCGCGTTCCGGTAAGCGCCCCGGTGATCCGTCGCGCCCGCGCCGAAGTCGAGGGTGACGCGGAATTCCCGGCCCAGCACTTCCCAGCCGTCGCGACTGGACAGTTGCGGCCCTTGCGCGCTGGACAGGTAGGCATATTCCAGCACGGGCGCGGTGGACGGGTCACCGAAGATGAACCAGCCGTTGCCGGTCAGGCGCGGTTCCACGATCAGCGACAGCTTGCCGCCGAAGGGGTTCACGTCTGCGGTGGTGTTGGCTTGGATCGAGGTTAGCAGCTTTTCGGCTGCGGTTTCCAGGGCCGGGCTGACCACAAGGAAGCGCGGAACCACGTTCACCGGGGTCTTGCCGTCCATCATCTTCTGGGTGCGCATGGCCTGCCGCGCCGTGTCCAGCGAAAGCACGTCCAGAAGCGAACCGGCAGCGGCAAGGTTGCCGTGATCGGCATGGAACAGCGCCTTGCCGTCGCCCATCGTGACGCCCGCGCCCGCGTTCGCGGTCAGAAGCGCCAGAAGCTGCCCGGCTTCGGTTTCCGCCGCTGCCTGGCCCATCATTTCGCCCCAGCGGGCAAAGGCCCCCAGATCGTCATTGATGATCGCCTTGCGCGACAGGCTGAAAATGCCGCCGAAGGTCTCAAGGCTGTAACCTTCCTTGGCTTCGGCCGTGGAAAGCGCCTTGATCTCGCCCGCTTCGGTCAGCTTTTCCAGCTTGGTGAAGTTGCCAACCTTGAGGGTCGACAGCGGCCGGAAGTCCGCAGCCGTGCGCTGCCGGGCCAGTTGCTTGAGGGGCGACTCGGCGCGCCGGTAGGCATCGGCCAAGACACGATTGCCCGCGCCGGTCAGCAGTTCCGGGAAGTCGGAAACCGTGTGCATGGCACGTTGCAACAGTTCTTCCCGGCCCATCATCGCCACGCCCACGGTGCCGCTGCGGGTCAGGGCATCGCGGGCATAGTCGGCAAGGCCCATCTGCATGAAGGGGCGCGCCGCGTCGGTCGGGGCGGTGCCCATCATGCGGGCGGAAAGGGCTTCCACCTGCCGGGCTTGGACTGCGGCCGGATCATCGCCGGATGCGCCCACGGTGGCGGTGCGGATCGGCGTGGCCGAACGCTGCGTCATCGCTTCAAAGGCCGCGCTACGGGCTGCGGTCACATCCGCGCCGGAGTCGATCTGGGAATCGGCCCATGCCGAGTCCAGGCCCGCCGTGGTGGCGATGGTGCGGATTGCGGCGCGGGTTTCAAGGGTTGCCGCGTCGGGCGCGGTGGTCACGTCTTGGGGCAAGGTAGCACTCCTGATGATTGCTTGGGGGTCTGCGGGAATGGCGACAAGCGAGGCTTCCACCAGTTCCCAGGCGGTGGCGGTTCGGACGCGCTGCCCGGTGGCATCGGACGAGTCCTGCCATTTGGTCACGCGATAGCCGATGCTGACTCCGGTCACGTCGCCGCGCTCGATTGCGGCAAGGGCTGCGGGGTCAGAAATGCGAAGGGTCGCCACGATCTGCCCGGCTTCAAACCGGACATTTTCCACGCGGCCCTTCACGTCTTGGATTGAGGCTTGCCGATGCGAGTCGAGAACTGGCAGGCGCGGCGCGATGGTCACGGCTCCGGGGTCAATCGAAAGGCGTTCGACATAGCCCGCGCGCTTGACCGGCGCGCCAGTGGACAGGACCACGTCGACGGTGCCGTCATCGCGATTCAGCGTGGCGGGTGCGATGGTCGCAGCCCGCGTTTCAAGGATGGTCATTCGTCGCCAGCTTCCTTCTGCGGTTGGGGCGTGGCGGCGCGGGTGATCGGGGTTTCCCAAGGCGCGGGATGCAGGGTCACCGGCCTGTCAGATTCATTCGACAGGGCACGGGACCAGCCTTTGCGCCATTGGGTTTTCGGGGTGACGCTCATTCGTCGCCAGTGTCCTTCGGTTCGGGCGTGGCGGCGCGGGGGGTGAAGTTCAGTTGCAGCCGGGTTTCGCGTTCGCGGTCTGCGGCAATTTCGGCATCAAGGGTTTCAATGTCGAAACCGCGTTCGGCAACCGCCTGGCGGCGCGACATAAGCCCGGCTTCCAGGGCATCGCGGATCGCCGCAACGTCCTTGGCCGGGTCAATCCACGGCATCGGCGGGGGATAGTGTTCAGCACCAAGCCAAAGGGCTGCGGCTGCCTCAAAATCGGCTGCGGGCAGATCGCCGCGCAAGATCAGGGCAGAAACTGCCCGTTCCCAGATCGGCCCGCAAAGCTGCGGAATGATCGTGCCGAATTGAATCTGTTCCAGCTTCTGCCGGAATGCCACCATGCCAGCGCGCAAGCTGCCATAGTTCGCTTCACGCAAATCGCCGCTGACCAGATGCGCCGGAACGCCCAAGCCCGCTGCGATTGCCCGGATTTGGTGAGATACGAATTCGGCGGTTTGCTGCGCTTGCTGCGGGGTTGAAAAGCGAATGTCGAAACCGGACGGCAGGCGCTGCAAGACGCCCGGTTCAAGGCCACGGGTCAGGATGCCCGACTCGTCGCTGGCATCGAACGGTTCGCCCGTGCCGTTTTGGTCGACAAGGAAGCCCGCGAACATCGCAGCCGTTTTCACGCCAACCGCAAGGGCATCTTCCAGTTGATCGAGTTCCGAGAGGCGCAGCAAAACCGGCGCAAGCCAGCTTATGCCCCGCACTTGCCCGGCCCCAAGCGGGTGCATGAGGTGCAGCATATCATCGGCGGGAACGCGGATCGTTCCATAAGTCGAGGCGAAAACCTCAGTCGGGCGGGCTTTCAGGACGTGATAGGCCACGCGCTGCCCGGCCGTGTTGAATTCGATCCCTGCCACCACATAGCCGCCATTCGGCAGGTCGCGCGTGTCGGACTCGTCCACCATTTCAGCGGGCAGAAGCCGCAACCGCAGCCCATTGGCGCGGGTTTCCATGTGCAGGAAGGCTTCCCCGTCGACGATCATCGCCCGAACGGCCGCAGCCTGAATCCCGAAAAGGTCGGTGCGGGACTCCGCGTCTGCCCGCTTGGCCCATGTGCCGAACGCCGCGCCGATGCTGGCACGGCTGCCCGCGTCGGGATGCTGCGAGGCGGGCTTGATGCCAAAGCCCACCAGCCCGGACACAAGTGCAGAAACGCCATTCGAGGCCCAAGGGTTGTTCGCCACAAAGTAGCGCGCCCGGCTGCGGATCGGGGCAGAAGCTGCCAGCGTTTCCGGCCCGGTGCGACCGAAAGACGGTGCCGCCGACCAGCGCCGCCCGCCTGCCGCGCCGTCAAAGCGCCGGGTTTGCAGCGGTTCGGCCTTGCGCTTGAAAAGATCGAGAATGCCCAAGGGTTAGGACTCCATCAGCGCCAGAAGGGCAGCAATCTGGGTCGACGCGGGCGCGGTGTAGCGCCCCACTTCGGGCTTGTCGGACAGCAGCCCGTCAAACTTCGGGTTGCGCTGCCAGTCGGCATAGAGGTGCGGTTGACCATCCGCCAGAAGCGCGACGTGGAAGGCAAAGGTTTCGCCCGCGCGAACGCGGCGAATGGCTTCATCCACCAGCGGCAGGCCGGTTTCGCCGCCCGCGACATTCACGCGCGGCCCGGTGACCGGGTGACGCTGCAACCAGCGTGCATAATCTTCCGTAAGGATGCGGTCCAAGCCGAAAAGCGTAGCCTGATAGATCAGTCGTAGCGCCACGATAGAGCCAAGCGAATAGGTGTTCGTTCGGCCTTCCAGGGCGACGGGCGGAAGGTAGAAGCGTTGCGAGATATTGCGCAGCGCCTTGTCGACGCTGGCAACCTTTTCGAGGGGCAGCTTGTCCAGGCCCACAAAGTAGGGAACGGCTTGTGCGATGCTGTAGGTCATGTGTGAGCCTCTTTCTTTCGCTCCATAAATCATTTTTGAGTTGTTAAGTCAAGGGGGAAGTGCTATCAGGGCGGTGTTCAGAGGTTACAAGGCAGAATCGGGGCGGGTGACTGCCCCGGTTCACACAAGACAGAATTTCGCGCTGCGGTGTTTCCAGCATCGTTTCTTCGCAGCGCGAGAGAGGGTCCGGGTTGACTCCTTCCCCCGGTTCAAGGGCGGCGCTGGCGGGTGCCGCCCTTCCCTTATTTCAGAAGGAGTCTGCCAAATGCGAAAACTGACCAAGGGTGAATTGCGCAGCGTTCGGACGCTGGCAAATATTCTCACTGAAAGCGGGCTGTCCTATGAGGGAACCGCCTATATCATCGGAATGCGGCTGAAATATCTTGGCGCATTTTCAATTTCTAATCTGGAACAGGTTTTCCAGGTTCGGAACTAAAAGCACTTCTGACGTGAAATGCACAATGAATGAGCCGTAGACATAAAATCCCCGCTCATTCATAAGTCGATTCGTTCAAACCGAAAGGAGTCGCATGATGCAACTGCAACAATCCACCGGAAGCATGGAAGCTGACCGCCTCATGGTCGACTTCATTTCCAACCCGCGCTTCCCGGAAGCCCTTGCCCGGATCAAGCGCGCCGCCGCTGAAAACGACGATGAATTCTTGGCTGACTTCCTGTTGCGCGCCTATCTGGGGTCGACGCCAACTGGGGAGTAGCGTCGACACTTCCAACTTCATCTTCCCCGGTCAGATCGGCTTCCAAGGTCGGGTGAGGCGTGTTAAGGCTCGACTTGACCGGTGGCTTCCGGTCGGGTTTCTTGATGTTGGAGGGTCCACTTGAAGGTCTTCATAAGTTGGAGTGGCGCAAGAAGTAAAGCTGTAGCGGTCGCGCTTCGTGAGTGGCTTCCCATGGCGTTGAGTTATGTCAAGCCTTGGGTATCTGACAAAGACATTGGGGCAGGTGACCGGTGGGCGCAGTCGATTGCGGGGGAGTTGGAAACCTCAAATTTTGGAATCATCTGCATTACCCCAGAAAACTTGCAGTCCGAATGGATACTATTCGAAGCGGGCGCGCTGTCAAAATCAATGCTTGATGCCAAAGTTATACCCCTACTGTTTGGACTAGAATTGAGTGACTTGAGCGGACCTTTATCGCAGTTTCAAGCGCAGAAGGTTGACCAAGTGGGCTTGATGGAAGTGGTGCGCGCCATCAACAAAGTCGCTGACAATGCTGTCGTTGAGAATATTGTTGCGCGCTCTGTCCCTGCGCTGTGGCCAACGCTTCAAGCAGAACTAGAGAAGATCGCGGACACTCGACCGGAAGAGAAGCACAACCGCCCGCAGCATGAAATTCTTGAAGAACTTGTTACAGGTGTTCGAGGTCTGAATTCGAGAATGCGCGATTTTGATCCTGAAATGATGGAGCGCGACAGGTTCTATAAACGGCGAAAGATGCGCTTTCATCCCAGAATGTTTGAAGAATTCACCTTTGGTTCCCGCGAAATGGGTGATGGCCCAACGGCGCTATTGCTCTTGGCCGGGTATTTAAAGGAGGATTTCCCTTGGCTGACTGAATTGCTTACAGAGTCCTACCGTGAGATTCGTGATAGTGGCCCGGACTCTTCGGAGCGGATTATTCTTCGACTCCAAAGGTCAATAAAATACCTCACGCGCGGCGGAATGATGCGGGAAATGATGGGCGGCTCAAAGGAAGCAATGTTCATGCTTGAGGAACTGCCGATGTTTCTCGACATGACGCTTCATCATCTAATTGAGAAGAACAACACAATGCCCGCCGACAAGTCGGAAGAAAGCGAAACTTAGGCCGGGGTCGCAGTGTTGTTTATCGGCCAAGCCATGCCGAACGAACAACTTGCGGCTGTTTCTTCGGCGCTGCCTCACTCGATAGTTCTTCGGCCCTTCTGTCAAGGTTCACCCCGATCAACTGCCGCGCTGCCCATGCGTAGACGGTGGCGTCCAGGGTCTCGGCCCGCTTGCCCTTGATCCGTTCAAACCGGGCTTGCGGGACGCCGCGGGCATACCGGACGACTCGCCGCTCAGAGGTCAGTTGTTCAAAGAAGATCGGTTCCAGGGCTTCCCCGAACCGGACGCCCGCGCCGCGCGCCAGTCGGGTGAACAACTGCGATTTCACCGCGTCTGAACCGACAAGCCAAAGCAGTTGCCCCTTGGTGCCCGACTTCTGGCAGAATTGGCGTGAGAAGCCGGGAACGCCTTTGATAGCGACCACGCGCCGCCCGTAGCGCGGCCGGGTGAAGCCGTTCACGATCTCCGTATGCCCCCCGTCCCCGGAGTCGATGCAGGCCGCGTCAATGCGGATCGTGCCGCCGTTCGGGTGCTGCCATGTCTCTTTTAGAAGGGAGTCGAGGTCTTGCCAAACGGCTTCCCCGTCAATCGGTCCCCAGAAAATCCGGTGATCGAGGGCGAAAATGTCGCTGCGCCCGTGCCCCATGATGACGCATTCAAGCCGGTCATCCTGGCAGTCGACGCCCGCCGTCAGGAACAGCACGTCATCGGGCAGGGCATCAAGGCGGAAGGGTTCGCGCCGCCCGAACAATTCGTGTTCATCGAGGTCATCGCCTTCGGTGCGCCACGGTTCCCCAAGAACCAAGTTGGTGAAGGTCTGCAAGGTTTCCGGGCTTTTCTTGGCGTCCAGGAATTCGGCTGCCAGCTTGCCCCAGCGCGCGTTGAAGTGGGGCGATATGAGGGCATTCACTTTGAACCCGGCATGGCCCTTCACCTCGGGCGCGGTTGCGCGCCAGCGCCCCGCAGCGACCATTGCGTGCTTGTGGCGTTCTTCCACGATGCAGCCGTTATTCGGGCAGGTCCAATGCGCGGAATCCGGGTCACCTTCCCGCCAGTGAATATTTTTCCAGTGCAGTTCGGAATATTCGCCGCAACTTGGGCAAAGGCACTCGTAAATCCGCTTGTCCGACTTGTCATAGAGCCGGGTTGCAGGCCCATAGTCGAAAACCGGAGTCGATCCTGCGATGATCTTTCGATCCCGGAAGGTCATGGTGCGCATGGTTGCCAGTTCGATAGGGTCGCCTTCCTGCGACACTTCAAAGCCGTCTATTTCATCGAGGATCAGGATTTTCGCCGTGTGGCGGCGCAGATTGCGCGGGCTTTTCGCGGCCAAGAATTTCAGACTGCCGCCCGGAAAGCGCCGGTTCAGCATGGTCGACCTGCCCGTTTCATCGGCTTCATCCGACAGAAGCCCACGCAAGGCGGGGGATGCCTCAAACACCTGTTCCAGGTCGACGGCATAGTCGCGGGCATCATCGGCAGTCGGTTGAACAGCCAAGATCGGCGCGGGCGCGTTCGCAACGTGACTGGCGATGATGCCAGACAGAAGGGCAGTATACCCGATGCGGGCCGATTTCAGCACGGTAACCCGTTCAATGCCCGGATCATCGAGGGCATCGCAGATTCCCCGCTGATAGGCCCATAGCTTCATCTTGCCGGGAAGGGCGCTTGCCGTCTGGGGCAAGAAAATGTTGCGTTCTATCCACTCGGCAAGCGGCAGATCGGCAGGGGGTCGCAGGGCTTGCAGCGCGCGGCTGCGGACCAGTTCAATTCCCATTGGCGAGTCCTTCCAGGGCTGCCTTGATCTCGGAGTCGATCTCGGCAACGTCATGGGCGCTCAGGTGTGCCAGTTTCGATCCCACGCGCGACGGCACGGCAAGCATGGTCGCGCGAACATCGCGCAGCACGTTTGCCCATTCCCGTTCCACGTCTGCCGCCCGGACCATATCGCCGCGCGCAGCCGCATTGGCGATTTCCAGCTTGTCAGCCTGTTCCCGTGCCAGCCGCAGCTTCTCGGCTTTCAGTTCATCGGACTGCGGCCCGCCCTTCACCGCGCCTTCCCGCAGCCGGGTAAGATAGCCATGCAGGGACGCCCGAACATCCCAGCCCGCGGGCGCGCCTTTCTTGCCGCCCTGATTGCGGATCAAGACGCCTTCATTGGTCTTGGTGCGAACCTGACTCGTGGCGATGCCCAGGAAGGCGGCAAGCTGTGCCTCTGTCATGGTGGCCGGTATAGGCTCAGCGATTGTCATTTGATCGCTGGCTGGCTTTCGGCGGGTTCGGGCGGCAGGGGTAGCCGGAACAGGGGAAGGCCCCTCAGCGGCCCGCTGATAATGCGGGGCGGGGTCGGCCGTTCCAGGCCCCAGAAGGTCGCTCAGATCAGTGTTATAGTGTAACATTGCGCTGCCTTACGATGCGAAAATTTTTGCAAAGGGTGTTTTTTCGGGGGTCCGAGTCCCCGCGGCCCGGCCCCATAGGGAAGGACCCATCATCGAATGGGGGCAATGATCGCTCACAACCGATGATCGGAAAGGCTGCATCGCCGCTTCTGATTGATCCTGTTTCATCTTCTCATTCCATTCCTGAGCATCGCCACGCCGGACATTCGGACATCCCTAAAGGGATATGTCCGTGTCCGTCCGGGCAGGGTGGCGCTTTGCCGTGTCGGACATGCCGGAAATGTCCGGGCTTTGTCCGTGTCCGTCCGAAACATCAAAGCCGTCGCGGATCGAATAGAAACCATCATGGCTTGTAACCCATCCGTCCCGCGACAAGTCTTGAAGCGCCCGGTCAAAGGCTTTGCGGCGCGTGTCGGGCTTATCGTTCGCGCAAACCGTGTCCGATGCCATGCAGGCGCGCTTCCAATCGTCGCGGCTGACCGGCTGCGCCATACCTTCCAGGACTTTCAGCGCCGCAGCGGGTTGCGGGGCAAGGCGCTTCACCTTGGCCGGTGCCCCGTGCAGCGGGTTGCAGCGCGGCAGGGTGATCGGTTCGCCATCCTCATCCGTGCCGCCGTTCTCGGTGGCGATGGTGAAGGCAATATCCCGGTCACAGGTGCCGTTCCGGTTCTTGGTCAGCTTGCCCCGGATGATCCCGGCTTCATCGTCGCGCTTCACATGCAAGGCCACATCAAGCGCACCGTTCAGAATGCTATGCCCGCGCGGGGTTCCGCCTTCGGACTTGGTATCATGGTGGATCAAGACCACGGCCGCGCCCCAGCGGGTCAACAGCCGCGAAACCGCGACCACGCGGCCCATAGCTTCGGCGCTATTTTCTTCCAGGCCGGGGAAGGCCATTGCCAGCGTGTCAATGAAGATCAGGGCGGGGCGTTCCGCCTTGACCGCTTCCACCAGCGCCAGAAGATCGGGGGCGCGGTCCTTGGGGTTCGCTGTCAGAAGCTGCGAGACGCCTTCCACCAGCCGAAAGGCTTGCGCGCTGCCATGCGCCTGTTTCAGCGCCTTCACGCGCCCGCGCATCCCGTGGGAGTCTTCGGCCGCGACATAGAACACGCCGCCCGCCTTGGTGCGCATATGGAAGGCTTCCTGCCCCTGCGCCACCATGTAGCCAAGGAACGGGGCAATCAGGGATTTACCCGCGCCGGGCGCGCCGAAAATACACGCCACGTCACCGGGCGCGAAAAGCCCTTTAATCAGATAGCCGCGTGACGGGGCGCTTTCGCAGTCATCCGGGGTTAAAAAAGTCAGGGTCGACGGTTTCGGTTTTTCCGGTTCGGGAAGCGCGGGCATATCGTCAAAATCATCTTCGGAAACGTATGAAGGCCGCTCATAACCGTAGCCTTTGGCATGATAGAACAGCGTTTCAATATTGATGCCGCCACCAGCCTTGAAGCCCTTCCACTTCTGGCGCAGTTCCTTGAAGCCCTTGTATCCGAATTGGGTTGATGACCAACTATCCCATTCGGCCAAACCTTCATCGCTGCCCCAGAATTCGGAATGCAGCGCCTGCCCGATTTCAAGCCATGTCCAGTAGTCGCCCTTTTCGACTTTAATACAGTCGAGGGCGCGCCGCACTTCGGCCCGGTCTGCCGGTTCCCGGAAAAGGTCGCTTAGATCGGTAGTCGACTTCACCGGCTTGGGCTGCGGGCCGATCGAGGCAATGCCCGACACGCGGTCAAGCGGCTGCCCTTCCACAAGGACGGACTCCACCGGACGCGCCGCCGTGCTGCCGAAGTAATAGGACTGCGACGGGGTGAAGGACTCAGTGGCAAGGATGCCCCCAAGCGCGCCATTCAAGCGGGCGCAGAGGGCTTCCCGTTCGGCCGGGGCAACAGGGCGCGCCAGAGGCGCAAGGACGCGCCACCGGGGCGCTTCTGCGGTGTGACTGGGGGTCGTGTAGATCAGGGCTGCAATGCCCGCCTGGCGCAGCCGGTCAGCGGCTTCCTGTGCCGATACCTCGCCCGCGTCATAGTCGCCTTCCACGCCCGACACGCGCAACAGGTTGGCATCGTGGCGCAGGCTATTTCCCTTTTCGGTTCGGGCATCCCCAAAGGTTGCCAGCTTGACCAGGGGCAGGGCTGCCTTGTCGCGCGCCGTGGTGCTGTTCAGCCGGTCTTGCAGTTGCCGAAGGCTCAGGTGATTCGGTTCGATCCGCTGCGCCTTCACGTCTGCGAACATCGAGACGGCAAGGGGCAGATCGCAGCCGGAATTATCCGCCGTCGCGCGGTTAATATCGGCCGTCAATAAGTCCCCATGCGTTTCAGTGCGTCCCAGAAGGTCGCTCAGATCGGTTTCAACGATATTGAAATGGGCTTGCGCCATCGGGCGCGTTTCGGTATATTCCTGCATATCGCTTCACTTCCGCTTCTCATTGAAAGCCCCGCCAGTTTGGTCGCTGCGGGGCTTTCTTCATTCCTGCATTTTACAGGCCCGGATATATTCGGGGAAGCGGAATCCTAATTTCACAGAAAATGAGAAAGGCCGCACTTATATTGTGCGGCCCCATGCGTTTCAATACGTCTCTATTCGTCTCAGGAAAGCAAGTCAGTTAAATCAGTGTCTGACTTTTTAGCCCCTGCCGCTTCAAAACCGTCCAATTGATCGCTCCACCATTGTAGCATTTCGGCCCGCTCATCGAGATACAGCGCCGCGTTATAGGCAGATCGGACGGAGTCGCCCGGCACATGGGCAAGCTGCCGCTCGATCGCATCGGCGCTGTATCGCCGGGACTCGTTCAGGATGGTCGACGCGGTTGACCGGAAACCGTGCGTTGTGGCCCGGCTATGGTATCCCATGCGGTAGAGGGCAAAGAGCATAGTGTTTTCGCTCATGGGTCTGCCGCGCGTCCCTTCGGCTATCCAAGGCGATGCCCCTGCCAGCGCCCGCAGCCGTTCCAAGATCGCCTTGGCCTGCCGCGAAAGGGGAATGATATGGTCGCGCCCGGCCTTCATCCTTGCGGCAGGGATGCGCCACAGATCGCCGTCAATCTCATCCCAGCGCCCATACCGCACTTCATTTGTCCGGGTCATTGTGTGGATAAGCAGTTCAAGCGCCAGAGCGGTTCGCGCCTCTCCATCGAACGCCCGCAGCCGTTGCAGGAAGTCGGGCAAGTCTGCCGCCCGCAGCGCGGCCATGTGGCGGGTCTTGGGCGGGGGCTTCAAAGCCCCTTTCAGGTTCGCGGCCGGGTCAGCCTTGGCCCGATCTGTGGCGACGGCAAACCGGAAGATTGCGCTGATCTTCTGCCGCAGCCGCTTGGCTATGTCCTGCGCCCCGCGTTCTTCCACGGCCCGCAGCACTTTCAGCACTTCGCTAGGTTCAATGTCGGTGATCGGGCGTTGCCCTAAAACCGGGAACACGTCGCGCTCAAAAGTGCGGAACACTTGGGGCGCATACTTTGGTGCCCATGTCGGTTCCTGCGCCTTTAGCCATTCCCGCCCAATAGCCTCAAAGGTGTCGTGGTCGGTGGTGGTGATGGTATCGTGGCGCGCCGGGTCGATACCATCAGCAAGTGCCTTCTTGGCCCGGTCCCGCAGCGCGCGGGCATCGGCAAGGGTCACCTTGGGGTAAGCGCCGAAGGCAAGAGTCTTCTGCTTTCCATCGAACCGATAGGCCAGACGCCACAGCTTTGAACCGTTCGGGTTGACCAGGAGGAACAGCCCGCCGCCGTCGCTGTATTTTTTCGGTTTGTTTTCAGGCTTTAAGCCCCTCAGTGCGGTGTCTACCAGCGCCATGAATCACCTGTTGGTATCGCGGAAAATTTCGATACCCACATATGATACCAACATGGCCGGGATGCATAGAGACGCACCGGGACGCATGGAATCTCGGGATATTGATTTTAAACGATTTTCTGACCATCTGGGACGCATGGGGACAGAAAAATCGTGGTGTTGGCAGCCCGTAGGGGAGTCGAACCCCTCTTACCTGGTTGAAAACCAGGTGTCCTAACCGATAGACGAACGGGCCACGCTGTCGTGCGGGGCTGGCCCGCTCGGTGTGGGCGGTGTTTAGGACAGGGTGGGATGACTGGCAAGGGGCAAAGTGGGCCGGGGCGTCAGTTTTTTCGGGTTGGCGGGGGCTTTTGCCGTTGCCCGCGACGTCAGGCGCGGGCCGCGTCTTCCAGGCGCAGCTGGACGCGGGCGCGGCCGCCCCAGTGGTTCAGTTCCAGCCGTCCGGCCAGATGCAGGCGAAGGCCGCTGTGGGTCTCGACCAGCGGGCCGAGGGGGCTGTCATAGGCGCCGAAGGCGATGGCCTCGATCGCGGGCGAACTGCCGTCGGTGAAGGAAAACCGCAGGTGGCTTTCGCCGAGACGGCGGAGCGAGGTGACGGCGACCGAGGCGAAGGCGAAGCGCGGGGCGGGGGCGGACTGACCGAAGGGGCCGGCCTTGTCGATCTCTTCGATCAGGGCGGCGCCCACGGCGCCGGGCATCAGCAAGCCGTCGATGCGCAGATCGCGCGGCCCGGCGGCCCCGGCGCCCTGACGGGCCAGCAGGTCGGCAAGGCGGGCCATCGCCGCCCCGACCTTCCCGGCCTCGACGGTCAGGCCCGCAGCCATCCGGTGGCCGCCGCCCCTGGTCAGCAGCCCTTCGGCGGCCAGTCGCTGCACGGCGGCGCCAAGGTCGACCCCGGTGACCGACCGGCCCGAGCCCTTGCCGATGCCGCCGTCCAGCCCGATCACCACGGCGGGGCGGTTCGTCGCCTCTTTCAGGCGGGCGGCGACGATGCCGACGACGCCGGGATGCCAGCCTTCGCCCGCCGCCCAGACCAGCGGCCCGTCGGTGCCGCGCGCCTCGGCCTGGGCCAGCGCCTCTTCGCGCACCCGGCCCTCGATCTCGCGCCGCTCGCTGTTCAGCTGATCGAGCCGCGCGGCAAGCGCCGCCGCCTCGGCCGGATCGGCGGTGGCCAGAAGCCGGGCGCCCAGGTCGGCCGCGCCGATCCGGCCGCCGGCATTGACACGGGGGCCAAGCAGAAAGCCGAGGTGATAGGCGGTCGGCGTCTCGTTCATCCGCGCGACATCGGCCAGCGCCTTCAGCCCCGGCCGGTCGCGCCGGGCCAGAACCTTCAGCCCCTGGCGGACCAGCGCCCGGTTCACCCCGGTCAGGGGCGCCACATCGGCAACCGTCGCCAGCGCCACAAGGTCGAGCATCGCCATCAGGTCCGGGCCGGTGACGCCATCGGCCCGCAACAGCCGGTTGGCCTCGACCAGCATCAGAAAGACCACCGAGGCGGCGCAAAGATGCGCAAGGTCGCCGCTTTCGTCCTGGCGGTTGGGATTGACCACGGCCAGCGCCGGCGGCAGGACCTCGGCGCCGAGGTGGTGGTCAAGGATGATGACGTCCGTCCCTCGCGCGGCCGCGACAGGCTCGTGGCTCAACGTGCCGCAGTCGACGCAGATGATCAGATCGTGGGCGGCGGCAAGCGCGGCCATGGCCGGGACGTTCGGGCCATAACCCTCGTCGATCCGGTCGGGGATATAGAGGGTGGCCGGGCGCCCCATCGCCCGCAACCAGGTGATCAGAAGTGCTGCCGAGGCGCCGCCGTCGACGTCATAATCCGCAAAGACCGCGATCCGCTCGCCCCCCCGGACGGCGCGCAGGAACCGTCCCGCCGCCGGTTCCATGTCGCGCAGGCTGCGGGGGTCGGGCAAAAGGTCGCGCAGCTGCGGTTCCAGAAACCGCGCCGCGTCGGCAGGGGCCACGCCCCGCGCCACCAGAACCCGGGCAAGCGGCAAGGGCAGGCCGGTGCCCTGCACCATCGCCTCGGCCAGCCGGTCAGCCTCGATCCCCGGGCCGATCCAGCGCCTGCCGGTGGCCGAGGCCTCGACACCCAGAAAGGCCCGAGGGGGAGGGGCGGTGCCGGTCACTTCACCGGGTTGCGGTAAAGCATGCGGCGGACCGAGCCGGTCTTCGATCGCATCAGGATGGTTTCGGTGGTGATGAAGCCCGGCTCACGGCGGACCCCCTGGACGACCGAGCCGTTGGTGACGCCGGTTGCGGCAAAGATCACGTCGCCGGTCACCATCTCGTCGCGCGAATAGATGCGGTTCAGGTTGCGGATGCCGGCCTTGGCGGCGCGGCTGCGTTCATCGTCATTGCGGAAAAGCAGCCGCCCCCACATCTGGCCACCCATGCATTTCAGTGCCGAGGCGGCCAGCACGCCTTCCGGCGCCCCGCCCGACCCCATGTAGATGTCGATCCCGGTCACGGCGGCCTCGGCGCAGTGGATGACCCCGGCGACGTCGCCGTCGGTGATCAGCCGGATCGCGGCGCCGGTGGCGCGGATCTCGGCGATCAGGTCCAGATGGCGGGGGCGTTCCAGCACGCAGCAGGTGATGTCGCTGGCCGCACAGCCGCGGGCGCTGGCAAGGGCGCGGATCCGTTCGGCCGGCGCCATGTCCAGCGAGACGACGTTTTCGGGGTAGCCCGGGCCGACGGCCAGCTTGTCCATATAGACGTCGGGCGCATGCAGCAGCGTCCCGCGCGGCGCCATGGCGATCACCGTCAGGGCGTTCGGCATGTCCTTGGCGGTCAGGGTCGTGCCCTCCAGCGGGTCAAGGGCGATGTCGACCTCGGGGCCCTTGCCGCTGCCGACCTCTTCGCCGATATAAAGCATCGGCGCCTCGTCCCGTTCGCCCTCGCCGATGACGACGGTGCCGCGGATGTCCAGAAGGTTCAGCTGTTCCCGCATGGCGTTGACCGCCGCCTGATCGGCCGCCTTTTCATCGCCCCGCCCGATCCAGAGCGCCGAGGCATGGGCCGCCGCCTCGGACACCCGCGCGAGGCCGAGCGAGAGGAGGCGGTCCTGAAATTCCGTGGCGTCGGCCATAGTTAACCCTTTCGAATGGTCATGCTTGCGGGCATCTAGCCCGCACGCCCGCAGCCCGGCAAGGCCCAATCCGGCCGGGCCGGGCGCAATCGGGAGATGTTATCGCTCACACTTTGCCGGCCGGTCGGTTCAGACCGTTTCGATCCTGATCGCCACCGGTTCGCCCAGCACCACGCCGGTCGCGGGCAGGCGGGTCAGTGCGTGGTTGACGGCGTCGCGGGTGCATTTGTGGGTGACGATCAGCACCGGGGCGACCGAGGTGTCGGCGTGGCCGTATTGGCGCATCCGGTCGATCGAGATGCCTTCGTCGCCGAGAACCGTCGCGACCTTGGCCAGTGCGCCCGGCTTGTCGGCCAGTTCCATCCGCAGATAATAGGGGGCGGGCGCCGTGGCCTTGGCCGGGATCGGGGCGGCAAGGGTCGCGGCCGGCTGGCCAAAGGTCGACAGGCGGCTGCCGCGCGCGATCTCGATCACGTCGGCCATGATCGCCGAGGCGGTCGGGCCTTCGCCCGCGCCCGGTCCCCGCAGCACGATCTGCCCGACGCTGTCGCCTTCCAGCACCACCATGTTGGTGCCGCCCTGCAACTGGCCGAGCGGGCTGTCGGCCGGGACAAGGCAGGGCGACATGCGCTGTTCCAGCCCGCGTCCGGTCATCTGGGCGACACCCAGCAGCTTGATCCGGTAGCCCATGTCAGCCGCGCGGTGTATGTCGTCGATCGAGATGCGGCCGATCCCCTCCAGCTCGACCGCGTCAAAGGCGACGCGGGTGCCGAAGGCGATGGCCGAAAGGAGCGACAGCTTGTGCCCGGCGTCGATGCCGCCGACGTCAAGGTTCGGGTCCGCCTCGAGATAGCCAAGCTGGCGGGCCTCTTCAAAGACCGCCTCATAGGGCAGGCCCGCGCTTTCCATCCGGGTCAGGATATAGTTGCAGGTGCCGTTCATCACCCCCATCACCCGGCGGATTTCATTGGCGGCCAGCCCCTCGGTCAGCGCCTTGATCACCGGAATGCCGCCAGCGACGGCGGCCTCGAAGCGGATGACATGGCCCTTTGCCTCGGCGGCCTCGGCCAGCGCCTGGCCGTGATGGGCCAGCAGCGCCTTGTTGGCCGTCACCACATCCTTGCCCGCCGCAATCGCGGCTTCGGTTGCCTCACGCGCCGCGCCGTCGGCGCCGCCCATCACCTCGACCAGCACATCGACATCGGCGCGGCGGGCCAGCGCCACCGGGTCATCCTCCCAGGCGTAGCCAGACAGATCGACGGGGCGGTTCCTGGTGCGCGACCGGGCCGAGACGGCCGTGATCACCACCGGACGGCCGGCGCGGCGTTCCAGCAGGGCGGCGTGCTTCTGGATGATCCTGACCACGCCGGTGCCGACAGTCCCAAGCCCCGCGAGCCCAAGTTTCAACGGTTGCGCCATGGGCTTCTCCTGTCTGCCGGTCGGATTGCGGCCCTGTTAGCCGATGGCGCGCGGGCTTGCAACGCAGGGCAAGGTCAGGGGTCAGCGTTCTGACCAGCCGCGGCGGCCTTCAGGGCGGCGGCCTCGGCGACAAGCGCGGCGACCGGGTCTGCCTTGGGCGCGGGCGGGGGCTGCAGGTCCTCGAACGGCAACAGGGCGGGGTAGGGCGCGGCCATGACGGCGGGATCGACCTTGCGGTTCAGTTCGGGAAAGCCCGAACAGCCGGCGGCCAGTCCGATCAGCAGGACCATCACCAAAGCCGGATGATGTCTGAGGGAAACATCCTTCCGTTCAGGTCTTTTGGCGGTCGCGTGACTTGGGCGGAAAACCGGAGTCCACTTGTCCTCGTCGCGCTCTAACGGCCGCATGCCATTCCCCGTGGTTGCAGACCCGTTCTACCTTTGGGGCGGCAGGTTTCGCAAGCGGCCCGCCAAGGGCCCATGGGGGTCGGGCGCAAAATGCGAACGCGGGCCCGCAAGGGACCCGCGCAGGCATCTGATCCCGCGATCAGCTTTCCCCTTCTTCGGCGACCGGAATGTCGGTCATGTCCGGGTTGATCCAGTCGCCGTTGATGTCGGTGCCGCAGCCCCGCGTCTCCCACGGCACGCAAGAGGCAAAGCGCGGCGCGGTCGGGATGAAGGTGGTGAACCATTGCGGTTCCAGCCCGGAGTCATAGGGGCGAAGCACCTCGACCGGCTGGCCGTTGACAATGTTATATTCCGGCGTGCCCTTGTAATACCAGAGCGGTTCATAGGCCATGAAGGTCTCGACCAGGATCAGCGTATCGCCGTTGGGCAGGACCGGAATCCGGGACTTGTAGCTTTGCAGCATCGGCGTGGTCATCGGCAGATGGCCGGTGCCCGAGGTCGAGGACCAGTCGACGCGGTACTTGTTGTCATCCTCATCCCAGTAGACCGAACTGACGCGGATCCAGGTCGGGCGCTTGGAGAAGGTCAGATAGTCGAACATCCGGTTCAGACCGTTGATGTAGGTCTGATCGACCGGGGTCGAGGCCGGGTTGCCGACTTCCGGCCCGGTCTCGCGCGACAGCATGTCAGCGACCGTGTAGGCGGCCTTGAGGTTGATGTTCTTCTGCCGGTAGGCGTCGAAGAACTGGAACGAGGCAATGTACCACCAGACCAGGAAGATGAAGGCCATCAGCCCCTCTAGCGGCATTGCCGCCCGTTCTTCCCGGGCGAACCGGCCGAGTTCAAGGCGCAGGCGGAACAGGATGCTCATGGTCAGTTGACCCCCGGAATAGGTTCATTGACGAAGGCCGTGGACGAGACCAGCGCATATTCCCCGGACGGATCTTTCGGCATCTGCGCGCCAAGTCCGGTCATCGGGAAAATCGGTTTGAACTTCACGCAGACGCGGATCAGCATCAGATCGTTCGACGAACCGTTGAAGATGTAATTGTCATCGGCGGTGATCAAGTCATCGCGGTTGGTACACATGGCCCCGGCCGACAGCGGCGACCAGGTCGCCTTGGACACCCGCCGCAGCTCGACCGCCATGACGTTCATGCAGTCGGGGATCAGACCGGCGCCGTTGCAGACGCGCTTCTTGATCTGGGTCGCGTCCGGCGGCGGATTCCAGGCGCCGAGCCGCAGGTCGCGGACGGCCATGTCGAGCGAGCGTTCCAGCATCACATGCCGGATCATCAGAAGACCCATCTCGACCGACGAGGTGACGAGCATCAGGAACAGCGGCATGAACATCAGGAACGGGATCGTTGCCGTTCCGTCCTCGGACTGCGCCTTGCGGCGCAGCCAGCCTTTGAGTGGTTTCAGAGCGCGCGCCATATCAGTGCGTCAGCCTCAGCTTGTTGATCGAGTTCGCGATCGAGGCGAACGCGGTTTTGATGTTAAGTCCAGCCACCGAATAGAAGTGTGCGGGCGACGAGGCGCAGGCCTTCAGAAGGTTCTGGCCGACGGTCGGGGCCTCGAAGCCGATGGTGAAGATCTTGACACCCTTGTCCTTGGCGGCGCTGCACATCGACAGGACGCTGCTGTCCTTGGTGCTGGGGCCGACGAAGCTGCTGGCGACGGCGCTTGAGTTGCTGGTCCGCCATTTGTTGCGCTCGGTCGAGCTGTTGCCATAGGCGCGGTAGATCAGGTTGTCGGCGAACCAGTTGATCGACATGGTCGCCCAGACCTCGGGCCAGGTCATCTGGTGCGTCGCGTCGGTCCCGGAAATATCGCCGGATTGCGTGCCCCAGGGCTCGCTCCGCCAGGCGTTCTGGTAGAAGCTGAAATACTTGTTGCTGGACCGGGTCGCGTCATACAGCGAGAAGCGCTTGTACCAGCTTGACCCGGTGTAGGACGAGTTGGTCGTGTCGCTCATGTAAAGGCGGCTGAGGCCCGAGTCGTAGCCCGCTGCGCCAACATCGCGCAGCTTGTATTCGGTCGTGTTCTCGCCGTCGGTCATGATGACGATGACCTTGAGGATCTCGGAGTTCAACGTGCCGTCGGGGCGGTAGTAGTTGAACGGACGCCCTGCAAAGGCCGTCGGCACTTTGCCTTCGGCGATCATCGCCGTCAGCACCGGCTGCATGGACGGATCCATCAGCGCCGCGCCCCATTTCATGCCGATGTCGATCGAGGTGTTGCCCGAGGCGACCAGCGACTGGATCTTGGTCTTCAGCACGTTACGGTCGCCGGAAAAGGCCATCGTCGCGCGGTTGGCGTTGTAGCTGTCACTGGGCGGACAGTTCATCAGCGAGGTCGAGGGTGAGTTCGGCGTGACGAGGCTGGTGTAGAACGGGTCGAAATGGCCGCCGAGCTGATAGGTACGGTCAAGCGGCGCCGGGGGCAGGCCGACAGCGGTGGTCTTCGGCTGCATGGCCGTGGTCGCGAAGTCGGCGCTGTTGAACTCGATGCAGGTCGAAGAGCTGTGTTCGGCGGTGGTGCGGAAATATTTCAGAAGATCGTCGCCCGCAGCCACCTGCGTGGAATAGGTGATCACGTTCATCGACAGCTTGCCCGGCTCGATCGAATCGAACATCTGGTCGATGAAGTCCTTGGCGGCGGGTTTCAGGTTGGTCAGACGGTTGTTCGAGTTCATCGAGCCCGACACGTCGAGCACCAATGAGACCTCGACCGAGCCCACACGCTCTTCGGCTGTGCCGGCCGCCGGTGCAGCAAGGGATTTGATGCCGAAAATATTCATGAACCAGGTATCGACATTCACGACATTCTTGATCGACACAAGGCTGCCGAAGTCATTCTTGACGCAGTTGATCTGGTTGTCGGCGGGTTCGGCCTCACCGGCCTTTTTGAACCAGTCCTTGACGACAGCCTTGCATTCGAGAACCTGGTCGCGGTCGGCGGCCGCCAGGGCGGCGCGGTCGACGGTCGCCTGCAGGGTGGTGCGGCGTTCCTCGTTGCGCATCACGTCAAGCGCGATACCGGCCAGCAGCAGCATCGTCACGAAACAGAAAAGCCCGTAGATGATCAGCGATCCGTCCTGTTCCCTGCCAAAGGCAGCAAGACGTCGCGCCGTTGCGCGGCGTGCGTTCGATACGCCCGCAAGAAGAATGCCCGGCCTGACAGCGCCCAACATCATGTACCTCTTTCTGTCTGCTGCACCTGGTCCCAAAATCCGAATGCGGGACACTTCTCGTAATAATATGAGGCGAAACTACACTCTGATTTGGGGCGAAAATGAGGCGGATTCGCGCCGTTGCGGCCGTTGGCCCCGGTTGGGCGGCCAATTGCGCATGCTGGCGGCACAATCGGCGAAAACCGGACAAACTGGTGTGATCGACGCGACGGTCAGGTGATTCTTTTTGGCGCGCGCCTCGATCACGGCGGGCGCCGCTGGACCGGAATTGTTGCCTGCGCGGCGATGTTTGCGCGACCGGCGGGTTGTGAACGCGGCGCAACCTGCTAACCAACCAGACAGCAAGTGCGGGATATCCGGTCGCCCGCTCCGCACGCGACCATGCGGCGACCCTCGACCTTGTCATCGGGAGGGTGTCATGTCGACCAATGGTCATGGTGAGCCGAGCTTTCGTCAGTCTGTCGATCTCATGTTCAATCGCGCTGTCGGGCTGATGGACCTCAGCCCCGGGCTGGAACAGAAGATCCGGGTCTGCAACTCGACCTATACGGTGCGCTTCGGCGTGCGGCTGCGCGGCACGATCGAGACCTTCACCGGCTATCGCTCGGTTCATTCCGAACATATGGAACCGGTCAAGGG
>CAZORV010000030.1:0-7611 GCA_964582215.1 uncultured Frigidibacter sp.
ATCGCGGGCGTTCTTGTCCAGCGCCTCGACCTGCACGCGGGAATCCTCGGTCATGGTGGCCGCGTTGGCGCGGTCAAGCGTCGTCGGCACGTTGTGGTCCGGCACGGCGATGGTCTTTTCCGGCGCGCGGACGCGGCGCCCGGTCATGCGCAGGCCTTCAAAGGCCTGAGGGCTGGTCACCTCGTGGACAAGGTGGCGGTCGATGTACAGAAGACAGGTGCCGTCGGGGTCCTGATGGGCGACATGGGCGTCCCAGATCTTGTCGTAAAGGGTTCTCGGGCCAGACGTGTTGGTGCCGGACATGGCTCTCTCTCAGCTTGGGAAGGCGGGAAGGGCGAAAGGTTGCGCGGGTCGCCGGTCAGGCGCGCGCAAGGATCGAAACGGTCGCACCATAGAAACGCCAGGGCAGGCGGGCGCGGTCATCCATGTCGAAGAAACGGTTCATCGGGCGCTTTTACCCGCGAATCCGCCGTGACGCAAGGCAAGCCGCGCAGGCCCGGATGACACGACCCGGCAAAAACCCTTTCGTTCATTGAGATTTTGCAATCGCGATGTTACCTTGACCACAGGCCCGGCGCCGGGGCCCTGAACGGCGCGCAGCACAGGAGGACAATGTTCTGTCCAGTCTACATCAGGCGGCCCCCTCAGCGGCCGCGCGGACGGCGCCGGTGACGGCGCGGTCTTCCGATGGGCAAAGCGAAGCGTTGCTTGCCCGGATTCTCTCCTCACTCGACGATGACAAGGCGGAAAGCGTGGTCACGATCGACCTGCGCGGCCGGTCTTCGGTTGCCGATTACATGGTCATCTGCTCGGGCCGGTCGTCGCGGCAGGTGGGTGCCATCGCCGAAAAGCTGACCGAACGGCTGAAGGAAGAGTTCGGCCGCAGCTGCAAGATCGAGGGCAAGGACCAGGGCGACTGGGTGCTGATCGACACGCTGGACGTGATCGTCCATGTGTTCCGCCCCGAAGTGCGCGACTTCTACCAGCTGGAAAAAATGTGGATGCCCGGCGCGTCGGGTCATCTGGGCGCGGGCAGCACGGCCCCTTCGGCCTGATGCGGGTTGCCATCTGTGCGGTGGGCCGGTTGCGCGCCGGTCCCGAGCATGAGTTGATTTCCGACTATCTGCAAAGGTTCGACCGGACCGGGCGGGCGCTTGGCCTTGGCCCGGCGCGGCTGATCGAGGTTGAAGACAAGAAGAACCTCGGCATGGCGGCCGAGGCCGAGCTGCTGGCGCGGGCGATCCCGGCGGGGGCATTGGTGGTGGCGCTGGATGAACGCGGGCGGCTGCAATCCTCGCCCGAGTTTGCCGGCGATCTGGCCGGATGGCGCGACGCCGGGCGGCAGGATCTGGCCTTTGTCATCGGCGGGGCGGACGGGATTGCACCGGCGTTGCGTGACCGGGCGGATGCGGCCCTGTCGTTCGGGCGGATGGTCTGGCCGCATATGCTGGCCCGGGTGATGCTGGCCGAACAATTGTACCGCGCCGCGTCGATCCTGGCCGGGGCGCCCTATCACCGGGTCTGATGCCAAGCGTCATAGCAGCGCACCGGCCAAGGGCCGTTGCCCGCCGTCCCGCCGCGGCTTAGAAGGGGGGCGCTGACAAAAGGATGGACCTGCCGATGACCCGCTTCAAACCCGTTGTCCTGTGCATTCTTGATGGCTGGGGCCTCAGGGCCGACGAAACCGCCAATGCGGTGGCGCTGGCCGATACGCCGACCTATGACCGGCTGGTTGCCAGCTGCCCGCGCGCGCAACTGGTGACGCATGGCCCCGATGTCGGGCTGCCCTCGGGGCAGATGGGCAATTCCGAGGTTGGCCATACCAATATCGGCGCCGGGCGGGTGGTGGCGATGGACCTTGGCCAGATTGATCTGGCGATCGAGGACCGCAGCTTTTTCTCGAACGAGGCGATGCTGGCCTTTGCCCAGACGCTGAAGGGCACCGGCGGTACGGCGCATCTGATGGGCGTGATTTCGGATGGTGGCGTGCATGGCCATATCGAACATGTTCTGGCGGCGGCGCAGGCGCTGACCGCGCAGGGCGTTCCGGTGGCACTTCATGCCGTGACCGACGGGCGCGACGTGGCACCCTCGTCCGCGGAAACCTATGTCGCCGATCTGGTCCGGCGCCTGCCCGAGGGGGCGCGCGTCGTCACCGTCTCGGGCCGGTTCTTCGCGATGGACCGCGACAATCGCTGGGAACGTGTGTCCAGGGCCTATGCGGCGATGGTGTCGGGCAAGGGCCTGGCCTCGGCCGACGCCAACAGCGCCGTGGCCGAGGCCTATGCGCGCGGCGAGACGGACGAGTTCATTCAGCCGACGGTGCTGGCCGGCTTCACCGGCGCCAAAGACGGCGACGGGTTCTTCTGCCTGAACTTCCGCGCCGACCGCGCCCGCGAAATCCTGCTGGCGGTGGGCGAGGATGCGTTCCAGGGCTTTGACCGGGGCCCGCGTCCGCATTGGGCGGCACTTCTGGGCATGGTCGATTATTCCAAAACCCATGACGCCTTCATGGCGGCCGCCTATCCCAAGCGGGCGGTGGTCAATACGCTGGGCGCCTGGGTCGCGGCCAGGGGCCTGTCGCAGTTCCGGCTGGCCGAGACCGAGAAATATCCCCATGTCACCTTCTTCCTGAACGGTGGCCGCGAGGCGCCCGAGGTCGGCGAAGTCCGCTATATGGCGCCCTCGCCGAAGGTGGCGACCTATGATCTGCAACCCGAAATGTCGTCGGTCGAGGTGACGGACCAGTTCGTCGGCGCCATCGAGGCGGGCTATGACCTGATCGTGGTGAACTTTGCCAATCCCGACATGGTCGGCCATACCGGCAGCCTGCCCGCCGCCATCGCCGCCTGCGAGGCGGTTGACCGTGGCCTGACGCGGGTGGTGGCGGCGCTGGAAAAGGCCGGGGGTGCGATGGTGCTGACGGCCGATCACGGCAATGCCGAACTGATGGTCGATCCGGTGACCGGCGGGCCGCACACCGCCCACACCACCAATCCGGTTCCGGTGCTTCTGGTCGGCGGGCCCTCCGGCGTTGCCCTTCGGAACGGGCGGCTGGCCGATCTGGCGCCGACGCTGCTGGACCTGATGGGGCTGGATCTGCCGCCCGAAATGACCGGCCGCAGCCTGATCGACCGGCAGGCGGGATGAGGCTTCCTACCGCGTTTCTGGCCGCCGCGCTTTTGCTCGGCGTACCGGCCATGGCCGAAGGTCCGGCCGCGAAGACCGCCGAACAGGCGGCGGCCGGCCTGCGCGCGGCCATCGGGGATCTGCAGTCGGCCAAGGGCAGCAAGGACCGGATCGCCGCGCTGACCGACACGATCCGCGCCTATGAGGTCGCGCTGTCGTTCATGCGCGAGGCCCTGCGCGGCGCGGCGGTCCGCCAGGCGGCGATTGCCGCGGGCTTTGACGCAAGGCGGGCCGAGATCGGCCAGCTTCTGGGCGTGATGTCGACGATGGAGCGTGCGCCGGCGCCGCTGTTGCTGCTGCATCCGTCCGGGCCGCTGGGAACGGCGCGGTCGGGCATGGTCCTGTCCGCCGTGGCCCCCGCCCTGCAGGGCGAGGCGGAAAAGCTGCGCGCCGAACTGACCGAGATGCGCAACATCCGCGCGCTGGAACAGGAAACCCTGGACATGCTGACCAGGGGCCTGACGGCGGTGCAAGAGGCGCGCACCGCGCTGGCGCAGGCGGTTCAGGACCGGACCGAACTGCCGCGGCGCTATCTTGATGACCCCGAAGAGCTGAAGCAACTGGTCGAGAATGCCGACACGCTGGATGCGTTTGCCGAGGGTCTGAGCCAGCTGGAAAGTGACATCAGCGCGCCGCGCGGCGACTTTGCGGCGGCGGCGGGGACCTTGCCCCTGCCGGTCTTCGGCAGGCTGTTGCGCAAGGCGGGCGAGGCGGACGCGGCCGGCATCACCCGCCCCGGCCTTCTGGTGGCCACCGAGCCCGCCGCGCTGGTCACGACACCCTGGGACGCGACCATCCGCTATCGCGGCCCGTTGCTCGACTACGAAAATGTGATGATCCTCGAGCCCGCGCGCGGGTATCTGTTGGTCCTTGCGGGCATGGCCAGCGTCTTTGGCGACACCGGCGACGTCCTGACCGCAGGCGCGCCGGTCGGCCTGATGGGCGGCGGCGCAACCAATGCAGAAGAAGGCGGTGGCGCTGGCCGCACAGAAACGCTTTATATCGAAGTCAGACAAAACGGCGCGACCATCGACCCCGGGCCCTGGTTTGCGGCAACAAAGGACAAGTAGCCCATGAAGAAATTCCTCTATTCCGCGCTTCTCGGCACGGCGGCGGGCGTGGCCCTGACCACCCAGATTGCCGGGCCGCTGGTCGCCCAAGAGGCGCAGAAACCCGCGTCGGTCTATGAACAGCTTGATCTTTTCGGCGATATTTTCGAACGGATCCGGGGCCAGTATGTCGAACAGGTCGATGAACGCAAACTGATCGAGGCGGCAATCAACGGCATGCTGACCTCGCTTGATCCGCATTCCAGCTATCTGCCGCCCGAGGATTATGCCGACATGCGCGAGACGACGCGCGGCGAGTTTGGCGGGCTGGGGATCGAGGTCACGCAGGAAGAGGGCTTCATCAAGGTCGTCTCGCCGATCGACGGCACGCCTGCGGCCGAGGCCGGGATCAAGGCCGGTGACTTCATCACCCATGTGAACGGCGAAAGTCTGGCCGGGCTGCTGCTGGATCAGGCGGTCGAGATGATGCGCGGGCCGGTCGGGTCGGACATCACCATCACCATCGCCCGCGAAGGCACGGACGAACCGTTCGACGTCACCCTGACCCGCGACACGATCAAGATCGCCGCCGTCAAGGCCCGGACCGAGGGTGATACCGTCGTCCTGCGGATCACCAGCTTTTCCGACCAGACCTTCAGCGGCCTGGAAGAGGGCATCAGGAAATCGGTGGCGGATCTGGGCGGCATCGACAAGGTCAAGGGCTTTGTCGTCGACCTGCGCAACAACCCCGGCGGGCTGCTGACCCAGGCGGTCGCCGTGTCGGACGCCTTCCTTGAAAAGGGCGAGATCGTCTCGACCCGGGGCCGCAAACCCGAGGACAGCGAACGGTTCAATGCCGAAGCCGGCGATCTGGCGCAGGGCAAGCCGGTCGTGGTGCTGATCAACGGCGGCTCTGCCTCGGCGTCCGAGATCGTGACCGGGGCCTTGCAGGATCACCACCGGGCGATCGTCGTCGGCACCAAAAGCTTTGGCAAAGGTTCGGTCCAGACGGTGATCCCGCTGAAGGGCGATGCGGCGATGCGCCTGACCACGGCGCGCTATTACACGCCCTCGGGCCGGTCGATCCAGGCCCTTGGCATTTCGCCCGACATCGTCGTCGAACAGCCGGTGCCGCCACCCGCCGACCCCAACGCGCCCGCGACCGAGGAGCCCGAGGCAAGCGCCGCCGCCAGGACCCGGTCCGAGGCCGATCTGCGTGGCGCCCTGTCGAACGATTCGATGACCGATGACGAGAAAAAGGTCTTCCAGGACGAACAGAAGGCCGCCGAAGAATCGGCCAAGCGGCGTCAGGACGACTATCAGATGGCCTATGCGATCGACCTGATCAAAGGGCTGAGCGTCGTCGGCGTCGTTCAGTGACGGGGGATCTGCCTTACCGCCCCTGCGTTGGCGTGATGCTGGTCAACCGGGACGGGCTGATCTTTGCCGGGCAGCGCAAGGACAGCGACAGCCCGGCATGGCAGATGCCGCAGGGCGGCATCGACGAGGGCGAAAAGCCACGCCAGGCCGCCCTGCGCGAGTTGTGGGAAGAGACCGGGGTCGAGGCCGGCCTGGTCGAGTTCGTCGGCAAGACCCATCACTGGATCACCTATGACCTGCCGTCCGAACTGGTCGGAAAGGTCTGGGGCGGCAAGTTTCGCGGGCAGCGGCAGAAATGGTTCCTGTACCGTTTTCTCGGCCAGGACAGCGACATCGACATCGCGACCAGCCACCCCGAGTTCTCGCAGTGGAAATGGATCAGCGCGGACGAGATGCTGGCGGCGATCGTGCCCTTCAAGCGCGCCGTCTACCAGGAGGTGGTCGATTCGTTCCGCGCCTATGTGAAGTAGACGCGCGCCCGGGCCGCCTGCTTTTTGGGCTTCCCCAAACCGGATTTTGATCATATTCCTGTAAGCGCCGGTTGGTGCCGCCCGGACGCGGCCGCCCTGATGGAAGCCGGAATGGGGGTCTGATGAAAAACGCCGAAATCGAAGCCCGTCGCAAAGCTGCCCTGTCGCGCGGCGTGGGGGTTCTGACACAGGTCTTTGTCGAGCGGGCCGAGAATGCCGAGATCTGGGACAAGGAAGGCAACCGCTATATCGACTTCGCGGCCGGGATTGCCGTGGTCAACACCGGCCACCGCCACCCGAAGGTGATCGCGGCGGTCAAGGACCAGCTGGACCATTTCACCCACACCTGCCATCAGGTCGTGCCCTATGAGAATTACGTGCGTCTGGCCGAGCGGCTGAACGCCATGGTGCCGATCAGCGGCGAGGTGAAGTCGATCTTCGTCACCACCGGCGCCGAGGCGGTCGAGAATGCCGTCAAGATCGCCCGCGCCGCCACGGGCCGTCCGGCGGTGGTGGCCTTTACCGGCGCCTTTCATGGCCGGACCTTCATGGGCATGGCGCTGACCGGCAAGGTCGTGCCCTACAAGGTCGGGTTCGGCGCCATGCCGAACGACGTCTTTCATGTGCCGTTCCCGGTGCCGCTGCACGGGGTCTCGGTCGAACAGTCGCTTGAGGCGCTGGCCTATCTGTTCAGGGCGGACGTCGATCCCGGACGTGTCGCGGCGATCATCCTGGAGCCGGTGCAGGGCGAGGGCGGGTTTTACGAGGCGCCGAAGGGGTTTTTCAAGGCGCTGCGGGCGATCTGCGACGAGCATGGCATTCTGCTGATCGCCGACGAGGTGCAGACCGGCTTTGCCCGTACCGGCAGGATGTTCGCGATGGATCACCACGAGGTCGAGCCCGATCTGATGACCATGGCCAAGGCGCTGGCGGGGGGCTTTCCGCTGGCCGCTGTCGCCGGCCGGGCGGCGATCATGGATGCGCCGGGGCCGGGGGGGCTGGGCGGGACCTATGGCGGTTCGCCCATGGGGATCGCGGCGGCCAATGCGGTTCTGGACGTGATCGCGGAAGAGGGGCTTTGCGATCGCGCCAACCAGCTGGGGTCGCGGCTGAAGCAGCATCTGGAGATGCTGCGCGAGGACGTGCCCGAGATCGCCGACATCCGTGGCCCGGGGTTCATGAATGCCGTCGAGTTCAATGTCGGCGGCAAGCCCTCGGCCGAGTTCACCAACCGGGTCCGGACCGAGGCGCTGAAACGCGGGTTGTTGCTGCTGACCTGCGGCGTCCATGGCAATGTGATCCGGTTCCTGGCGCCGATCACCATTCAGGACGAGGTCTTCACCGAGGCGCTGGGCAAGCTGGACGCGGCGATGCGCGCCGCCCGCCAACCGGTCTGATCCAGCGGAGACGCCTGCGGCGTCATTGGTTCTGAGTGGTGGCGGGGCCCGGCGGGGCCCCCCCCCAGGCCGCCCGGGGGGGTGGTTTGGGGCCGCAAAAGGCCGGGCGGGGCCCGGGGATGAAGG
>CAZORV010000030.1:7621-21484 GCA_964582215.1 uncultured Frigidibacter sp.
CCCCGGGGCCCCGCGGGGGGGTTCTTGGGTTGTGTGGGGGGGCGGGGCCCGGGGGGCCGCGCCACGTCGCCTCCGGCGGGGATATTTGCGGACAGAAAATCGCGGGCCGTGCCCGTTCTTTCAGCCGCGCAGTTTCTTCAGGATGTCGAGGCTGGCGTAGCCGTCGGTCACCATGCTGATCGAGCGCTGAAAGGCCTTGACGGCGGCGATGGTGTTCGGGCCGATCTTGCCGTCGGCCCCGCCGGTGTCAAAGCCCGAGGCGGTGAGCCGTTCCTGAAGTTCGATCCGTTCGGGCAGGGTCAGGGCGCGGTCGTCGCGCGGCCATGTGGCCTGGATCGGCGGGCCGCCGCGCAGCCGGTCGGCCAGGTGGCCCACGGCGATCACATAGGCGTCGGCGCTGTTGTAATGTTCGATGGCGCGGAAGTTCGGGAAGATCATGAAGGCGGCGCCGCGCGCCCCGGCGGGCAGAAGGATCGAGGCGGGGCCGTGGTTGCCGACCGGGCGCCCGTCCATGTCGCGGACGCCAAGGGCCGCCCAGTCGGCCGCGCCCTTCCTGACCCGGTCGCCGGTCAGGGCGAAGTCGAAGTCGGCGGGCAGCTGCACTTCGACCCCCCAGGGCGCGTCCTTCTTCCAGCCGAAGCGGGCGAGATAGGCGGCGGTCGAGGCCAGCGCGTCGGCCGGATTGTCCGACCAGATGTCGCGTTTGCCGTCGCCGGTGAAGTCGACGGCGAAGGCGAGGTAGGAGGTCGGGATGAACTGGGTATGACCCATGGCGCCGGCCCAGCTGCCGGTCATGTCGGCGGGCGCGACATTGCCGGCCTGGATGATCTTCAACGCGGCAACCAGCTGATCCTCGAAAAAGCCGCCGCGGCGGCCGTCATAGGCGAGGGTCGCGATCGACTGGATCAGCGGCAGGTTGCCGCGGTTCACGCCGTAAGAGCTTTCCAGCCCCCAGACCGCCGCCACCACTTCCATGTCGACGCCGTAGGTCTTTTCGATCTGTTTCAAAAGGCGCGCGTGTTTGCGCAGTGCCGCGCGGCCGTTGGCGACCCGTTCGTCCGACACGGCCTTGTCGAGATAGTCCCAGATCGGTTTGACGAACTCGCCCTGATTGCGGTCTTTTTCGATGACGGCAGGGTCGTAGCGGGCGCCGTCGAAGGCGGCGTCGAAAAGATCGGGCCGGATGCCGCGTGCCAGTGCCCGGTCGCGGAAACGCGCGACCCAGGACTCGAATCCGGCCGCGGATCCCACGGTGATCAATCGTTCTGGTCCGGTCGTCATCGGCGCCTCGCTGGCGGTGGGCATGGAGGGGGTGGGGGGCACGGCGGCCGCCAGCGGTGTGGCGGCAAGCGTGGCGATAAGCGCGAGCGTGGTTCTGGCTGACATGATCCCTGGCCTTTTCGGCAAGGCTAGCGGCTTGGCGCCGGGGGGAAAAGGGGCCATTGGCGCGCCGCGCGGTTCAGCGCCGACGGCGTTCGACCTTGCGCTGGGTTTTCGCGGCCCTGGCGCGGGCGGGTCCGGGTTTGCGCGGCTGGTGGCGCCCCTTGCGCGCCGAGGGGCCCCCGGGCATTGCGGCGCCGTCAAGCTCGACCAGTTCAAGCGCGATGCCGCCGGTGACGGGCACCGCCTCGGCCAGCCGGACGGTGACGCGCTGGCCAAGGCCGATGGTCAGGCCGCTGTCGGCGCCCATCAGGGTCTGGGCGTCGGAATCGTGAACGAAATACTCGCGGCCAAGCGTGCGGACCGGGATCAGCCCGTCGGCGCCGGTTTCATCCAGTTTGACGAACAGACCGAATTTCGCGACGCCGCTGACACGGCCGGCGAGTTCGGTCCCGACCCGGTCGGCGAGGTAGGCCGCAAGATAGCGGTCGGTCGTGTCGCGTTCGGCCGCCATGCTGCGGCGTTCGCAGTCGGAGATCTGTTTCGCCGTCTCTTCCAGCATCTCGATGTCCTGCGGGCTGAGCCCGTCGGCGCCCCAGCCATGGCCGAGGATCAGCGCCCTGTGGACGATCAGGTCGGAATAGCGGCGGATGGGCGAGGTGAAATGCGCGTAATTCTTCAGCGCCAGGCCGAAATGGCCGAAATTCTGCGGATGGTAATAGGCCTGGGTCATCGACCGCAGCATGGTGACGTTCATCAGCTCGTCAAACTCCGTGCCCTGCGACTGGCCAAGCAGCCGGTTCAGCGCCGATGTCTTCAGCACCTGACCCCTGGCGAGGGTAAAGCCCGAGGCCTCGGCAACCTCGCGGAGCGCGTCGAGCTTTTCGGGGCTTGGTTCCTCGTGGACGCGGTACAGCAGCGGGCGGCGCAGGCGGATCAGCTCCTCGGCCGCGGCGACATTGGCGAGGATCATGAATTCCTCGATCAGCCGGTGGGCGTCGAGACGGTCCTTGAAGGCGACGGATTTCACCCGCCCGTCGTCGGTCAGTTCGATCCGCCGTTCGGGCAGGTCGAGGTCAAGCGGCTGGCGGGCGTCGCGGGCGGTCAGGCAGGCCTGATAGGCGGCGTAAAGCGGGGCGATGACCGTGCCCAGCAGCGGTGCCGTGCGGTCGTTGGTGGTGCCGTCGCGGGCGGCCTGCACCTCTTCATAGGCCAGCGCGCCCTGCGAACGGATGAGGCCGCGGGTGAAACGGTGGGACAGCTTGTTGCCGCGGGCGTCAAGCTTCATCCTGACCGCGATGACCGCGCGGTCGACGTTTTCGTGCAGCGAACAAAGGTCACCCGACAGCCGGTCAGGCAGCATCGGCACGACGCGGTCGGGGAAATAGGTGGAATTGCCGCGTGTGCGCGCCTCGCGGTCAAGGGCGGATTGCGGGGTGACGTAATGGGCGACGTCGGCGATGGCGACCCAGACGATGTGGCCGTCCGGGTTGGCGGGGTCGTCGTCGGCATGGGCATGGACGGCATCGTCGCGGTCGCGGGCATCGGCCGGGTCGATGGTCAGGAAGGGCAGGGATCGCAGGTCTTCGCGCGTGCCGAGGCCGGCGGCGGTCATGGCGTCGGCTTCGGCGACAACGGCGTCGGGGAAATGATCGGGGATGCCGTGCTGATGGATGGCGATCAGCGAGACCGCCCTTGGCGCGGACGGATCGCCCAGCCGTTCGGTGACGCGGGCGCGCGGCAGGCCCATGCGGCCCTTCGGCCCGGCCAGTTCTGCCTCGACCAGTTCGCCGTCCTTCGCGCCGTGGGTCATGTCGGGGGCGACCAGCCATTCCTTGTCGGCGCCCTTGTCCACCGGCACGATCCGCCCGCCCTCGGCCCCCTTGCGGAAGATGCCGACAATGCGGATCGGGTTGGTGCCGATCTTGCGGATCAGCCGCGCCTCGTACTGGTGGTCGTCGGCGCGGACCTCGACCAGTTTGGCCAGGATCCGGTCGCCGGTGGCCACCGGCGCATCGGCCTCGCGCGGGGTGAAGAGGATGCGCGGTTCCGGCCCCTCGCCCTGCCATTCGACCGCGCGGGCGAACTGGTCGCCGTTCCCGTCGGCGGCAAGGATCACCAGAACCGTCACCGGCGGCAGCTTGTCGGCGTCGCGGTAGGTCTTGCGGCGGCGTTCCAGCGCACCTTCGGCCTCAAGCTCCTTCAGCACGCGCTTCAGCTCGATCCGGGCGGCGCCCTTGATGCCGAAGGCCCTGGCAATGTCACGCTTGGCGCTTTCGCCGGGGTGTTCGGCGATCCAGGCAAGGATTTCGGTTTTCGAGGGGAGCGGGTTCATGGGCCTGCCCTAGCACGGGCGGCCGGGATCGTCAGCCGAAAAGCGTCTGACATAGCGGGCGCGGTCGCGGCCCTTCACAATCCCCGGCGCCGCCGGTAGCCTTGCCGCAGGTTAAAGGGGGGCGGCATGACCAAGGGCAGGATCGAGGCGTTTTCGGACGGCGTGTTCGCCATCATCATCACCATCATGGTGCTGGAACTGAAGGTGCCGCATGGCGAGGATCTGGCGGCGCTGCGGCCGCTGATCCCGACGTTCATCTGTTATGTCCTGTCGTTCCTTTACGTCGGGATCTACTGGAACAACCACCATCACATGTTCCAGGCGGTCAAACATGTCGGCGGCTGGGTTCTTTGGGCCAATCTGCTGTTGCTGTTCAGCCTGTCGCTTTTGCCCTTTACCACCGGGTTCATGGGCGAAAACCACTTTGCCACGATCCCCGTGGCGCTCTACGGCGTCAATCTTCTGACCTCGGCGGTGACCTATACGTTGCTGGTGCTGGCACTGCTGGCCCAGCACGGGCGCGGGTCGGAATTTGCCCGGGCGCTTGGGTCGGACGCCAAGGGCAAGATATCGCTTCTGTCCTATGTCGCCTCGATCCCGCTGGCATTCGTGCATGTCGGCCTGTCGCTGGCGATCTTTGCGCTGGTCACGGTGATGTGGGTGGTGCCGGACCGGCGGTTCGCGCAGCTGTCCGGGTCGAAATAGACCGACCATGACAGCCGCCGGCAGCACCATCACCTGCATCGAGGACCTGAAGGCCCTGCACCGCCGCCGCGCGCCGCGCATGTTCTTCGACTATTGCGAAAGCGGCAGCTATACCGAGCAGACCTTTCGCGACAACTCTGCCGACTTCGGTGCGATCCGGCTGAAGCAGAGGGTCGCGGTCGACATGCTGGGCCGGTCGACCGGAACCACCATGCTGGGCCAACCGGTGGCGATGCCGGTGGCGCTGGCGCCGGTCGGCATGGCCGGGATGCAATGGGCCGATGGCGAGATTCTGGCGGCCCGCGCGGCCGAACGGTTCGGCGTGCCCTTTACCCTGTCGACCATGTCCATCTGCTCGATCGAGGATATCGCCGCCCGGACCAGCGCGCCCTTCTGGTTCCAGCTTTACGTGATGAAGGATCAGGACTTCGTCGCCGCCGCCATCGAACGGGCCCGGCGCGCGCGCTGTTCGGCGCTGGTCCTGACGCTGGACCTGCAGATCATCGGTCAGCGCCACAAGGACATCAAGAACGACCTGACCGCCCCGCCCCGCCTGACGCCGAGGAACCTGCTGAACCTGGCGACAAAGCCGCGCTGGTGCCTGAACATGGCCCGGACCCGGCGCCACAGCTTTGGCAATATCGTCGGTCATGCCAAGGGCGTCGGCGACATGGCCTCGCTGATGTCATGGACGAACGAACAGTTCGACCCGCAGCTGGACTGGGACAAGATCGCCCGAATCCGCGACATGTGGGGCGGCAAGCTGATCCTGAAAGGCATCCTCGATCCCGACGACGCGCGGCGGGCGGCGGACTGCGGCGCGGACGCCATTCTCGTCTCGAACCACGGCGGGCGGCAATTGGACGGGGCGCTGTCCTCGATCCGCATGCTGCCGCAGATCGTCAAGGCGGTGGGCGACCGGACCGAAGTCTACCTCGACAGCGGCATCCGGTCGGGTCAGGACGTGCTGAAGGCGGTGGCGATGGGCGCCCGGGCCACCTTTGTGGGGCGGTCCTACATCTATGGCCTTGGCGCGATGGGCGAAGCGGGCGTGACCCGCGCGCTGGAGATCCTGCAAAAGGAAATGGACGTGACCATGGCGCTTTGCGGGGAAAAGACCCCCGCCGGGCTGGGGCGCCATAACCTGCTGATCCGCGACGGGTTCGAGGATGGCTATCGCTGACGGCGGGCGATCAGGCCGACGACCACCGTCATCAGCGCCATCAGTAGTGCCAGCCCGACAAAGACCGTCCTGAGACCGGCATGCTGGGCGACAAAGCCCATGCCGGTCGGCCCGATGAAAAAGCCGGTGAAGCCGATCATCCAGGCGCGGCTGATCGCAAAGCCGCGCTGGTCGGCAGGGACCATCCGGCCAAGCAGTGAATTGGCCGAGGGCACCGTGACCGCCACGCCAAGGCCCATCAGCCCGACGCCGGCAATCGCGACAACCGGCACCGGCGCAAAGGCGATGATCAGCGCGCCGATCACGCCCACCAGGGCCGACCAGAAGATCAGCCCCACCTCGCCCAGTCGCGCCGCCGCGACCTGACCCGAGACGCGGCCGATCCCCATCGTCAGGCCGAACATCATCGGGCCAAAGCCGCCGTCACCGGTCGGCCCGCCCAAGGTCCGCTCGATATGCAGGGCCGACCAGCTTTCGGTGGTGTTCTCCGAGACGAAGGCCAGAAACAGGATCGCGGCGACGGGCAGGATCGCGCCCCAAAGGCCGCCATGCGCGCCCGCGTCCGGGGCGGCGGCAAGGTGCGGCGGTGGCGCGCGTTCCAGCATCACCAGCGCCAGTGCGACCAGGACCAGCGCTGCGGCCGGGAAATGCGCCTCGGGCGGCAGACCGGCGCGCCGCGACAGGCTGGCGGCAAGTGCCGATCCGGCAAAGGCAAAGGAAAACATCGCGTGGTTCAGGTTCATCAGATGCAGCTTGTGGCGCGCCTCAAGGTCACTGATCCGCATGTTCGACCCGATATCAAGGAACGAGACGCTGGCCCCCATTCCGAACAGCGCCAGCGCCAGCGCCGGCACCGACCGCGCCATCAGCGGATAGCCAAGCGCCAGCGCCAGAATGACCGCGCCCAGCGGCAACGTCGCCCGGCCCAGCCGCGCCGACAATCGCGGCGCCAGCCACATGACCAGAATCCCCCCGACCGACGCCGCCATCAGCGTCGCCCCGAGCTCGGCGTCACTGGCGCCGGTGATGCGTTTGAAATCCGGGATATAGGCGGCAAAGGCGCCCCAGAAGACCCCGACAGCCGCAAGCCCGGCCATCGGTGCCCGCGAAACGCGGGCGACGTTCAGCATGCTCATTCGATCCCCTGTCGCGCTTCAAAGCGCTTTGATCAAACCTATGTCGGGCCCCGGCGGATGAACAGTCACGATTTATGTCGGGCCTGCCGCCGCGATGTGATCACCCGGCCCTGCCATCCCGAACCCCCGGACCCTCGCCGATTTCCGCTTTCCTTCACGGTGATTCCCGTCTATAGGCGCCACCTCGGGCATGCACCCTTGGAGGATGCCCATAACTCAATGGAGAATACCCATGGCTGGTCAGATCCCTGATCTTATCGCCACGGTACGGACGGGGACAGGCAAGGGGGCCGCCCGTCAAGCCCGTCGTGACGGCAACGTACCTGGCATCGTTTATGGCGACGGCAAAGAGCCGGTGGCCATCAACCTTCCCTATCACTACCTGCTCAAGCGCCTGAAGGCCGGCCGCTTCCTGCAGACGCTCTTCAACCTTCAGGTCGAGGGTCATGACGACGTCCATGTCATCTGCCGCGGCGTCCAGCGCGACGTGGTGAAGGACCTGCCGACGCATGTCGACTTCATGCGGATCCACGACGAAAGCCGCATCAACCTTTTCATCCATGTCACGTTCGAGAACCACGACAAGTCGCCGGGTCTGAAGCGTGGCGGCACGATGACGGTGGTGCGGGCCGAGGTCGAACTGGAAGTGCTGGCGGGTGACATTCCCGACCATGTCACGGTCGACCTGACCGGCCGCGAGATCGGCGACGTGATCCACATCAACGACATCCCGCTGCCGGCCGGCGCCAAGCCGACGGTCAGCCGGAACTTCGTCGTCGCCAATATCGCCGCGCCGTCGGGCTTTGCCTCGGCCGAGGCCGAAGCCGAAGCCTGAGCGACAAAGGCCTGAACTGCCGGAAAAACGCGGGGCGCGATTGCCCCGCGTTTTGCTTTTGGGGGGTGTGGTCCCTTGCCAGCCCCCGGTCGGCCCGTCCAACGCCGGGCTGAGCGTCCCCGCTCATGCGGAAACGTTGCCCCGGGACCGTCTCAGTCAACGCCAACAGAGGGCAGCGCCAGCTCCCCGCAGGGGCAGGCGCTGCCCGGTCGCTTTGGGCGACCGGGCGGTAAAGGCGGAATCGGTCCGCGGCGGCAGGGTCACTTGCCCCTGCCGACTGAGGCGGCCCAGTCCCTGCCGCCGACGCTGCGCGCCACAAGGCGGGTGTGACGGCGCGTTGCATTGCGGGCACGGTCCGGCGCCCGCCCGGGCACCCGGCCTTCCCTTCGCCATGATAATGACCAAGGGTCGCGCGATCAGACCTTCGCAGCCGCCGAGAGACCGTTCATGACCCGCAATTCCAGACTTCCCTACATTCTGGCGGCCCTTGTCGTCCTGGCCGCCGCCGGCTGGCTTCTGTTCATCGGGCGCGAGCCGATCTGCAAATGCGGCTATGTCAAGCTCTGGCACGGCCAGACCCATTCCTCGGAAAACTCGCAGCACCTGTCCGACTGGTACACGCCGTCCCATATCATCCACGGCATCCTGTTCTTCTGGGCCATGTCGGCGCTTGGCAACCGGCTGGCGCTGGGCTGGCGGCTGCTGGTCGCGACGATCATCGAATCGGGCTGGGAGCTGGTCGAGAACTCGGACTGGATCATCGAACGCTATCGCGCTGTGACCATCTCGCTCGATTATTTCGGCGACAGCGTCATCAATTCCTGCGCCGACATTCTGGCCATGGTCGCGGGCTTTTTCCTGGCCTCGCGGCTGCCGGTCTGGGCCAGCATCCTGATCGTCATCGGGTTCGAGCTGTTGACGACATGGCTGATCCGCGACGGGCTGGCGCTGAACATCCTGATGCTGTTCTACCCGCTGGATGCGGTGCGCGACTGGCAGGCGGCGGGTTAGGCCATGGCCAGCGGTTTCGCCGGGTTCCGGGCGCTGACGGTCGGGGCGCGGGCACGGCTGGTCCGGCACAGGGTGGTCGAGGCGCGCTGGACCCTGCCGCCGCTGACCATCGCGGTTCTGGCCGATCCCCATGTCTGCGACCCCTGGGTGACGCTGGCGGCGCTGGACCGGATCGTCGGCCAGACCAATGACCTTGGCGCCGACATGATCCTGTTGCCCGGCGACTTCATCGCGGCCCGGCAGATGCCCGCGCGCAAGATCGCGGCCGACCGGATCGCGCCGGTCATCGCGCGGCTGTCGGCGCCGCTGGGCGTCTGGGCGGTGCTGGGCAACCATGACTGGCGCGACTGCCCCCTGTCGCGGGCGACCGGGTTTCAGCGCAACTCGGTGGCCGAGGCGCTGGCCGGCGTCGGCATTCCCGTCCTGTCCAACCGGTCGGTGGCCATCACCCACGGGGCCGGCCGTTTTCGCCTGGTCGGGCTGGACAGCCAGCGCCCGCACCATCGCCGCCCGCACGACGGCTTTCACCGCCCCGACCCGGCCTTCGCCGAGGTGGCGCCCGGCGATCCGGCGATATTGCTGGCGCACGAGCCGGACTATTTCGCCAGCGGCGATCCCCGCGCCCTGCTGCAGATCAGCGGCCATACCCATGGCGGGCAGATGAACCTTTGGGGCTGGCGGCCGATGACGCCATCGCTTTACCGCAGCCGCTATGCCTGGGGCCATATCCAGGAGGGCGGGCGCCATCTGGTCGTCTCGGGCGGCATCGGCTATTCCGGCCTGCCGCTGCGGTTGTTCCAGCCGCCCGAGGTCACGCTGATCACGCTGTCGGGCGGCATCTGACGGCCGACGCGAATGATTTCCCGGCGTTCGTTTCTGGGGTAGGCTTGGTCCGGACGGCTCAGCCACGAACAGAAGGACAGGCGCCCATGACCGAGATTGTCATCCTTGCCGCGACCAGAACGGCTATCGGAACGTTTGGCGGCGCGCTTGCGGGCTTGGCGCCGGCTGACATCGGCACGGTAGCGGCCAAAGCGGCGCTGACGCGGTCGGGCCTAGCGCCCGACGCCATCGGCACCGTGGTCTTCGGCCATGTGATCAACACCGAACCGCGCGACATGTACCTGAGCCGCGTCGTCGCCATGCAGTCGGGTGTGCCTGACACCGTACCCGCCATGAACGTCAACCGGCTTTGCGGATCGGGGGCGCAGGCGGTCCTGTCGGCCGCGCAGGCGCTGATGCTGGGGGACGCGGACTTCGCGCTGGCCGGCGGCGCCGAATGCATGAGCCGCGCCCCCTATGCGCTGCAGGCCGCCCGCTGGGGCCAGAAGATGGGCGACACCAGGGCCGTCGACATGATGACCGGCGCGCTGACCTGCCCGTTCGGGACCGGCCATATGGGCGTCACGGCGGAAAATGTCGCGCGCCAACACGGGATCAGCCGCGCGGCGCAGGATGAGTTTGCGCTGGAAAGCCAGACCCGGGCCGCGCGCGCCATCGCCGAGGGGCGGTTCCGCGACCAGATCGTGCCGATCGAGCTGACCTCGCGCCGTGGCCCGGTCAGCTTCGACGCTGACGAACATCCGAAGGCCACCAGCCTTGCGGCCCTGTCGGCCCTGCGGCCCGCCTTTCAGAAGGACGGGACGGTGACGGCGGGCAATGCCAGCGGCATCAATGACGGCGCCGCGGCCCTGGTGCTGGCCCGCGCCGATGCCGCCGCCCGCGCCGGTCTGACCCCGCGCGCCCGCCTGATCGGCCATGCCGTCGCCGGTGTCCGGCCCGAGGTGATGGGCATCGGCCCGGTGCCCGCCGTCAGGGTGCTGCTGGCCCGCACGGGCCTTGCCGCTGCCGATTTCGACCTGATCGAATCGAACGAGGCCTTCGCCGCCCAGGCGCTGGCGGTCACGCAGGAACTGGGCCTCGACCCCGCGCGGGTCAATCCGAACGGCGGGGCCATCGCGCTGGGCCATCCGGTCGGCGCGACCGGCGCGATCCTGGCCGTCAAGGCGCTGGCCGAGCTTGAACGGACCGGCGGCCGCCGCGCCCTGATCACTATGTGCATCGGCGGTGGCCAGGGGATCGCGCTGGCGATCGAACGGCCATAGCCGCCGCGCCCGCCTCTTGCCAACTGCCGGTCGCCCGGCTATAGGCGCCTTTCGAGTTCCGCGCGTCCGGCCAAAGTGGCATGCCGAGTCGCGCGTTCACCCTCAACGAGGAGATGGAAATGCCCAAGATGAAGACCAAATCCGCTGCGAAAAAGCGGTTCAGCATGACCGCCTCGGGGCGGGTCAAGGCTGGTGTCGCCGGAAAGCGTCACGGCATGATCAAACGCTCGACGACCTTCGTGCGTCAGGCCACGGGCACGATGCTGCTCTCGGACTCTGATGCCAAGATCGTCAAGAAATACATGCCCTACGACCGCTGAGGAGGATGACACATGTCCCGCGTTAAATCCGGCGTCGTCACGCACGCCCGTCACCGCAAGGTTATCAAGAAGGCGAAAGGCTATTACGCCGCGCGTTCGACCAACTTCCGCACGGCCACGCAGGCCGTCGACAAGGCCAACCAGTATGCGACCCGCGACCGCAAGACCCGCAAGCGCAACTTCCGCGCCCTGTGGATTCAGCGGATCAACGCCGCCTGCCGCGCCATCGACGAAACCCTGTCCTATTCGCGTTTCATCAACGCGCTGACCAAGGCCGGGATCGAGGTTGACCGCAAGGTTCTGGCCGATCTCGCCGTCAGCGAACCGGCCGCCTTCGGCGCCATCGTTGACAAGGCCAAGGCCGCGCTGGTCTGATCCCGACCGGACGATCACAGTGAACCCCGCGGGCGGCCCGACCGGCCCCGCGGGGTTTTTCTTTGCAGCGACGAAAGGCTGAACCGGATGGACTGCCGCTATTTCCGCGACTTCCCGGCCAGGACCGACGACCGGCTTCTGATCAAGATGCAGCACTACCTGCCGCTTTATGACCGGCTACTGGGCCGGTTGCAGGGGCAGTCCGTGTCGTTCCTGGAGATTGGCGTCTACAAGGGCGGCTCGGTCCGGATGTGGCGCGATTTCTTTGCGCCGGGGTCGGGCCTGACCTTTCTGGACATCGACCCGGCCTGCCGCGCGCTGGAACTGCCGGGAACAAGGGTGATGATCGGCGACCAGCAGGATGCGGCCTTTCTGGCCGGGGTGGCGGCCGAACGCGGGCCCTTTGATCTGATCGTCGATGACGGCGGCCACAAGATGGGCCAGCAGATCGGCAGTTTCGGCGCGCTCTGGCCGCATCTGAAGGACGGCGGGCTTTATATCGTCGAGGATACGCATACCAGTTACTGGCCCGGCTTCGGCGGCGGGCTGAAGGCGCCGGGCAGTTTCATCGAATATGCCAAGGACCTGATCGATCGGATGCACAGCTGGTACACCGACGACGACGCGGGCTTTCCCCTGCACCCGATGGCCGGTCAGCTGGGTGCGGTCAGCTTCTACGATTCGCTGGTGGTTCTGGAAAAGGCGCTGCATCCGGCGCCCGCGGCCCTTTCAGCGCGTGACGGGCAGGTGACCCTGTCGCGGCGGATGCTGGAGCTGCGCGGGCGGAAATCCATCTTCTGAGCCGGATCGGGCTCTGGTCTGGCGGCGGGCGGACGTGCTAGCAGGGGGGCAATGACGGATAGGAACGGCATGGCGGACACAGATCAGGCGGGGGCGGCGGTCCTGTCCGTCATCATCCCGCATTTCAATCAGCCCGACCTGCTGGCGCGCTGTCTGGCCGCGCTGACCGGCCAGATGGCGACGGGGCAGATGGCCGCCGGGCACCCGGTCGAGATCATCGTCGTCGACAATGGCTCGCGGGAACTGCCGCAGGCGGTGGTCGACCGTTTCCCCGGTGTGCGGCTGGCCCGCGAGGCGACCCCCGGCCCCGGCCCGGCGCGCAACCATGGCGTCAGCCTGTCGCGCGGCGGCTATCTGGCCTTTATCGACGCCGATTGCGTCGCGGCCCCCGACTGGCTGGCGGTGATCGCGGGCCGGTTCGACCGCGACCCGGCGGCCGAGGTTCTGGGCGGCGACGTCCGGATCCTGCACGCCGACCCCGCCCGCCCGACCGGGATCGAGGCCTTCGAGTCGGAGTTCGGCTATCGGATGGAACATTACATCAAGGGCCAGAATTTCACCGGCACCGGCAATCTGGCCATGCGCCGGGCGATCTTCGACCGGGTCGGCGGCTTTGCCGGGATCGGCGTGGCCGAGGATCGCGACTGGGGCCAGCGGGCCACGGCGGCCGGCGTCCGGATCAGCTGGGAACCGGCGATGATCGCCTTTCACCCCGGCCGCGACTCGTTCGCCGAACTGGCGCGGAAATGGGATCGCCACACCGCCCATGATTTCGAGATGATCCTCGCCCGCCGTTTTGGCCGCCTGCGCTGGATCGCCCGCACCGCCGCCGTGGCCCTGTCGCCACTGGCACAGATCCCCCGGGTCCTGCGCTCGGGCCGGATCGGGGGCGGCCTTCGCGGCAAGCTTCTGGCCCTTGCGGTTCTGATGCGTATTCGGCTTTATCGCGCGCGCCTGATGGTGCCGCTGATCGTGGCCCGCGACGCCTCGCGCCTGTCGGCGCGCTGGCGCAAGGGCTGAGGGAGTTGGGAATGGACGATCTTCTGACGAAATATATCGGCGCGATCGCCGGCGCGGCGGACGAGGCGGCGCTTGAGGATCTGCGTCTGGCGGCGCTGGGCAAGAAGGGCGAGATCAGCCTGAAGATGCGCGAGCTGGGCCAGATGGCGCCCGAGGCGCGGCAGGTGGCGGGCGCGGCGCTGAACCGGCTGAAGGACGAGATTGACGCAGCACTGCGGGCGCGCAAGGCGGCGATGGGCGATGCGGCGCTGGACGAACGGCTGCGGGCCGAATGGCTGGACGTCACCCTGCCGGGCCGTCCGCGCCGTCAGGGCACGATCCACCCCGTGAGCCAGGTGACCGAGGAAGTGACGGCGATCTTTGCCGACATGGGCTTTGCCGTGGCCGAAGGGCCGCAGGTCGAAAGCGACTGGTACAACTTCGACGCGCTGAACATCCCGCCCGAACATCCCGCCCGGCAGGAACATGACACGTTCTTCATGGCCCGCGCCGCCGGTGACGACCGCCCGCCCCATGTGCTGCGCACCCACACCAGCCCGGTCCAGATCCGCGCCATGACCGCGCAGGGCGCCCCCATCCGCGTCATCGCGCCGGGCCGCGTCTACCGGATGGACATGGACCAGACCCACACGCCGATGTTCCATCAGGTCGAGGGGC
>CAZORV010000031.1:0-21167 GCA_964582215.1 uncultured Frigidibacter sp.
GCATCAGCGCCTGCAGGATCGCCGCCCCCGACATGATCAGCGAATGGCGGTCGCGCCCGATGCGCGGGTCGTTCTTGCGCCCGTCCGGGCCCAAAGTCAGATATTCGCGGATCACCCGGTCGATCTGGTCGCTGGTCATCCGCAGACCGTCGACCTTGGTCCGGTCATAGCGGCGCAGACCCAGATGGCTGGCCGCCACCGTCGTCACCGTGCCCGAAGTGCCGATGATCTGGAACCCCTCGCGGGTCTGGCTGGCGTTGTAGGGCGAAAAGCTCGCCAGCTGTTCCTCGAAATGCCAGCTCATCAGCGCGAACCGCGCCGCGTCATCCTCGACATCGCTGAACTGGTCCTTCAGCGTCGCGACCCCCAGCGGCACCGAGATCCAGTCGACGACCCTGGCCGCCGGAAACGGGCTCTCGACCGGCTTGAAGCCCGCGTGCAGCCGCATGATCGCGCGGGGCCGGTCAAGGCGCGGCACCGACGACAGGTCGATCCAGACCAGTTCGGTCGACCCTCCGCCGATATCGACGACCAAAAGCTGTTCGGTCCGGGTCGAGACCAGCGGCGCGCAGGAAATCACCGCCAGCCGCGCCTCTTCCTCGGGTTCGATGATCTCAAGCGGCAATTCCGTCTCGCGGTGGACCAGCCTCAGGAACTCGCGGGCGTTCCTGGCGCGCCGGCAGGCCTCGGTCGCCACCAGCCGCATGCGCTTGACGCCCAGCTGTTCGATCTTCTTGCGGCAGATGTGCAGCGCCTGGACCGTGCGCGCCATCGAGGCCCGGCCAAGCCGCCCCGAGGCCTCAAGCCCGTGCCCCAGCTGAACCGCCTTGGAAAAACTGTCCACGACATGAAACTGACTGCCCTTTGGCTGGGCAATCAGCATCCGGCACGAGTTGGTGCCAAGATCCAGCGCGGCGTAAAGCTGCGCCGGATCGGGTTTTGCGGTCATCGGCGGCTCGACCGGAACCGGGAACGCGCCCTGACCGCCAGGACGCCTGGGCGTCATCATTACGCCCTCCGATGTGAAGTTGCGCCCAGCCTACAGGCTGGCGCCCGCGCAGGCAAGCGGCGCTGGCCCGGGGGCCGTTCAGCCCGGTGCAAGAAACCGGTAGTCGGTGCGATGGTCATAGACCTGCCCCGGCTGCAGAAGGCTGCCGGGAAATTCCGGCCGGTTCGGGCTGTCGGGAAAGAACTGCGTCTCAAGGCAAAGTCCCGCCCGCCGCCCGTACCGCCGCCCGCCAAGCCCCGGCACCGGGACCGCCAGCAGATGACCGTCATAGACCTGAAGCCCGGGCTTGGTCGTCCGGACCTGCAGTTCCAGATCGCCGCCCGAGGCGACCATCCGCGCGGCCCGGCGCAATTGCCCGGCGCCTGCCGGTTCGGACAGAACGAAATTCAGATCAAGCAGGCGGCAGTCCGCGACCCGGACCGCGCGGTCCGGCGACAGGCCAAGCCCGGCGACCGGCAGGCAGCGGCCGGTCGGGATCAGCCACGGATCCACCTCGGTGAACGCCTCGGCATGGATCTGAAGCCAATGCCCCTCGACAGTACCGCCGCCGTCCAGGTTGAAATAGCTGTGCTGCGCCAGGTTCACATGCGTCGGGCGGTCGGTCTCGGCCTGCAAGGCGACCGTCAGGCCATCCTCGTCCGACAGGCTGTAGCGGCAGGTCGCGCGCACCCGGCCGGGAAAGCCCTGATCGCCGTCCCCGGACAACAGCGACAACAGCACCGACGCCTCGTCCAGCGCCTCGATCGTCCATATGCGCTGCGAAAACCCGCCCCGGCCGCCGTGCAGCGTGGTGCGGCCCGCCTCGTTGCGGTCAAGCGCATGTGTGACGCCGTCAATCGCAAACCGGCCGCCGGCGATGCGGTTGGCATAGCGCCCGGCAATGGCGCCGAAAAACGGCGAATGCGCCAGGTAATCCTCCAGCCGTTCGAACCCCAGAACCACCGACCGCTGTTCGCCGCCGACCGGCACCTGCAGATCGCGGATCACCGCGCCCCAGGTCAGGACATGGGCCAGAAGCCCGCCCCCGGTGCGCAGCGTGACCTCGTGAACCGCGGCCCCGGCGGCCTCGCCGAACAACCGGACGCGGCCCGCACCCCCTGCCCCGCTCGCCTCGGGCATCACGGCGCGCTCCGGGCATCCCGGCCCGCCGCCCGGCCGACATGGGCCTGCAACAGCACCACGATCAGCAGGAAAATCCCCCGGATCACCGACTGCCAGTAGGCCGAAAGGGAAATCCAGCCCTTGCCGTTCTCGAAATTCAGGATCGTGAAGATCAGGCCAAGCAGCAGGACACCGGCCAGCGTCGCCGGTACCGAGCCGTCGCCGCCGGTCAGAAGCGTGCCCCCGACCACGACCGAGGCGATGGCGAACAGCTCCCACCCCACCCCCTCGATCGGCTGACCCGCGCCGAACTCGGCCGCGAGGATCGCCCCGGCCAGCCCGGCGAGCCCGCCGCAGGCCAGATAGGTCAGCGCCTTGATCCGCGCCGTCGGCAGGCCCATCAGATCGGCCGCATCCTCGTTGCCGCCAATGGCCAGCACCGCCCGGCCCGTCGCCGTCCGGCCAAGGATCAGCGTGCCCGCCAGATAGGCGACAGCGGCGACCAGCGCGGGCACCGGCAACCCCAGCAGACTGCCCTGCCCCAGCCAGGTGAAGCCGCTGTCATAGGACACCGACACCGACTGGTTATGGGCCAGCAGCAGCGCCGTCCCCGATGCCGCCAGCATCGTCGCCAGCGTCGCGATAAAGGGCATGATCCCCAGCCGCGTCACCGTCACCGCGTTGATCGCACCCACCGCCAGCCCGGCCCCGACCCCGGCCGCCAGCCCCGGCATCAGCCCGTATGGGCTGGCATAGGCCGCCGCCACGCTGCCAAGCGCCGCCGTCGAGCCGACCGACAGGTCGATCCCCCCCGACATGATCACGAAACACATGCCAAGCGCGACCAGCGCGAACATCGCATTGTAGCGAAGCACGCTCATCACGTTGAAATAGCCCAGGAAATTGTCATATCGCAGCCAACCGAACAGGATCACCGCCACCAGCGCCATCCCGACAGCATAGCGGGCCAGCCCGCGCCCCGGCAGACCAATGTTCATTTCGACCGCCCCTTTTGCTGCAGCCAGACGGCCGCCAGAATGATCGCGGCCTTGACCACCAGCGCCGCCGCGTCGGGCATGCCGTTGGCCAGAAGCGTGTAGCGCACCAGCTGCACCGTCATCGCCCCGATCAGCGTGCCGGTTGCCGTCGCCTGGCCGCCCGACAAAAGCGTCCCCCCGACCGCCACGGCGGCGATCGCATCCAGCTCCATCCCCAGCCCGACAAGGTTCGCGTCGCTGGCCGAGTTGATCGCGATGCTGACCAGACCGGCAATCCCCGCCAGAAAGCCCGAGATCGCATAGACCATCATCTTCACCCGCCGGACCGGCACGCCCGACAGCGTCGCCGCCCGCGCATTGCCGCCGACCGCCAGGATCTGGCGCCCGAACAGCGTCCGGCCCAGGATGAAGCTGGCCCCCGCCACCGCCAGCAGCATCAGGATCACCTGCACCGGCAGGCCCAGCACCCGGCCAAGACCCAGCCACTGGAACTCGGGCAGGGTGAAGGACTGCAGATTGCCGTTGGTCATCACCTGCGCGATGCCGCGCCCGGCGATGAACAGCACCAGCGTCGCGACGATCGGCTGGATGCCGAAGGCCGCGACCAGCCAGCCGTTGAACAGGCCGAACAGCGTCGCCGCCCCGACCGCGACGACGATCGCCAGCGCCACCGCCAGATAGACATTGCCGACATCGACGATCTTGCCAAGAAAGATCAGGGGCGCGATCGCCCCCGAGATCGCCATCAGCGCGCCGACCGACAGGTCGATCCCGCCGGTGGCAATGACCAGCGTCATGCCGGTGGCGACGATGACGATGGTTGCCACCTGGGTCAGATTGACGTTCAGCGTCTGACGGCTGGCGAAGTTGGGGGTGATCGCCAGATTGACCAGAACCAGCAGCCCAAGCGCGATCAATGCGCCGTGGCGGCGCAGAAAGGCGGCGCGCGCGGGCCCGGACCGAAGCGCCGAGCCAAGCGCCTGCGCAAGACCGGTCCTAAACATTCTGCCGACCCTCGCCGCCCGCCATCGCCGCCATCACCGAAGCCTCGCTCAGCTGCCCGTCCGAAAGGTCCGCCACCGACCGCCCCTCGCGCAGGACGAAGGCCCGGTCGGCACCCTCGACCACCTCATCCATCTCGGACGAGATCATCAGAACCGCCAGCCCCTGCGCCGCCAGCGACCGGATCAGGCGCTGAACCTCGTCCTTGGCGCCGACATCGATCCCCCGCGTCGGCTCGTCCAGGATCAGAAGCCGGGGGTCCATGGCCAGCCAGCGCGCCAACAGCACCTTTTGCTGATTGCCCCCCGACAGTTCGCGGATCGGCTGGTCGGGGCCGGCGCATTTGATCGCCAGTTGCGCGATGAAGCCGGTGACGATCTCGTCCTGCCGGGCACGGTCGATGATCCCGGCGCGGGTCAGTTTCGGCATCAGCGCCAGCAGCATGTTTTCGGCAATCGTCATGTCGGGGACGATGCCTTCGATCTTGCGGTCCTCGGTGCAAAAGCCGATGCCGCGCGCGATCGCCTCGGCCGGGGCGCGGGGGGCGTGGCTCTGGCCGTCAAAGCGCATCTCCCCGGCCCGCGCCGGGCGCGAGCCGAAGACCAGATGCGCCGTCTCGGTCCGGCCCGCGCCCAAAAGCCCGGCCAGCGCGGTGATCTCGCCCGCGCGCGCGTCAAAGCTGACGTCGCCGACCGCACCGCCGTCGCCCAGCGCCCGGGCCGACAGAACCACGGCGCCCTGCCCTGCCCTGCCCCCCGCGCCAAAGCCGGTGCTGTGGCCGGCGCTGCGGCTGATGTCGCGGCCAAGCATGGTCGAGACAAGGTCAAGCTTGCTCAGTTCGGCCAGGGGCCCCGCGTGAACCGTCCTGCCGTCGCGCATGATGGTGATGCGGTCAGCGACCCGGTAAAGTTCGTCCAGCTTGTGACTGACAAAGATCACCGACCGCCCCTCGGCCTTCAGCTGTCCGATCACCCTGAACAGCAATTCCGCCTCGCGCGCGTCCAGCGACGAGGTCGGTTCGTCCATGATCACCAGTCGCGCCTGAAAGCCGATGGCGCGGGCGATGGCGACCATCTGCTGGGTCGCGGTGGAATAGTCCGACAGCGGCCGGTCGACGTCGATGGCCACGCCGAACCGCGCCAGAAGGGCGCGCGCCTCATCCCGCATCGCGGCCCAGTCAAGCAGGCCCCGGCGGCGGGGTTCGCGGCCAAGGCAGATGTTTTCGGCCACCGACCGCATCGGCACCAGATTGATTTCCTGATAGATCGTGGCAATGCCCGCCGCCTGCGCCGCCTTGGGCGAGGTCACGCTGAAAGGCTGGCCACCGAACGAAATCTCGCCCGCATCCCGCCGGTAATAGCCGGTCAGGATCTTGATCATCGTGCTTTTGCCCGCGCCGTTCTGCCCGATCAGCGCATGAACCTCGCCCGGGCCCACCGTCAGCGAGGCGCCGGTCAGCGCGGCAACACCCCCGAACTGCTTCGAGATTGCCCGCATCGACAATAGATTGTTGCTCATGCCGCCCCTGCAAGCTGCGCCCATCCTGTCCGGGGCAAAGGACCCCGGACAGGACCGTCATAGCGCGACGCGGGCAGGACAGGGAGCTTTCCTGACCGCGCCTGCGCTTGGTCCCGGCGGTAGGGTGCGTGCTCGCACGCACCGCCCGGCGGTCTCCCCGCCCGGGCCTTCGCCCTGCTCAGTAGGCGTTGGCGATTTCTGCGGCCGCGTTCGAGGCGTCGTAGAAATTGTCCGGGTTGATCAGCTTGCCGTCGATCTTTTCGCCGGCTGCATAGGCCACGGCCGTGTCAAAGGCCTTGGGTCCGAACCGCGGGTTGCATTCGCAGCAGGCGCCGACCTTGCCGTCGATGATCAGCTGGATGATCTCCTTGCCGCCGTCGATGGACAGGATCAGCACGTCCTTGCCCGGCACCTTGCCCGCGGCCTCGACCGCCGAAATCGCGCCGATCGCCATTTCGTCATTGTGGGCATAGATGATGTCGGCGTCGGGATTGGCCTGCAACAGCGTCTCGGCGACCTGACGGCCCTTGTCGCGGTTGAAGTCGCCGGTCTGCGAGGCGAGGATGGTAAAGCCACCCGCCGCGGTGATCGCATCGTCAAAGCCCTTCTTGCGGTCATTGGCGGGCGACGAGCCGGTCGTGCCTTCCAGTTCGATGATCTTCGACTTGCCGTTGGCGTTCTTGGCCAGCCATTCGGCAACCCGCTGCCCTTCCGAGATGAAGTCCGAGCCGATGAAGCAGACATAGTCCGCCCCCGCAGCCGCCAGCGACTGATCAACATTGCGGTCCAGAAGAATGACCGGAATGCCCGCATCCCGCGCCGCCATGATCGCCGGGATCAGCGGCTTTTCCTCGCGCGGGGCCAGGAAAATCAGATCGACGCCCTGCGCGATCATCGAGTTCACGTCCGACACCTGTTTGGCGGCCGAACCGGCGGCATCGGTGTAGACCAGTTGCCAGCCGCGCTTTTCGGCCTCGCCCTGCATCGAGTTGGTCTGGGCGATCCGCCAGGGGTTGTTGCTTTCGGTCTGCGCGAAGCCGACCTTGTAGGTATCCTTCTTGGCAAGCATCGGCAATTCTGCAAAAGCCGGACGCGATATCAGCGTCAGGCCAGCGGCCGCCGCGCCGCCGGCAAGCAGCGTTCTACGGGTAATAATCACGATGTTCCTCCCTCAGGTCATGGTCGTTGCCACAGAAGGGACTGTGAAGTAATGTTTATTATCGGTCAACTAATAAATATTAGTGTGGGCGGTTCGCAGCAGGGGACGGCATGAAGGACAGGCAGGGGACGAATGGTGCCGGGACGCCGCCTGATCCGCAACCAAAGGTCACGATGACCGACGTTGCGCGCGCTGCGGGCTGTTCGCAGGCGACCGTCTCGATCGTTCTGAAGAACGCGCCCGGCGTCAGGATTTCGGCCGAAACCCGCGCCCGGGTCATTCAGGCGGCCCGGACGCTGAACTATGCGACGACGACGATGGCCCATCTGGCGACGCCGGATCCGGGGCCCGCGCACGGGACGGAACTCTTCGGTTTCGTCGTCGACCAGCTGGCGACCAGCCCCGAGGCCGTCGTCGCCATCGAGGGGGCGCGTCAGGCCGCCTGGGACGAGGGCGGCATCATCATCGCCGCCCAGACCATGAACGACACCGAGATGGAGGAAAAGACCATCGCCGCACTGGCAAGGTCGGGCGTGGCGGGACTGGTCTATATGACGATCTTCACCCGCAAGATCACCCTGCCCTCCGCGCTGACCGGCCTTGGCCTGCCGATCGCCCTTCTGAACTGCTACAGCAGCGATCATCGCCTGCCCTCGGTCGTGCCGGGCGAGGCGGAGGGCGGCCATGCCGCGACCCGTCACCTGATCGAGGCCGGCCACCGCCGCATCGCCATGATCACCGGCGAACCCTGGATGGAGGCGGCGCGCGACCGCGCCCGGGGCTACCGCCGGGCGCTGTCCGAGGCCGGGATCGGCTTCGACCCCGCCCTGGTGACCGAGGGCAACTGGTCGCCGTCGTCGGGCTATGAAAACACCCGGCGGCTTCTTGCCCTGCCCGACCGGCCCAGCGCGATCTTCTGCCAGAACGACCGGATGGCCATCGGCTGCTACGAGGCGATCAAGGACGCGGGCCTGCATATCCCCGACGATATTTCCGTGGTCGGCTATGACGACGAGGAAATCTCGCGCCATCTCTACCCGCAGCTGACGACCGTGGTTCTGCCCCACCGGCTGATGGGCCATTGGGCGATCGAACGGCTGAAGACGCAAAGTTCGCTGACCCGCGACCGCCATCCGCAAGAGGTCATGCCCTGCACGCTGATCGCGCGCGCCTCGGTCCGGGACCTGAACCGGCAACCGGACGGCGCCTGATTTTCGGGCAATGGCCGCCAAAGCCGCCCGTTCTTCGGGCGGATGCCCACAATCGCACCGCGCCCGCGCCCGCCGCCTTCACCCCGGCCCCGGCCCATGGGATCACCGCCCTGTCGCAAACGACCAAAGGCCCATGACCGACGCCCTTTCCATCATTGTGGTCGAGAAAGACCGTGACCGCGCCCTGCGGATCGTCGATGCGCTGAGCGAGGCAGGCGATCACCGCATCACCGTGGTCGGCGACGAGACCGGCCTTGCCCGCCGGATCGCGGCCATCCAGCCCGATCTGGTGCTGATCGACGTCGCCAGCCCGTCGCGCGACATGCTCGAAGAACTGGCCACCGCCTCTGGCCCGCTGGAACGGCCGGTTGCGATGTTCGTCGACCGGTCCGACAGCAACATGACCCGCGCCGCGATCGAGGCGGGCGTCTCGGCCTATGTCGTCGACGGGCTGCAGCCCGAACGGCTGAAACCGGTGCTCGACGCAGCCATCGCGCGGTTTCACCTGTTCAGCCGGATGCGCACCGAACTTGCCGCCGCAAAGCTGGCGCTTGAGGAACGCAAGGTCCTTGACCGCGCCAAGGGGCTGGTAATGCGCGCCAAGGGCATCACCGAGGATCAGGCCCATGCGCTGATCCGCAAGAAGGCCATGGATCAGGGCAAGCGCATCGCCGATGTCGCGCAGGCGCTGGTCACGGCGGCCGAGTTGCTGAAATGACCGGCGCGCTCGATCTTGGCTTCATCCCGCTGGTCGATGCGGCCCCGCTGATCATCGCGCGCGAACTGGGCTTTGCGCGCGAGGAAGGCCTGAGCCTGACGCTGCACCGTGCCGCCAGCTGGTCGATGCTGCGCGACATGCTGGATTTCGGCCAGGTCGCGGCGGCGCAGATGCTGTCGGTCGTGCCGGTCGCGCGGGCGCTCGGCCTTGGGGGCGGGTCGGTGCCGCTTGAGGCGCCGATGGTCCTGTCGATGAACGGTCAGATGCTGGGCGCCTCGCCCGACCTGATCGGGCGTCTCCTGGTCCTTCAGCCCGACCTCGGCTTTGGCGAGGCACCCGCCCTTGCCACCGCCCTGGCCGCCCTCCGCCAGCCGGTCCGGGTCGGCGTGCCCTTTCCCTTTTCCATGCATGCGGAACTTCTTCACTATCTTCTGCGCGCCGCGCGGCCGCAGACCGATGTCATCATCCGCACCGTGCCGCCCCCCGCCATGGCCGCCGCACTGGCCGCGGGCGAGATCGACGCCTTTTGCGTGGGCGAGCCCTGGGGCAGCCACGCGGTCGGGACCGCCGGCGCCAGCCTGCTGCTGCCGGGCGCCGGCATCTGGTCGCAGGCGCCCGAAAAGCTGCTGGTCACCCGCACCGGCTGGTGCGAGGCGAACCCCGACCTTGCCGGGCGGCTGATCCGGGCGGTCTGGCGTGCCTGCCGCTGGGTCGGCGATCCCGCCAACCGGCTGATGGCCGCCGAAATCCTGTCGCGCCCCGCGCATCTTGACCTGCCGCCCGACCTGATCGACCGCGCCCTGACCGGGCAGTTTCAGGTGGCGCCCGACGGAACCGACGCCCATGTCGACCAGTTCCTGTCATTCCATCCCGGCGCCGCCACCTTTCCCTGGCGCAGTCAGGCGGCCTGGATCGGCGCCCGCCTCGCCGCGCGGTTCGGACTGGACCCCGCCGGGGCCATGGCGCGCGCCCGCGCGACCTTTCGCAGCGATCTTTACCGGCGCCACCTTGGCCCCGCAGGCGCCGAACTGCCGCTGAGTTCCGACAAGGCCGAGGGGTTGCTGACCGCGCCCGCCACTGTGCCCGCCGTGCGCGGCACCCTGCAACTGGCCCGCAACCAGTTCTTCGATGGCGCAATTTTTGACCCCGCAGCGTCCGGTTGCTGAAAAATCAGGCATCAATGCTGCATTGCAGCGTTAAATCACCTGGGCAGGCACTGCATCGCAGCAAACCCGGTTGACGCCCCGGGAATCGCCCGCCAACCTGACCCCAAGACGGAGCAATGGCGTTCCGCATTCCCCGACAGACCGGGATCCACAGGCAGGGCCGCCTGACCCGCCGCCGCATCATCGCGGCGCGTGTCGACGGCCCTTTTCGTTGTTCAACCCACAAGGATAGCACCGCCATGACCAGACTGATCCGGATTTTGCTTGCCAGCTCGGCACTCGCCTCACCGGCCTTCGCCGAGACCCCCGGCATTGAAAAGGACGAACTGACCCTCGGCTTCATCAAGCTGACCGACATGGCGCCCTTGGCCATCGCCAGGGAAAAGGGCTTTTTCGAAGACGAGGGCCTGTCGGTCACGCTTGAGGCGCAGTCGAACTGGAAGGTTCTGCTGGACCGGGTGATCGGCGGCGAGATTGACGGCGCCCACATGCTGGCCGGCCAGCCCATCGCCGCGACCATCGGCTATGGCACCAAGGGCGCGGTGGTGACGCCGTTTTCGATGGACCTGAACGGCAATGCCATCACCGTCTCGAACGCGGTGTGGGCGGCGATGAAACCCGGCCTGGCCCTTGACGCAGACGGCAAGCCGACCCATCCGATCCCGGCCTCGGCCCTGAAACCGGCGATCGAGGCCTTTGCCGCCGAGGGCAAGCCCTTCAACCTCGGCATGGTCTTCCCGGTCTCGACCCACAATTACGAACTGCGCTACTGGCTGGCGGCGGGCGGCATCAACCCCGGCCTTTACAGCGCCGACGACGTCTCGGGCCAGATCGGCGGCGATGTCCTGATCTCGGTCACGCCGCCGCCGCAGATGCCCGCAACGCTCGAGGCCGGGACGATCGACGGCTATGCGGTCGGCGAGCCCTGGAACCAGGCCGCCGTCGCCAAGGGCATCGGCGTGCCGGTCATCACCGACAATGACATCTGGAAGAACAACCCCGAAAAGGTCTTCGGCGTGACGGCAGAGTTCGCGCAGGAAAACCCCAACACGATGATCGCCCTGACCAAGGCGCTGATCCGCGCGGCGATCTGGCTGGACGAGGGCGACAACACCAACCGCGCCGAGGCGGTCGAGATTCTGTCAAGGTCGGATTATGTCGGGGCCGACGCTGCGGTCATCGCCAATTCCATGACCGGAACGTTCGAATATGAAAAGGGTGACAAGCGCGAGGCACCGGATTTCAACGTCTTCTTCCGCCACAACGCCACCTTCCCCTATTACTCGGACGCGGTCTGGTATCTGACCCAGATGCGCCGCTGGGGCCAGATCCCCGAGGCCCATCCCGACGCCTGGTATGACGAGACCGCGAAGTCGGTCTACAAGCCCGACATCTACAGGGCCGCCGCCGAAGCGCTGATCGCCGAGGGCAAGGCGACGCCCGAGATGTTCGATTTCGACGCCGACGGCTATCGCGACCCGACCTCGGATTTCATCGACGGGGTCAGCTATGACGGCAAGGCGCCCAACGCCTATATCGACAGCCTGACGATCGGCCTGAAGGGCAATGAGATCGTTCAGGGCGGCGAAATCACCAACTGACCGCAGACCCGAAGGCCGCGCCCCCCGCACCCGTGGGGCGCGGCCTTTCGCGCAACGCCAGGAACCATCAATGACCGCGATTGAAACCTCTGCCACCCGCCTGTCCGCCGAAGCCGAGGCCCGCCTCAGCCGCCGTCTGGGCCGCATCGGCAGGATCGACAGCTGGCTGTCGGTCCTTGGCCTGCCCTGGATCACCCCGATCCTGAAGATCGCCGCCGGCGAGGCGCCGCGCCAGCCCTTGCGCGACCTCTGGCGTCTGGCCGGGGTGCCACTGATGGCCATCGCGGGTTTTCTTGCGCTTTGGGCGGCGCTGGCGCCGATGGTCCAGACCTCGCTCGGCGCCATTCCCGGCCCGGGGCAGGTCTGGGAACAGGCGCGCGTCCTTCACGCCGACGCCGCCAACGAACGGGCGAAAGAGGCCGAATTCTACCAAAAGCAGGCCGACAAGAACGCGGCCCTGGTGGCCGAAGGCAAGGCGTCCGAGGTCAAGGACCGCAGCTACACCGGCCGGCCGACCTTCTATCAGCAGATCCTCACCTCGATCCGCACGGTCTTCACCGGCTTTCTGATCGCGACCCTGTTCGCTGTGCCGCTGGGCATCATCGCCGGCCTGTCGCCCATCGCGAACGCGGCGATCAGCCCGCTGGTGCAGATCTTCAAACCCGTCTCGCCGCTGGCCTGGCTGCCGATCGTCACGATGATCGTCTCGGCGCTGTATCAGGGCGGCGATGACGGCGTGCCGAAATCCTTCCTGATCTCGTCGATCACGGTCACGCTCTGCTCGCTCTGGCCGACGCTGATCAACACCGCGCTCGGCGTCGCCAGCATCGACAAGGATCTGGTGAATGTCAGCAAGGTGCTGAAGCTTGGCCCCTGGGCCAAGGTCACGCGGCTGGTGCTGCCCTCGGCGCTGCCACTGATCTTTACCGGCCTCCGGCTGTCGCTCGGCGTGGGCTGGATGGTGCTGATCGCCGCCGAAATGCTCAGCCAGAACCCCGGCCTTGGCAAGTTTGTCTGGGACGAGTTCCAGAACGGCTCGTCCGAGTCGCTGGCGAAGATCATGGTGGCCGTCCTGACCATCGGCCTGATCGGCTTCGCGCTCGACCGGGTGATGTCGGCGCTGCAGTCGCTGTTCACCTTCCAGACCAACCGGTAAGATCATGGCAATCCTTGAATTCCGCAATGTCTCGCGCAGCTACGGCGACGGCGACCAGCGCGCGCCCGTGCTGAAGGGCGTCGATCTGGCGGTGGCCGAGGGCGAGTTTCTGGCGATCCTCGGCTTTTCCGGCACCGGCAAGACGACGCTGATCAACCTGATGGCCGGGCTCGACCAGCCGACCAGCGGCGAGGTGCTGTTTCGCGGCGCGCCGGTGACCGGCCCGGGGCCGGAACGCGGGCTGGTCTTCCAGTCCTATTCGCTGATGCCCTGGCTGACGGTGGCGGGCAATGTGGGCCTGGCCGTCGATGCCGTCCACAAGGGCCTGTCGCGGCCGGCCCGGACGGCGCTGGTGGCGAAATATGTGGCGATGGTCGGCCTTGCCCATGCCGCCGAACGCCGCCCGGCCGAGCTTTCCGGCGGCATGCGCCAGCGCGTCGCCGTCGCCCGCGCGCTGGCGATGGAACCGGACGTCCTTTTGATGGACGAACCCCTGTCGGCGCTTGACGCGCTGACCCGCGCCAATCTCGCGGACGAGATCGAGGCGATCTGGCGGGCCGAACGGCGCACCGTGGTCCTGATCACCAACGACGTCGACGAGGCGATCACCCTTGCCGACCGGATCATCTGCCTGAACCCCGACGGGACCGTCGGCGCCGGGTTCGCGGTGACGCTTGACCGGCCGCGCGACCGGGGCCGGATGAACAGCGACGCGGCCTTCAAGGCGCTGCGCACCGCCGTCACCGCCTATCTGATGGATGTGGGCATCCGCGCCCGCACCGGCGACAGCCGCCGCCTGCCCGACGTGACCCCCCGCCATGCGATGCCCGGCGCTGCCACAGCCGGCCAGGCCATGCCGCGGGCCTATGCCGAGGCGGCGAAGTCCTTCACCGACGAGCGCTATCTGCAATATTCGCAGCTGCACAAGGTCTATGGCACGCCCAAAGGCCCGCTGACCGTGGTCGAGGACTTCAACCTGACGCTGCGCAAAGGCGAATTCGTCAGCCTGATCGGCCATTCCGGCTGCGGGAAATCCACGGTCCTGACCATGACCGCCGGCCTGAACGCCATCTCGAAAGGCGCGATCAAGCTGGACGGCGTCCACGTCGAAGGCGCCGACCCCGAACGGGCCGTGGTCTTCCAGTCGCCCTCGCTGTTCCCCTGGCTGACCGCCAAGGAGAATGTCGCCATCGGCGTCGACCGTGTCTACCCCAGGGCCTCGCAGGCCGAGCGGCAGGAGGTCGTCGAATATTATCTGGAGCGCGTCGGCCTTGGCGACGCGATGGACCGCCCGGCCGCCGACATGTCGAACGGCATGCGCCAGCGCGTCGGCATCGCCCGCGCCTTTGCCCTGTCGCCGAAGCTGCTGCTGCTGGACGAACCGTTCGGCATGCTCGACAGCCTGACGCGCTGGGAATTGCAGGAAGTGCTGATGGAGGTCTGGTCGCGCACCAAGGTCACCGCCGTCTGCGTGACCCATGACGTCGACGAAGCGATCCTTCTGGCCGACCGCGTGGTGATGATGACCAACGGCCCCCGCGCCACCATCGGCAAGATCACCAGGGTCGATCTGCCCCGCCCACGGACGCGCAAGGCGCTTCTCGATCATCCCGACTACTGGACATATCGCGCGGAGATTCTTGGTTTCCTTGAAGAATACGAACATGGGCGCAGCCCCGGAAAGGCAGCGTGATGGCGGCCTATTCCGCAGCGTGGCGGGTCGCGTTCAAAAAGGTCTCGAACGCCTTTCGCGCCCGCTCCTCGAACCCCGGCTTTGACGGATCAAACGGCAGGAACGCAGCGCGTTCGATGCCCGCAGCTTCGGCCGCCTTCAGAAAGGCCGCGCGGCTTTGCAGGAACTTCATCGCCGCCATGAACCCGCCAAAGTCCGCGCCCTTGACCGACCAAAGCGTGTCCTCGTCCGTCCACTCCGGGCTTTCATCATCCGGAATGCCATCTTCTTCGTCATTCACTGGCTTTGTCATGACGCCTCACTTCGCGCGCATTGGCCTTGCGCAGGGATATTATGCGAATTCGCCCTTCGCGGATAGTAAAGATGCAGATATGGAGCCGGCCCTCCAAAAGGCCACCAAGTCGAAAACGCTCTTCGCCATAGTCGCGCCTGTGATCGGGCACGACGGTCGATTCTTCCCAATCCAGCCGCGCCGCCATCGCCAGCGAGACCCCGTGCTTCGCCCGGTTGGCCGCGTCCTTGCCGTTGTCCCAGTCAAAATCCATGCCCGCCAGACTGGCCCGCGCATGGTGAACAGCCGGTTAATCGGAGGCCTTGAATGAAACAGAACCTAGTCGTCATCGGTGCCGGTATGGCCTCGGGCCGGATGCTGGAGCATCTTTTTGAAACGGCCCCCGGCGCCTATCAGGTCACCCTGTTCAACGGCGAGCGGCGCGGCAATTACAACCGGCTGATGCTGTCGCCGGTCCTGTCGGGCGAAAAGACCTATGAAGAAATCATCACCCATGATGATGCCTGGTACGCCGAAAAGGGCGTCACCTGCCGGTTCGGTGAACATGTGACGAAAATCGACCGCGACCGGAAGGTCGTCCTCTCGACCTCCGGCGAGACGCCCTATGATGCTCTGGTCATCGCCACCGGATCGGCGCCCTTCATCATCCCGGTCGCGGGCAAGGACCTGCCCGGCGTCGTCACCTATCGCGATCTGGAAGACACCAACGCGATGATCGCCGCCGCGCGGCCGGGCGCCAGCGCCGTCGTGGTCGGCGGCGGGCTTCTGGGGCTTGAGGCGGCGGCGGGGATGGCCGCGCGGGGGGCGGCGGTCACGGTGATCCATCTGATGGGCCATCTGATGGAACGCCAGCTTGACCCGGCGGCGGGCTATCTGCTGCAAAAAGACCTCGAACGGCGGGGCATCACCGTGCATTGCAAGGGGGCGACCAAGGCGATCCTCGGCACCACCCGCGCCGAGGCGGTGCTGCTGGAGGACGGGACGGTCTATCCGGCCGACCTGGTCTGCATGGCGGTCGGCATCCGGCCCGAGGTGCGGCTGGCCAATGACGCCCATCTCGACGTCGGGCGCGGCATCACCGTCGACGATCAGATGCGCACGTCGGACCCCGCGATCCTTGCGCTTGGTGAATGCGTCGAGCATGAAAAGCAGCTTTTCGGCCTTGTCGCCCCGCTTTACGATCAGGCCAGGGTGCTGGCCGCGACGCTGGCCGGGGCGCCGTCGGCCTTTCGCCCGGTGCAGACGGCAACCAAGCTGAAGGTCACCGGCGTCGATCTTTTCAGCGCCGGTGATTTCGCCGACGGCCCGGGACGCGAGGATATCGTCTTTCGCGACCCCGGGCGCGGCATCTACAAACGCCTGATCCTGGAAGGCGAGCGGCTGATCGGCGCGGTCATGTATGGTGACACTGCCGACGGCAGCTGGTTCTTCGACCTGATCAAGCAGGGGACCGACGTCTCGGCGATGCGCGAGACGCTGATCTTCGGGCCGGGCTTTGCCGGGGGGGCCGCACCGGACCCTATGGCGGCCGTTGCAGCCTTGCCGCCTGAGGCGGAGATCTGTGGCTGCAACGGCGTCTGCAAGGGCAGGATCGTAGAGGCCATCGCGGGCGGCGCCACGACGCTGGACGCGGTGCGGGCCACCACCAAGGCCTCGTCCAGCTGCGGCACCTGCACGGGTCTGGTCGAAAAGGTCATGGCCCTGACGCTGGGCGACAGTTTCAGCGCCAATGCAAACCCGGCCATGTGCAAATGCACCGACCACACGCACGAAGACGTGCGCCGCCTGATCAAGGCGCAGGGGCTGAAGTCGATCCCGGCGGTGATGCAGGAACTGGGCTGGCAGACTGTTGGCGGCTGCGCCAGCTGCCGCCCGGCGCTGAACTACTACCTGCTGGCCGACTGGCCGCTTGACTATCAGGACGACCGCCAGTCGCGGTTCGTGAACGAACGGAACCATGCCAATATCCAGAAGGACGGCACCTATTCGGTGGTGCCCCGGATGTGGGGCGGCGTCACCACCCCGGACGAGTTGCGCGCCATCGCCGATGCCGCCGACCGGTATGGCGTGCCGATGGTCAAGGTGACGGGTGGCCAGCGGATCGACCTTCTCGGGGTAAAAAAGGCCGATCTGCCCGCCATCTGGTCGGACCTGAACGCGGCGGGCATGGTCTCGGGCCACGCCTATTCCAAGGGGCTCCGCACCGTCAAAACCTGCGTCGGCACGGAATTCTGCCGCTTTGGCACCCAGGATTCGACCGGCCTCGGCATCCGGCTGGAAAAGCTGCTCTGGGGCTCGTGGACGCCTGCCAAGGTCAAGCTGGCGGTGTCGGGCTGCCCGCGCAACTGCGCCGAGGCGACCTGCAAGGATGTGGGCGTCGTCTGCGTCGACAGCGGCTATCAGATCAGCGTCGCGGGCGCGGCGGGGATGGATGTGAAAGAGACCGAGCTGCTTTGCACCGTCCCGACCGAGGAAGAGGCGATGGAGGTGATCGCCGCCTTCGTCCAGCTTTACCGCGAGAATGCCCGCTATCTGCACCGGATCTACAAATGGGTCGCCAGGGTCGGGCTGGACTGGTGCAAGGCGCAAGTGGTCGCCGACACGGCCAACCGCCGCGCGCTCTATGACCGGTTCATGGTCAGCCAGTCGGTCTATCAGCACGACCCCTGGGCCGAACATGCCCGCCCGGCCGAGCGGGCCAAATGGCAACCCCTGAATGACCTGACGCTGGAGGCTGCGGAATGACCCGGATGACCGATATCGGCGCGCTTGACGACATCCCGCGTCAGGGCGCGCGGCTTCTGAAAACCGCCTTCGGCTGTGTCGCCCTGTTCCGCACCGCCGACGATCAGGTCTTTGCGCTGGACGACCGCTGCCCCCACAAGGGCGGCCCCCTGTCCGAGGGCATCGTCCACGGCACCCGCGTCACCTGCCCGCTGCATGCCTGGGTGTTCGATCTGTCGACCGGCATGGCGACAGGCGCCGACGAGGGCCGGGTCGCAACCTATCCGGTCCGGATCGAGGCGGGCCGGGTGCTGATCGACGCGACCGAGCTTTTGCGCGGGCGGGCGGCATGAGCGACGGGGCGGCGCCGGCCGGCGGCCCCTTCACCCGCACGACCTGCCCCTATTGCGGCGTCGGCTGCGGCATCCTTGCCCGCGCCACGGCTGCGGGCGGGATCGAGGTGAAGGGCGACCCGGATCATCCGTCGAACTTCGGGCGGCTTTGTTCCAAAGGCACCGCGCTGGGCGAGACCGTAGGCCTCGAGGGGCGGTTGCTGACCCCCCGCATCGGCGGGCGCGACGCAGGCTGGGACGAGGCGCTTGATCTGGTGGCCGGGCGGTTCCGTGACACGATTGCCGCCCATGGCCCGGACTCCGTGGCCTTTTACGTGTCGGGCCAGCTGCTGACCGAAGATTATTATGTCGCCAACAAGCTGATGAAAGGCTATATCGGCAGCGCGAATATCGACACGAATTCAAGACTTTGCATGGCATCGTCCGTCGCCGGCCACCGCCGCGCCTTCGGCAGCGACACCGTCCCCGGCCTTTACGAGGATCTTGAGGGCGCCGATCTTGTGGTTCTGGTCGGCTCGAATCTCGCCTGGTGCCATCCGGTGCTTTATCAGCGGCTGGCGGCGGCCAAGGCGGCGCGCCCGGGCCTGCAAGTGGTGGTGGTCGATCCCCGGCGCACCGCGACCTGCGATCTTGCCGACCTGCATCTGCAGATCGCCCCCGGCGCCGATGCCGCGCTTTTCAACCGGCTTCTGGCCGAGATCGCCACGCGCGGCGCCGAGGATCGCGCCTATCTGGCCCATGTCGAGGGGTTCGCCGGGGCGCTGGCCGCCGCCACCGCGACAGCGGCCGGGGCGACCGGCCTGCCGCCCGCCGACCTTGCCCGGTTTCTCGACCTCTGGATCGCGACGGAACGGGTGGTCACGGTCTATTCCCAGGGCGTCAACCAGTCGGCGACCGGCACCGACAAGGTCAATGCGATCATCAACTGCCATCTGGCCACCGGCCGCATCGGCCGCCCGGGCATGGGCCCCTTCAGCGTCACCGGCCAGCCGAACGCCATGGGCGGACGCGAGGTTGGCGGGCTGGCCAATATGCTGGCCTGTCACCTTGAACTCGACGATGCCGCCCACCGCACGGCAGTGCGCGACTTCTGGTCTGCGCCCGCCATGGCCTCGCGGCCCGGCCTGAAGGCGGTCGATCTTTTCCGCGCGGTCGAGGCAGGGCAGATCAAGGCGCTCTGGATCATCTGCACCAATCCGGCGGTGTCGATGCCCGACGCCGACCGCGTCGCCCGCGCCATCGCGGCCTGCGATTTCGTCGTGGTCAGCGACATGATCGCCGACACCGACACGACGCGGCTGGCCGATGTGCTGCTGCCCGCCACCGGCTGGGGCGAAAAGGACGGCACCGTCACCAATTCCGAACGCCGGATCAGCCGCCAGCGTCCCCTGCGCCCCGCCCCGGGGGCGGCGCGCGACGACTGGCAGATCATCGCCGACGTCGCCCGCCGCATGGGCTTTTCCGGGTTCGGCTGGACCAGCGCCGCCGGGGTCTTTGCCGAATATGCGGCGCTTTCCGGCGTTGCGGGCGGCCTTGGCAGCGACTTCGACATTTCCGACCATGCCGGGCTTGACGTCGCGGGCTATGCGGCCCTGCAACCCTTCCTCTGGCCCGCCAGCCCGGCACGCCGGGGCGGCCGGTTCTTTGGCGACGGCCGGTTCCACACCGCCAGCGGCAAGGCCCGGATGCTGCCGGTCGCCGCCCGGGCGCCGCAGCCGGTGACGGCAGCGCATCCGTTCCGGCTGAACACGGGGCGCATCCGCGACCAGTGGCATACGATGACCCGCACCGGCCTGTCGCCGCGTCTTGCCCGGCATCTGGGCGAGCCGTTTGTGGAACTGCATCCCGATGACGCGCAGTCCCTGGGGCTGGCGCCCGCCAGTCTGGCGCGTGTCGAGAGCCCCCAAGGCGGCGCCATCCTGCGGGTGCTGGTGACCGACCGCGTGGCCAGGGGGCAGGCCTTCGCCCCGATCCACTGGACGGCCGAAACCGCGCCCAGCGGCCGGATCAACGCCCTGACCCCGGCCCTGACCGACCCGGTCTCGGGCCAGCCCGACAGCAAATCCACCCCGGTCGCCATCAGCGCCTTTGCCGCCGCCTGGTACGGCTTTGCCATCAGCACCGGCGGGATCGCCCCGGACTGCGCCTATTGGGCGCGTGCCACCATCGACGGCGGCGTCAGCGCCGAGCTGGCCGGCGACCGCCTGCCGGACGACTGGACAGCCGAGGCGCGCCGCCTCTTCGGCCTGCCCCCCGGGGCCGAGGCGATGGTCTGGGCCGACCGCGGCAGGGGCGGCTTCCGCGCCGCCTTCCTGCGCGACGGCCGGGTGATCGCCGCACTGTTCGTGGCCGCCACCCCGGTCGCCGCCGCCCGCGCCCATGTCGCGGCCCTGCTCGGCCAGGAGCCCGCCGCCGACCTGCTGGCCGGCCGCCCCGGCCCCGGCCGCCCCGACCCCGGCGCCATCCTCTGCGCCTGCTTCAGCGTTGGCGTGAACACGATCACCGCGGCCATCACCTCGGGCGGACTGATCAGCGTCGAAGAGCTGGGCCGGGCCCTCGGCGCCGGCACCAACTGCGGCTCCTGCCGCCCCGAACTCCGCGCCCTGATCGCCGCGCATGGCCCGGCCCGGCTGGAGGCGGCGGAATAGGTGCAGCGCCCCCCGCCGCATCGCCCGCGGTGACCGGGACGATGGTCCGGACTGGCCGCCCCGCAGGCGGCTTCCGCGCGGCAGAGCTTCTGGGCGGCAGAGCTTCTGGGCGGCAGAGCTTCTGGGCGGCCGCCCCGAACCCGGCGCCATCGCCTGCGCCCGCTTCCGCACCGGCGTCAGCATCATCATCACCACAGCCATCCGTTCGGGCCGGTTGATCAGCGTCGAAGCGGCGGGCCGGGACCTTGGCGCCCGAACCCGCTGCGGTCCCTTCCGCCCGGAACCCGCGCCCTGAACACCGCGCATCGCCCGGCCCTGCCCGGCGGCAGCCGGCGGCAGGGGCACGGCGCCGCTCCCGGCCGGCCGGGCGCGGTCACCACGGCCTCTCCCGCCCATCCTGCCGATAAGCCGGACTGCGGGCGCGCCGCGGCCCCGGCCCCCGCGCCGGGGCCTCCTGGTCCGACCGGCCCCGGCGTTCATGGCCGAGGGCGCGGCCACCTTCGTCGGCAAGGGCAAGTGACCGGCCGTGGCGGTACGACCTCACCCGCGCTGCGCCCCGCGCGGGCCGGCGCTTCGCGCCATCCGGGGCAGGTGCTGCCCTCTGCCGGTGTTCGCTGAGATGGTCACGGGGCGGCGTTCCCGCATGAGCAGGCCGCTCTGCCACCGGAAGATCAGCCCTGTCCGCCCAACCCGGCGCTGGAGACGTGTCAACGGCGTCTCACTCGGCAGGGGCCATCGCCCCTGCCGCCGCGCACCGGTCCCGCCCGCACCGCCCGGTGGCCCAAAGCCACCGGGCAGCGCCTGCCCCTCCGGGGGGC
>CAZORV010000032.1:0-10661 GCA_964582215.1 uncultured Frigidibacter sp.
GCCGAGGTACGGTCGCAGTCATAGGCCCGGCGGTAGGCGTCCAGCAGCGATGCGCCCACGGCCACGCCGCAGGGGTTGGCGTGCTTGATGATCGCGCAGGCGGCGGACCTGTCCGGATCAAACTCGCTGACCAGTTCGTAGGCCGCGTCAGTGTCGTTGATGTTGTTGTACGAAAGTTCCTTGCCCTGCCACTGCCGCGCCGTCGCCACGCCGGGGCGGTTCGACCCGTCGACATAGAAGGCCGCGCGCTGGTGGGGGTTCTCGCCGTAGCGCAGCGCCTGCGCCAGCGTTCCGGCGAAAGCCCGGGTCTGCGGCATCTCTTCGCCGATGGCGCCCGCCATCCAGGTCGAAACGGCGGCGTCATAGGCGGCCGTCCGGGCAAAGGCCCGCTGGGCCAGTGCCTTGCGGAAGGACTGGCGCGTCTGGCCGCCGTTCGCCTCCAGTTCGTCCAGCAGGGCGGCATAGTCGGCCACGTCGGTCACGACCGAGACATAGGCATGGTTCTTGGCCGCCGCGCGGATCATCGCCGGGCCGCCGATGTCGATATTCTCGACACAGGTGGCATAGTCGGCGCCGCCGGCGACGGTTTCCTGAAACGGATAGAGGTTCACCACCAGAAGATCGATCGGCAGGATGCCGTGGCCGGTCATCGCCGCCGCATGGTCCGGATTGTCGCGCAGACCCAGAAGCCCGCCATGTACCATCGGATGCAGGGTCTTGACCCGGCCGTCCATCATCTCGGGAAAGCCCGTCACCTCGGCCACGTCGCGGACCGGCAGGCCTGCCTGCCGCAACAGCTGCGCCGAGCCGCCCGTCGACAAAAGCTCGACCCCGCGGGCCTGCAGCGCGCGGGCGAACTCAACCAGTCCGGTCTTGTCGAACACCGACAAAAGCGCGCGTTTCAGCGGGGCGAGGTCGGCGGCGTTGGTTGCGGGCGCTTTGATCACAGGTCTTTCCTTGGCCAAAGGGGCGGGGTCACGACAAAGGGTCGTCCGCCTCGGTATCACGGACGAGGCCGGGGGTATCCTGAGCTTTCGCCAAGGTCCAGCCCAACTGCAACGCATAGTCGCTGACGATGCCCGACAGGACGATCTGTTTGGTGGCGCGCGGTTTCAGCCGGCCCGATTCGAGATAGACCGACGGTTCAAGGCTGATCTCGCCGACGCCGTCATGGCGAAAGATCCAGATCTCGCCGCTTTTCAGCGCCATCGACACGGCCGTCCCGCCAAGGTCGATGGCGGCATCGACGTCGGGATGCAGGTGAAAGCGCAGGTCAAAGTCGATGCCCTGATAGCGGGTCCGTTCCATCAGCTTGTCGAACCGCCGACGGTCCGGGCCGGTCATGGCGCCCAGCGTGTCTTCGGCGGCCAGAATGCGGCCGTCCGAGGACAGCATCAGCTCGCGCAGATGGGTCATGCCATGGGTCGGCGCATAGCCATTGTGGCCCGCCAGCACCCGCGCCCCGTCCAGCGTCCGTTCCGGCTGCGACCAGACCTGTTCGGGCACCTCGTCCAGTTCGGCCCGCGCGCCCGGGCCGCCCTGTTCCGTGCCAAGGCGCGAGGATGAGAATCCCCGGATGCACAGGGTTGAATGCGACGGCGTCGCCCGTCCCGCCCGCCGCCATTCGGCGCCAAACCCCCGGCCCGAACCGCAGTTCACGATCAGCGGCCGCCGCCCCGAGGTCAGTTCGAACGCCAGGGTCGAGGCATGGGCGTTGGTCGAGTTGCGGCCCACGGGTGGCGCCGCGCCGTCAAGGATCAGGCTCGTCCGCCCGCCGGTCAGCCGCACGAAACCCATCGACAGGCCATGGGCAGTGACGGCCTTGCCCTGCACCTCGGCCAGCGCCTGATCAAGCACCCCGGGCGCGCCGCGCCCGCCACCGTGGAACCGCGCAAGGCCGCCGTCGGCATGGCGCAGCGCGCGCAAGGTGGGCGCAATGCGCGCGATCGCCCCGACCAGCGCCTCGGGCGCCTTGCGCCCGGCGTCCGCCAGCGCCCGCGCGGCCCAGGTCAGAAGGGTCAGAACCTCAAGCAGTTCTTCGGGGTTGCGGGTCGGGATGCCGCCCTCTTCGTCGATCTCGCGCGCGCAGTCGCGGGCCAGCGCGGCGGTCGCGGTGGCGACGTGACGCTCCATCCCGGTCAGCGACAGGCCCGCGTAGATCAGGCCGGTCAGCGCCTCGAACCGGGGAAGGCCGGGGCTCGCGGTCTTCCAGCGGCGGGCCAGAAAGATCGTCTGCTGGCCAAGGCTGCGGAAATAGGCCTGTGCCTCCTGCTTTTCGCGGCCGTTCAGCAGAAAGATCGCATGGTTGATCCAGCGGATCAGCCGCCGCCCGGTCAGATCGGGCGTCCAGCCCGGGCCGGTGCCGCGCCCGAAGCGGCGGATCCAGTCAAAGGTCCAGTCCTGCGCGCAGGTCCGGGCCGTCAGGTCATCGACGGCGGCCAGATCGTCCAGCCAGGCATAGCCGTGCAGCGCATCCTCAAACCGGCTGTCGGGGACCGGAATGTCCCAGATCGGGCGGCCCTTCCCCTCGATCAGAAAGCCCGCGAACAGGAAGTTCCCGGCCGACAGCTGCTTGCCGCGCGCGTAGGACCCGATCGAACGCGGTTCGGGCTGGCTGACAAAGCCGGTCGCGGGGCGGGCCAGCGTCGACAGCCGCGCCGAGGCACGGTTCATCGCCTTTTCCAGCCTGCCCGGTTTCGCGACTTCGCCCACGTTTCTGCGCTACCCTGCCTGTCGGCCGATTCCCGGCCCTGATTTGCTGCGCACCTTAGTGGCCACGACCCCGCCTGTCACGGTTTGCCGCCCCCGTCCGGGCCGGGCAGGCGGAGAGTTGCGATATAGAACCCGTCCATCCCGCCCAGCGCCGGCCAATAGTCGGGCCTGAGCCGCAGGCCGCCGCCTACGCCGACCCAGCCCGGATCGACCCCGGGCAGCGTGACCGCCGCCGGGTCGGCCATCAGGCCGGGGTGGCGGGCCAGCGCCGCCGCGATCTGACGCTCGCCCTCGTCCGGCAACAGCGAGCAGGTGGCATAGACCAGGCGCCCGCCGGGCCGCACCATCGACAGGGCCCGGTCGATCAGCGCGGCCTGCAGGGCAAACAGATCCTTCAGGCCCGAGGCGTCCTTGACAAAGGGGAGGTCAGGGTGACGGCGGATCGTCCCGGTCGCCGAACAGGGCGCGTCCAGAAGCACGGCGTCGAACGGCTGATCCGGCTGCCAGGTCAGCGCATCGGCCACCACGGTTTCAGCCGTCAGCCCGCAGCGCCGCAGGTTTTCAGTCACCCGGACCATGCGGGCGGGCGAAAGATCCAGCGCCGTCACCCTGGCACCGGCGGCGGCCAGTTGCAGCGTCTTGCCGCCCGGTGCCGCGCACAGGTCCAGAACCCGCTCGCCGGGCCGTGCGGCCAGCGCCCGCGCAGGCATGGCTGCCGCCGCGTCCTGCACCCACCAGTCGCCGCTGTCATAGCCCGGCAGTTCGCTGACCTGCAGCTGGCCGGCCAGACGCACCGAACCGGTCGGCAACAGGACCCCGCCCAACCGTCCGGCCAGCGCCGCCGCATCGCCCCGGGCCGTCAGATCGACCGGCGCACCCTGGGCCTGGGCCTTTTCCATGGCGATCGTCGCGGCCTTGCCCCAGGCCGACATCAGCCGCCCGCGCAGCCAGCCCGGCAGGGCCTGCACCTCTTTGGTGGCCAGCGCCCCGGGCGGCAGCTCGGCGACCCGGCGAAGGACGGCGTTCACCAGCCCGGCAAAACCTTCGGTCCGGTGCGGCCCGACCCGGGTCAGCGCCACGGCGGCATTGACCACGCCATGCGGCGCCTCGCCCTCGGCCTGCATCTCGGCCACGGCAAGGCGCAGCAGCGCGCGGACATAGGGCGGCGGTTCGCGTTTCACGAAGGGCCGCAGGATCAGGTCAATCGGCCCCGCCTGCCGCAGGACGGTCAGGCACAGGCGCTGCGCCCGCGCCCGGTCGGCCGGCGCCAGCCCCGCCAGCACCCCGCGCGTGATCTGGTCGTTCAGCGGCTGGCCCCCCCCGGTCACCCCAAGGATCAGCGTCGCCGCCGCCTGCCTGACCTCTGTCCCGTCACCCATCGCCGATCCTTTGCGCCGCCCGGCTTTTGGCCTATATGAGGCAGGCAGACCCTTCAAGGACCGCCGATGACCGACCCGGATCCCCTGCCGCCCGCCGCCAGACGCGCCCTTGCCGAGGCCGAGGCCCGGCGCAAGGCCGCCCTGCCCGCCCCGCTGGCGCCCGAGCTTGGCGGCCGCGACGGACCGGACCCGGTGCGTTTCGGCGATTGGGAAAAGAAGGGTCTTGCGGTCGATTTCTAGGCCAGGACAGCGGCCCTCCGACCCGCATGGGCATTTGGCGACCGCTCTTCTATGATGCGCCCATGACACCGCCCAGCCGCACCACGATCATTTCCGTCTGCTACAACAGCCTTGCCGTGCTGCCGGCGATGCTTGCCTCGGTTCCGGCGGGCACGTCGGTGATACTGGTCGACAATGCCTCGGCCGACCCCGCCTCGCTGGGCCTTCTGGCGGAAAAGGCCGGGGCGCGGGTGATCCGCAATGCCGAGAACAAGGGGTTCGGGGTTGCCTGCAACATCGGCGCGGCGGCGGCGGCGACCGAGTTCCTGCTGTTCCTGAACCCCGACGCCGCGCTTCGCCCGGGCGCAGTCGCCACGCTGGAGGCGGCGATGGACCGCTATCCCGATGCCTCGGCGATGAACCCAAGGCTTAGCGACGGCAAGGGCCGCCCCTATTTCAAGCGCCGCTCGGTCCTGTTGCCGCGCCGGTCCTGGCTGCCCGCCGGCTGGCCCGCCGCCGACCGGACGGTTCCGGTGCTGACCGGCGCCGCCCTTTTTGTGCGCCGCGCCGCCTTTCAGGCGGTCGGCGGCTTTGACCCCGCGATCTTTCTCTATCACGAGGATGACGACCTGAGCCTGCGGCTGGCGACCCGCGCCGGCCCCCTGATGTTCATCCATGCCGCCGAGGTCCGGCACCTGGAGGGGCATTCAACCGTCCGCAGCCCGGAAAGTGCGGCCTTCAAGGCGTTTCACATGGGCCGCTCGCGGGTCTATGCGATGCGCAAGCATGGGCGGCCGCTGCCGTTTTTGTCGTCACTTCTGTCCGCGCTGATGCAGGTGATGGCGGTCTGGGCATTGTTTTCCCGCCGCTCTCGTGCCAAACGCCGCGCATTCCTTAAAGGCGTATTTGCAGGAAACAGACAGAGGCGGCGCACCGATTCATGAAACGTGTTATACCGGGCTGGAAGGCCAAGCGAGAAGTCCTGCGCATCGGCAGGCAGGCAGTCGACCTGCCCGTATCGGTGAGCGTGTGGCTGTTTTCAACGCCCTACTACGATCTCGTCCAGGCGCGCCGCCGACATATCACGCCCGGGCAAGTGCCGCTGGTCAAGAAGGCGGCAATCTATTTGATTTATCCCCAATACGGTCTGGAACAGTCGCATCACCAGTCGCTGCGCTATCTGATCTCGGCGGGCTACGCGCCAGTTGTGGTGTCCAACCTACGCATCACGCCCGAGGATCGGGCCATCCTTTTGCCGCTGTGTTACGCGCTGATCGAGCGGCCGAATGTCGGCTATGACTTTGGTGGTTATCGGGACGGCGTCCTGTTTCTGTCTGGCCATCTAAGACGGATGGACCGGCTGGTCTTGCTAAACGACTCTGCATGGTTTCCGCTTTCGGACGCTTACGACTGGCTCGCGACGGCCGAAGGAAGTGGCGATGATTTCGTGGGCGCAATATGGGCCTGGGCCGTCAAACACGAAGATCCCGAAGATTATGAAAAAGGCGGCTGGATTATCGACAAGAACAGGCGCCACTTCCATTACGCCTCTTTCGCGCTGAGCATTTCCGCCAACATCCTTGCCAGGCGCGCATTTCTTCGGTTCTGGCGGCGCTACAAGCTGACGCAGGACAAGAACCTGACCGTTCGCCGGGGCGAGATAGGTTTGACGCGTTGGGTCGTCCGGCACGGTTACAGCCATTCGGCCACGACTGAGCTTTCGGATCTGCCGGACCTGTTGGCGCGGATGACCGATGGGGAACTTCGTGACGTATTTGATAGGCTTATCAGCATAACCGACCCTCGGATGGTCAAATTCCGCAAGTCGTTCGGCGAGAAGCTCGAAAGCGGCGAAGCAAGCCGCGCGCAGCTGGAAAAGATCATCCTGTGCAATGTCGCAAGGCAGGGCGCAAGCTATGCCATCGCCGACTTTCTGGTTCGCAAGCTGGGTTTTCCGTTCCTGAAAAAGTCACCGATATGGATCGACGAACAAACGTCAGATGTGATGCTTGAATTGGCGCGTTCGCTTAGTGGCGACACCGGCCAAACCATCCTTCGCGAGGCTTTGGCCCTGCGTGCAAAGCGCGCGCCGGATTTTGCAACACCCGCTTGATAATTGTAAAAGTTACTTCCGAATGTTTCGCATGCTGCTTGCGGCCTTGCGCCACCATCCCTAGGGTCACGGGACCTAAGATGCACATGAGTTAGCCATGCCAATTGTTCAGTGTGCGGGTGGTCCGGTTTATTACTCGCACGTTCCGAAATGCGCGGGATCCTCGGTCGAGGATTCTCTGACAGCGCGTTTTGGCCCCCTTTATTTTCTTGACCGCCGCTGGCTGGGCATTCCCGAAGCCGATCGCTGACCCCGGTCATCGCCGCAACATATGCCTCTTGCCATGCTGCGATCCTTGTTTCCCGACGACTATTTCGCGGCCCATTTCGCTGTCGTCCGCCATCCGGCACGACGTCTGGTCAGCGCCTTCTTGCATAACCGCAATCACGGCGCGATCAATCCGGCAATCGGACTGCGGCGGTTTCTGCACCGGCTGAAACGCGCCGACCGGGACTTTCACGAACGGACCGACAATCACTTTCTGCCGGCTGTCAGCTTTGTCGACCCGTCCGCGCAGGTCTTCCGCCTAGAGGATGGCGAACAGCCCCTTATCGCTTGGCTGGACGAGTTGGCCGGAAATTCGGACGGGCCGCGGACCCTGCCGCGCGTGAACGAGAAAAGCGCACCGCCACCCGGCGCCGTCATGACACGGGCATTTCGGATATTGCAGAAGTTCCAGCCCGCGCTGCCTGAACTGGACCGGACGATCCTGCAACTGATCCACAGGATCTACCGCGAAGATTACGAACGGTTCGGCTACGACCCCTACAAGCCGTAGCCGGCAGGGTCAGCCGGGCTGCCGCGCGAACCGCAGATAGGGCAGGCGGATGTCCAGCTTGCCGAACCGCTCTTCCGCCTCGGGCGTCGGGACCGACAGGGCGACGATCACGTCCTGACCGGGCAGCCAGTTGGCAGGCGTGGCAAAGGGCACGCCGTCCGTCGCCTGCACGGCATCAAGCGCGCGCATGATCTCGGCGAAGTTCCGGCCGATCGACATGGGGTAGGTCATGGTCAGCCGCACCTTCTTGTCCGGCCCGATGATGAAGACGGTGCGAACGGTCTGCGAATGGGCCGGTGTCCGCCCCTCGGCCGGAAGGTAATAGTCGGCCTGCAGCATGTCATAGGCCTTGGCCACCGTCAGCGAAGTGTCGTCGATGATCGGGAAATCGGCGGGCGCGCCGGCAAAGGCCTCGATGTCGCGCTTCCACTTTTCATGGTCCTGCACATTGTCGACCGACACGCCGATCACCTTGGTGCGCCGTCTGGCGAACTCCGGCACCAGTTGCGCCACCGCGCCGAACTCGGTCGTGCAGACCGGCGTGAAGTCGCGCGGGTGCGAAAACAGGATGGCATAGCCGTCGCCGACCCAGTCATGGAACCGGATCGTGCCCGCGGTCGAATCGGCCGTGAAGTCCGGGGCGATGTCATTGATACGCAGGCCCATTGAAGTCTCCTTGTTCGCGCGCTGTCGTTTGCAGGTCGAAAATAGGGGATTTGGAACAGAATTTCAGCCCCGCGCCGATAGCTTGCCCAAGATCGGGAGGAGATTTCGGGAATGATCGCAGGGGCCGAACAATGGCCCGTTTCAGTGCCGAATGCCACGCGGCTGTCCGCCGGTTTGACCTTTGGGCAGCGTCTGTTATAATTTGATCAAATTGCGGCGACACGGGTCGCCCCGGGGCGGAACGGGAATATCAGGTCATGATCGAGAAACGCGACTTCTACATTGCCGGGCAGTGGGTCCGGCCGATTGACGGCCGGGATTGCCCGGTGATCGACCCCTCGACCGAAGAGGCCTGCGCGGTGATCTCGCTGGGCGCGGCGGCGGACTGCGACCGCGCGGTGGCGGCGGCCAGGGTGGCCTTTCCGGCCTGGGCCGCGACGCCGCCCGCCGAACGCCGGGCGATCGTCGCGCGCATCCTCGATCAGTACGAGGCACGCAAACACGAGCTCGCGCAGGCGATCTCGGTCGCCATGGGCGCGCCGATCGACTTTGCGCTGGCCGAACAGGCGGAATGCCTGCCCTGGCACACCAACAACTTCCTGCGCGCCTTCGACCAGATCGAATGGATCCGCCCGCTGGGCCGCCATGCCCCCGGCTCGATGATCGCGCTGGAACCGATCGGGGTTGTCGGGCTGATCACCCCCTGGAACTGGCCGGTGAACCAGATTGCGCTGAAGGCGATCCCCGCCCTGCTGGCCGGCTGCACCTGCGTCCTGAAACCGTCCGAGGAGACGCCGCTTGACGCGATGATGTTCGCCGAATTCTGCCATGACGCAGGCGTGCCGCCGGGGGTCTTCAACCTGGTGAACGGCGACGGGCCCGGTGTCGGCGCCCGCCTGTCCGAACATCCCGATGTCGAGATGATCTCTTTCACCGGCTCGACCCGCGCCGGGCGGGCGATTTCCCGCGCCGCGTCCGAATCGCTGAAGCGCGTGACACTGGAACTTGGCGGCAAGGGCGCGAACCTGCTGTTCGCCGACGCCGACGACCACGCCATCGAACGGTCGGTCCTGCGGATGATGGAAAACACCGGCCAGTCCTGCAACGCCCCCTCGCGGCTTCTGGTCGAACGCGCAGTCTATGACCGGACCGTCGCCCGCGCCGCCGAAGTCGCGGACAGCATCAGGGTTGGCCCGGCCAGCGCCCCTGGCGGCCATATCGGCCCGGTGGTGAACAAGCGCCAGTGGGACCAGATTCAGGGCTATATCCACAAGGGCATCGCCGAAGGCGCGCGTCTGGTCGCGGGCGGCCCCGGCCTGCCGGACGGGTTCAACCGCGGCTTCTATGTCAAGCCGACGGTCTTCGCCGACGTCACCCCCGGCATGACCATCGAACGCGAGGAAATCTTCGGCCCCGTCCTGTCCATCATCCCGTTCGAGACCGAGGATGAGGCCCTGCGCATCGCCAATGACACGCCCTACGGCCTGACCAACTTCGTCCAGACCGGCGACCCCGCCCGCGCGCAGCGACTGGCCCGGCAGCTGAAGTCCGGCATGGTCGAAATGAACGGCCGGTCGCGCGGCGCGGGCGCGCCCTTCGGCGGCGTCAAGGCCAGCGGCCGCGCCCGCGAGGGCGGCCATTGGGGCCTGGAAGAATTTCTCGAGGTCAAGTCGATCTCGGGCTGGGATGGCGCCGCCGGATAGGCACGACTGCCACGGATGAAAAACGACAACGGGGCCGGCAAACTGTCGGCCCCGTTGCTGCTTTGGCCTCGCCGCCGCCTAGCATGGGCCAACAGCAGGAGTGAACGCCATGGCCCAACCCGAGGCGAGACAGCGTCAGGGCGGACGCGAGGCAAGGCGGGGCGCGCGCGCCTCGCATGACCAGTCGCATCTGAGCCGCCCCTACATCGTCCGCAACATCCCGACCTACGACATTCTCGGCGAAGAAAGCCTTGTGGCCATCGAGCGCACCGCCGACCGGATTCTGGCCGAGGTCGGCATCGACTTCCGCGACGACCCCGACGCCCTGGCCCTGTGGAAAACGGCGGGCGCCCGCGTCGATGGCCTGCGCGTCCGGTTCGAACCCGGGCTCCTCCGCGAGCTTCTGGCAAGCGCGCCGCGCGAATTCACCCAACATGCCCGCAACCCGGCCAACTCGATCCGCATCGGCGGACCGAATGTCGTCTTTGCGCCCGCCTACGGTTCGCCCTTTGTCATGGATCTGGACCGCGGCCGCCGGTTCGGCACGCTTCAGGACTTTCAGAATTTTATCAAGCTCGCGCAATCCTCGCCCTGGTTCCACCATTCCGGCGGCACGATCTGCGAACCGACCGACGTGCCGGTGAACAAGCGCCATCTCGACATGGTCTATTCCCACATCCGCTATTCCGACCGCGCCTTCATGGGCTCGGTCACCGCCGAGGAGCGCAGCGACGATTCCATCGACATGTGCCGCATTCTTTTCGGCCGCGATTTCGTCGACCGGAACTGCGTCATCCTCGGCAATGTCAACGTCAACTCGCCGCTGGTCTGGGACGGCACCATGACCCGTTCGCTGCGCGCCTATGCCCGCGCCGGGCAGGCCGCCGTCATCGTGCCCTTCATCCTCGGCGGCGCCATGGGGCCGGTGACGAATGCCGGCGCCATCGCGCAGGCGCTGGCCGAGACCATGGCCGGCTGTGCCCTGACGCAGCTCGAGCGCAGGGGCGCCCCGGTGATCTTCGGCAACTTCCTGTCCTCGACCCAGCTGAAGTCCGGCTCGCCGACCTTCGGCACGCCGGAACCGGCGATCG
>CAZORV010000032.1:10671-20200 GCA_964582215.1 uncultured Frigidibacter sp.
CAGCTGGCCCGCCGCCTGAACCTGCCGCTGCGCTGCTCGGGCAATTTCAGCACCTCGAAACTGCCCGACGCGCAGGCGATGACCGAAGGCACGATGTCGATGCTGGCGGCGGTGCAGTGCGGCGCGAATTTCGTCCTGCATTCGGCCGGCTTCCTCGACGGACTCCTGTCGATGTCCTACGAGAAATTCATGCTCGACGCCGACCTCTGCGGCGCCATGCACACCTACCTCGACGGCGTCCGGATCGACGAAAACCAGCTGGCCGGCGACGCCTTTGCCGAGGTCGGGCCGGGCAACCACTTTTTCGGATCGGCCCACACACTGGCCAACTACCAGACCGCCTACTGGGACTCGGATCTGGCCGACAACACGCCGTTCGAACAGTGGCAGGCGGCCGGCAGCGCCGATGCCGCGACCCGCGCCAACCGGCTCTGGAAGGAACGCCTGCGCGACTACGAGGCGCCGGCGCTCGACCCCGGCACGGACGAGGCCTTGCGCGCCTATATCGACCGGAAAAAGGCCGCCGCCCCGGACATGTGGTACTGACCATGCGCCATCCGAAGCTTCTGTCACCGCTGCAGCTTCGCAACCAGACCCTGCGCAACCGCATCGTCTTTGGCGCCCATACCGCCAACATGGCCGAGATGGGCCTGCCCGGCCCGCGCTACGGCGCCTATATTCTGGAACGGGCCCTCGGCGGCGCAGGAATGATCGTCTGCGAACCGGTCCCCGCCCACCGCACCGGCGTTCTGACACGCGGCAACTTCCTGCATTCGACCGACGATATCATTCCGCATTTTCAGAAAATCGTGGAACCGGTCCGTGACGCGGGCGCTGTGATCCTCCAGCAGATCTATCATGTCGGCGCCCACGGCGATTCCGACCTCAGCTTTCAGCCACACTGGTCGCCGTCCGGCGGGCCGTCCTACCATGACAGCGACGGCAGCCACCGCATGACCGCGACCGAGATCGAAGAGCTGATCGAGGCCCATGTCGCCGCCGCCGTCCGCTGCCGGCAGGCGGGATTTCACGGGGTCGAGGTCTGGGCCGCCTATCACTCGCTTCTCGACCAGTTCTGGACGCCCTGGTCCAACAGCCGCGATGACGAATGGGGCGGCAGCCTTGAAAACCGCACCCGCTTTTCCCGGCGGATCATCGAAGGCATCCGCCGCCGCTGCGGCGAGGATTTCATCATCGGCCTTGCCATCTCGACCTCGGACGCGCAGCCGGTGCTGCTTCAGGGCGAGGCGCTGATCGAGGTGGTGGCCCGGCACGATGCGACCGGCCATGTCGACTATGTGACCTGCGGCCATGGCGGCTACATGGATTTCGAACGGCTGATGCCGACCTTTCTCTTTGGCGAAAAGCTGACGGCACCCTTCACCGAACAGCTGAAACAGGCGCTGACCCACGCCAAAGTCACGTCCGAGGCCCATGTCAGCACCCCCGAGAATGCCGAGGCGATCATCGCCGCCGGTCAGGCCGACATGGTCTCGATCGTGCGCGGCCAGATCGCCGACCCGCATCTCGCGCGCAAGACCAGCCTTGGCCGCGCCGACGATGTCCGGGGCTGCATCTCCTGCAACCAGATGTGCTGGGGCCGCCGGTCGCGCGACTACTGGATTTCCTGCCTGATCAACCCCTCGGCGGGGCGCGAATGGGAATGGGGCGGCGACCGCTTTGCCCCGGCCGCGGTCCCCCGGCAACTTCTGGTCGTCGGCGCCGGCCCGGCAGGGCTCGAGGCGGCGCGCGTCGCTGCCGAACGCGGCCACCGCGTCGACCTCCACGAGGCGGGTCCCCGCATCGGCGGCCAGTTCCGCCTTGCCGGACTGCAGCCCAGGCGCGGCCAGATTCCCGACCTTCTCGACTGGTATGAACGCCAGTTCGCGCGGCTGGGCGTCACCCTGCATCTGAACAGCTTTCTCGACGCTGCCGACATCGCCGCCCACCCCGCCGACCGCGTCTTTCTTGCGACCGGCTCGCTGCCCGACCCCGACGCCCGCCAGCGCTGGCTGCCGGCCGAACCGGCGCTGCCCGGCCTCGGGCGGGGCAATGTCTGGGCGCCCGAGGATGTGATGCGCCGCGAGGCCCGCCTCGGCCAAAGCGTCATCCTTTACGACGAGGGCGGCCATTGGCGCGGGCTCGGCACCGCCTGGGCCCTGGCCGAACAGGGCCATCAGGTCACCATCGTCACGCCCGACCCCTATGTCGGCCGCGAGCTTGCCCGCACCTCGGCCGACGCGCCGCTCCGTGCCCGGCTGGCCCGGCTCGGCGCCCGCTTCCTGACCGAACATCTGATCGCCGCCTGGCACGGCGACGCCGCGCGGCTTCGGAACATGCTGACCGGAACCGAGACCACCCTGGCCGCCAGCGCCCTCATCTACTCGACCACGAACATCGCCTTTGATCCGTTCCCCGAAACCTTTCCCGGCAAACTCACCCAAAGGCTCGGCGACTGCGCCGCCCCCCGGCTTGCCCCCTACGCCTTCCACGACGGCCGCAAGGCCGCCCTCGGCCTCTGACCCATTTTCTGTCTGAAAATATCCCGGGGGAATCGCCGCCCGAAGGCGGCGATGGGGGCAGAGCCCCCGACAGCAACCTTAAAGGTTGAACACCCGGCTCGGATGAACCTCGCCGCCGCGATAGATGCCCACTGCGACCGGCCGCCCCTGATGGCTGACCCAGACCTCTTCGCCGAACGCAGCACCGGTGATCACCTGCCCGGCATTGCCGTTCCGCAGCCGCACCGCGCCTTCGGCCGTGGCTTTCAGCTCCGCCAACCCCTCCAGCCCCGCCGCCAGAGGCAACAGGAATGCATCCAGCGCCTCGGTCCGCGCCAGCGCCTCGATCCGTTCCATCGACAGGCCGTCGCGCGCCGCAAACGGGCCCGACCATTCCCGCCGCAGCCACAGGACATGGCCGAAACAACCCAGCGCCGCGCCAAGGTCGCGCGCGACCGCGCGGACATAGCCGCCCTTGCCGCAGACCATCTCGAACAGGGCCGTCTCTGCGTCGGGCCGTTCGGTCAGCTCGATCCGTTCGACCCACAGCGGCCGCGCCGCCAGATCCATGACCTCGCCCTCGCGCGCCAGATCATAGGCGCGCTCGCCCTCGACCTTGACGGCCGAGAACTGCGGCGGCACCTGCATGATCTCGCCGCGAAAGGCCGCCAGCGCCGCCCGGATCGCCCCGTCGTCGGGACGCAGCGGCGACGTCGCGACAACCGGCCCTTCGGCATCGTCGGTTGTGGTCGCCGCACCCAGACGCACCGCGAACCGGTAACATTTCAGCGCGTCGGTGATGAAGGGAATGGTCTTGGTCGCCTCGCCCAGCGCGACCGCCAGAACCCCGGTCGCCGCCGGATCGAGCGTGCCCGCATGACCTGCCTTTTTCGCGTCAAAGGCCCAGCGCACCTTGTTCACCACCGAGGTCGAGGTGACGCCGGCCGGCTTGTCCACCACCAGCCAACCCGAAATCTCGCGGCCCTTCTTGCGTGCCATATCCGTGTCTATTCCGCCTTGGCGGGCACAACCAGCCCGACGATCGGCCCCATGGGCAGACCAAAATCATCCCGGTCCAGATCGGGCGCATAAAGCCGCGATATGGTGCCGTCGAAGAACAGCGCATCGGGCACTTTCAGCCCGTCGCGGAAAAAGCTCGCGAAACTGTGGAAGTTCACCGCGTCATTGCTGATCACGAAATAGGCGGTCCGGCCATCAGCGCTGACGCCGACGCCGTTGCGGATGTTCAGCGAATCCGATTCGGCCACGAACTTCGGATGCAGCGCACCCGAAATCACCAGCATCGGCCCCGACTGGCTGGCGAACCGGCAGTCCGGCCGCGCCGCGTCAAAGGCCAGCGTCTCGATCACCGCAAAGCCGGTCGCCATGACGCAAAAGACGCCATTCGGCTGCAGACCGAAATTGCCCGGCCCCGGTCTGCGCTGCAGGGGGGCGCGTTCGACCCCGCCCTCGACGAAATAGCCGACCGGGCGGCGGTCTTCGTGATACATGCCGGCGTTCATCGCAAAGGCCAGATGCCCGCCCTTTGCCGCCAGCGCCTCGTCAATGGCGCCAAAACCGCCATAGGGCGCACCGTCTGCGCCGTTCAGGAACAGCCGCACATCCTCATCCGCCCGCGCCTCGCACAGGCTGTAAGAGGCGCCCGCGTAGTCCACGTCGCGGCAGCTGCTTGCAAAGGCCGGCAAGGCGAACAGGCAACCGGCCAGCACCGCCGCCCTAGCCCGGGGTTTCATCTTCGTCGGCTTCCTTGCGGGCGATGTCGCGCTGGACACGCTCGTCGGCGAACAGGCGCCGGGTCTCGTCCATGCGGTCAAAGGTTTCGTCCAGCGCAAAGCGCAGCTCGGGCGCGAACTTCAGCGTCATCGCCCTGGCGACCGCGCGGCGCAGCTCGCTGCGGTTGCGGTTCAGCGCGGTGATCGCCTCTTCGGCGCCAAGACCGCCCAGCGGCAGCACAAAGGCCGTCGCGATCTTCAGGTCGGGCGATGTGCGGACTTCGCCCACCGTGATGGAAAAGCGGTTCAGGTCGGGGTCGTGAACCTCGGCCTTGGCCAGCACCGTGGCCAGCGTGTGGCGGATCAGTTCGCCCACGCGCAACTGGCGCTGCGAGGGGCCGGACCCGCTGGAAAAACGTCTCTCTGCCATGGGCCCCCTGTAGGCCAAAGCCCGGGGCGCCGCAACCGGGCCTTTGCCAAGCCGGTCGCCAGCGGCTAAGGAAAGCCGATCAGGGAGGAACTCATGTCCGATCACAGCCAACTGCCCGGCATTGTCATCACCGGCGCCTCGGGGCGCATGGGGCAGATGCTGATCAAACTGTTGCTGGCCTCGGACAAGGCGCGGCTGGCGGGCGTGGTCGAACGGTCGGGCCATCCCTGGGCGGGCCGTGACCTGGGCGAGGCGATGGGCGGCGCCGCGCTTGGCGTCCGGGTCAGCGATGACCCGCTTGAGGCGTTCGCGAAGGCGCAGGCGGTGATCGACTTCACCTCGCCCGCCGCCACGGTCGAATTTTCGGCACTGGCCGCGCAGGCCCGTGCGGTTCACGTCATCGGCACGACCGGGCTTGAGGATGCGCATCTGGCCCGGATCGCCGCCGCCGCCCGCCATGCCGTCATCGTGCGCGCCGGCAACATGAGCCTTGGCGTCAACCTTCTGACCCGCCTGACCCGCAAGGTCGCCGAGGCGCTGGACGCCGACTGGGATATCGAGATCGTCGAGGCCCACCACCGGATGAAGGTCGATGCCCCCTCGGGCACCGCGCTGATGCTGGGCGAGGCGGCTGCCGCCGGGCGGGGGATCGCGCTGAAGGATCACCGGCAAAGCGGCCGCGACGGCATCACCGGCGCCCGGACGCGCGGCGACATCGGCTTTTCGGCGATCCGCGGCGGCGACATTGTCGGCGAGCATGACGTGGTTTTTGCCGCCCAGGGCGAACGGATCATCCTGCGCCATATCGCCACCGACCGGGCGATCTTTGCCCGGGGGGCGCTGAAGGCCGCCCTTTGGGGCCAGGACCAGAAGCCGGGCCAGTATGACATGATGGACGTTCTGGGCCTGTAGGACCTGTCCGGCGCTGACAGCCATCTGCGTCGCGCGCCCTGTCTGACCAGGCCGATGCCGAAGGGCTGCGGACGGCCGGGTCAGCGGAAGGGGCAGGGGGCGGAAAAGCTCATACCCTTGCCGGAGTCGGGGTGGCGGAAGCGCAGGCTTTCGGCGTGGAGCATCAGGCGCGGGAAGGCGCGGGCGGGGCCATCGGCGTAGAGCGGGTCGCCGAGGATCGGATGGCCGAGCGCCTGCATATGGACGCGCAGCTGATGGCTGCGGCCGGTCAGCGGGTAGAGCCGCACGCGGGTGGTGCCGTCCTCGTCAAGGCCGAGGACCCGCCAGTCGGTCTGCGAGGGCTTGCCCGTCTCATGGTTTACATGCTGGCGGGGGCGGTTCGGCCAGTCGACGATCAGCGGCAGGTCGACGCGCCCCTCTTTCGGCTGGAGATGGCCCCAGAGCCGGGCGCGATAGGTCTTTTTCGTCCGGCGGTTCTCAAATTCGGCGCCGAGGCTGCGCTGGGCATGGCGGGTCAGGGCAAAGACCATGACGCCGGACGTGTCGAGATCGAGCCGGTGGACCAGCAGCGCCTCGGGGTGGATCTTCAGGACCCGGGCGATCATGCAATCGGCAAGATCCGCGCCCTTGCCGGGAACCGAGAGCAGCCCCGCCGGTTTGTCGACCAGAAGGACCGCGTGATCGGCATGGATCACGCGGACGGGTTCGTCAGGCGGGGCATAGGTGAAGTCGGACATTCGATCCCTGTCGGCGCCAGGCCTGCCGGTGCTGCGCGGGTCCCGGCCGGTGCGACTGAGTATTTGGGCAAAGAAAAAGCTGCAAGGCGGAAGATCGGCGCCGGTCAGCTGGCGCCTTTGGGCAAGGGCAGGCGGCCGCGGTTATAGTCGGACCAGTCGGTGATGTCGGGATAGAACCGGCGCCGCCAGGCCCGGACACGGGGGTTCATCACCCGCCGCCAGAGCGGCGGGATCAGTGCCATGGTCGTCATGACCGGATAGCCGAAGGGAAGTTGCGGGGCGGCGTCGGCCGGGTAGGTCTGCAGGAGCGGGAAGCGCCGGTCGGGTTTGTAGTGATGGTCGGAATGGCGCTGCAGGTTGATCAGGAACCAGTTGGTCGCCTTGTGGGCGGCGTTCCAGCTGTGGTGGGGGCGGATCTGTTCATATTTGCCGTCACCCAGATGCCTGCGGGTCAGGCCGTAATGTTCGACATAGTCCACCAGTTCCAGTTGCCAGACGGCGACGGCGGCCTGCAGGGCGAAAAGCCCGAGCCCGGCCCGGCCGCCAGCGAGGAAGGCGAGCGTCAGGGCGGCGAGGGTGAGGGCGGCGTAGCGCCAGAAAGGGTTGGAGCGGTGAAGCGGGGGGCGGCCGGCGCGGGCGAGAAGTTGCGTTTCGGCGCGCCAGGCGGACCCCGGGCCGTCGCGAAGGACGCGCAGGAAGTAGCGGTGGAAGTTTTCGTTGTAGCGGGCGCTGACCGCATCGCGGGGCGTGCCGACATAGCGGTGATGGACCAGCAGATGTTCGGTCCGGTAATGGCTGTAAAGCACCATGGCCAGCAAGAGATCGCCCAGCCAGCGTTCGGTGCGGTTCTTCTGGTGCATCAGTTCGTGGGCATAGACGATGCCGACCGCGCCCGACAGGATGCCGATCCCGGCAAAGAGGCCAAGCTGTTCCCAACGGCCAAGACCGCCCCCGTTCGCCGCCCCGTGCGTCACCCACCAGATCGCGCCATAGACCGTGACGAACTGGATCGGGAACCAGATCAGCGTGATCAGCCGGTACCAGAAAAGCCCGCTGTCGGGCGTTTCGGTGTCGGGGTTTTCCGTGTTCAGCCCCAGCGCCGCGTCAAGCAGCGGCAGCAGGAGCCAGCCGTAGACCGGCAGCGCCAGAAGTGCCCAGCCGCCCCAGTGCAGCCCGGCCCCGACGCAGGGCAGAAGCCCGAGCGACAGCCAGAACGGCAGTGCGGAACGCGGGGCGGCGAAGTTGGCCTGGTCGGACATGGCTGGCTACCTGTGGTTGGGGCGCAGTCTAGTGACAGTCGGCGCAAGGCTCAATCCGGACCTGCGGGACGTCCGGCGCCGGATGCAGCGCCGAACAGGACGCTTCCCAAACATCGGCCGATCGCCTATACGCGCGCCATCTGTGACGTGAGGCCCGCCCCCGGCCGCATGCAAAGGATAGGGGGCGGCGGCAATGGGGCCGCCATGAAAATCGGAGGACCGGCAGGGGCCGGGATGCCTCCTTGAGGAAACGATAGATGTTCAATGTGACGAAGAAATCAATCCAGTGGGGCGATGAGACGCTGACCCTGGAAACCGGGAAAGTTGCGCGTCAGGCCGACGGTTCGGTCATCGCGACGCTGGGAGAGACCCAGGTCATGGCCAACGTGACCTTTGCCAAGAAGGCGAAGGCCGGGCAGGACTTTTTCCCGCTGACCGTTCACTACCAGGAAAAATACTATGCGGCCGGCAAGATCCCCGGCGGCTTTTTCAAGCGCGAGGCGCGCCCGTCGGAGAAAGAGACGCTGACCTCGCGTCTGATCGACCGGCCCTGCCGCCCGCTGTTCGTCGAGGGGTTCCGCAACGAAGTTCTGGTCATGGCGACCGTCCTGTCGTGCGATCTGGTGAATGACCCCGACGTCGTGGCGATGATCGCGGTTTCAGCGGCGCTGACGATTTCCGGCGTTCCGTTCATGGGCCCGATCGGTGCGGCGCGCGTCGGCTTCTCGAACGGCGAATATGTGCTGAACCCGGCGATGGACGACATGCATCAGCTGCGTTCGAACCCGGACCAGCGGCTTGATCTGGTCATTGCCGGCACCAAGGACGCGGTGATGATGGTCGAATCGGAAGCCTATGAGCTGACCGAGGCCGAGATGCTGGGCGCGGTGAAGTTCGGTCATGCCCAGATGCAGCCGGTCATCGACCTGATCATCGACTTTGCCGAACACAGCGCAAAAGAGCCCTTCGACTTTTCGCCGCCCGACATTTCGGCGATCTATGGCAAGGTCAAGGCTGCCGGCGAGGCGCAGATGCGCGCCGCCTTTGCGATCCGTGACAAGCAGGACCGCACCAACGCCATCGACGCGGCAGCCGCTGCCATCGTGGCGGGCCTGTCCGAGGAAGATCAGGCCGACGCCAACCTTGGCGCCGCGATCAAGAAGCTGGAAAGCGCCATCCTGCGTGGCGACATCATCGGCGGCGGCGCCCGGATCGACGGTCGCGACAACAAGACCGTCCGCCCGATCGTTGCGGAAACCGGCATCCTGCCGCGCACCCACGGCTCGGCCCTGTTCACCCGCGGCGAGACCCAGGGTCTGGTCGTCACCACGCTTGGCACCGGCGAGGACGAGCAGATCATCGACGCGCTGAACGGCAACTGGCGCTCGAACTTCCTGCTGCACTACAACTTCCCGCCCTATTCGGTCGGCGAGGTTGGCCGCGTGGGTTCGCCCGGTCGTCGCGAGATCGGCCATGGCAAGCTGGCCTGGCGCGCGCTGCAGGCGGTTCTGCCGGCACCGACCGACTTCCCCTACACCATCCGTCTGGTGTCCGAGATCACCGAATCGAACGGCTCGTCCTCGATGGCGTCGGTCTGCGGCGGGTCCCTGTCGATGATGGATGCCGGCGTGCCGCTGAAGGCGCCGGTTGCGGGCGTGGCCATGGGCCTGATCCTGGAAGATGACGGCAAATGGGCGGTCTTGACCGACATTCTCGGCGACGAGGATCACCTTGGCGACATGGACTTCAAGGTCGCCGGCACCGCGAACGGCATCACCAGCCTGCAGATGGACATCAAGGTCGCGGGCATCACGCCCGAGATCATGGAACAGGCGCTGGCACAGGCCAAGGACGGCCGGATGCACATCCTGGGCGAGATGAACAAGGCGCTGAGCGCACCGCAAGGCTTCAGCGAATATGCGCCCAAGATCGAAACGATGAGCATCCCGACCGACCA
>CAZORV010000033.1:0-9472 GCA_964582215.1 uncultured Frigidibacter sp.
GTGCGTGCGAGCACGCACCCTACCGCTGCCCGGGACCGCTTTGGCCGCGCTGCCCCGGGGGCCTTGCGTCACCGGGCGGTGAGAGCGGGACCGTTCCGATGCGGCGTGGTGACGGGCCCCTGCCGGCTGAGACGGTGCTGGCCCTTTCCCCCCACACCGGGCTGAGCGGAAAAGGCCGATCTTCCAGCGGAAGAGCGGCCCCGCTCACGTGGAAACGTCGCCCGGTGACCGCTTCAACCCGCACCAACAGAGGGCAGCGCCTGACCCGGATGGCGCGAAGCGCCAGCCCCCCGCAGGGGCAGGCGCTGCCCGGTCGCTTTGGGCGACCGGGCGGTTCGGGCGGCATCGCTCGGTGACGGCAGGGGCGATGGCCCCTGCCGACTGCGGCGTTGCTGTCACTTTGCCAAACACCGGGCTGGGCGGGTCAGGCCGATCCTCCGGTCGAGAAGCGGCCCCGCTCGTGTGGGAACGTCTCCCGATGGCCGTCTCAGCCTGCACAGATCAGGCCAGTGCCCGCCCCGCGGCTTTGGGCGCCCGGGGGCGGTGCGTGCGAGCACGCACCCTACCGCTGCCCGGGACCGCTTTGGCCGCGCTGCCCGGGGCCTTGCGTCGCCGGGCGGTGAGAGCGGGACCGTTCCGCAACGGCAGGGTCACGGGCCCCTGCCGGCTGAGACGGCAGGCGCGCCGCCCGACGCCGGCCTCAGCGTTCGCCGGCCACGTCCTTGTGGATGATCACGTCGCATTGCGGATAGGTCTCGATGATCCGCCGCCTCAGGCCCGCGCCGATCGCATGGGCGTCGCGCAGGCTCTGGTCGCCGTCAAGCTCGATATGAAGATTGACGAAGACCCGGCTGCCCGCCGTCCGCGTCTTGAGATCGTGGAACCCGTGAACCCCGGGCCAGCCCCCGGCAATCGCGGCAATCCCGCGGATGATCGCCGGATCGGCGCGGCGGTCCATGAGCGCGTCCCAGGCCGCCTTGCCGATCCGGGCCGACCCGACCACCAGCATCAGCGCCGCCCCGAGCGCCACCACCGAATCGACATTGCCGATGCCGAAGCGGCCCGAGATCCACAGGGCCGCGATGGCGCCGAGGTTGGGCAGAAGGTCGGTCATGTAGTGAAGGCTGTCGGCGGCGACGACGCGGCTGCCGGTCTGGCGGGCGACGCGCCGCTGCCAGAGGACCAGCGCCACCGTCAACAGGACCGACGCTGCCATCACCAGCATCCCCTGCCCCTGCGCCGCGATGGGCGAGGCCGCCCCCGACCAGAGCCGCCCCACCGCCGCCCAGCCGATGAGGCCACCCGAGATCAGGATGAAGACCGACTGCCCCAGCGCCGCCAGATCCTCGACCGACGTATGGCCAAAGGCGTGATCCTCGTCCGCGGGCCGCGCCGCATAAAGGATCGCCATGAACCCGGCCGCCGACATCATCAGATCCAGCGCGCTGTCGGCCAGCGAGGCGGCGACCGACAGCGACTGCGTGGCGCCAAGCGCCCAGAGCTTCAGCCCGACCAGCACCAGCGCCACCGCGACCGATGCCGCCCCGGCGGAAAGATTCATTGCCGTGCTGTCACCGCCCCGCGCCATGCTCAGTCCCTGAGTTCGTCCGCATCCACGCCCCAGAGCGCGGCCCGGGCGACCCAGCCGGACTGACCGCCGCTGCTGACCTCGCACCAGTCGGGCCGGCAGGCGCCAAGCTTGCCGACCACGCCTTCATCCGCGACGGCGACCACGGCGGTCTTTTCACCCGGACCGGCATGAAATTCGGTCTTCGCCTCGGTCACCAGAACCGTGCGGACCCCGGACAGAAGCGTGTAATAGATCCAGCCGCCCTGCCCCTCGTTGTCCTCGACCCGCCGCCAATGCTCGAACTCGGCCGTGACCCGGAGCGGCATGTCGCGATGCTTGAACACCCAGTCGATGCGATGTTCCAGCGACGGCCCGCGCCGGACATTGCCGTCGGTGGTCTTCAGCGAGACATAGCGCGGCAGCGGCAGGTTGGTGACCGGCCCCCGGCCCGGCGCGGCGGTGCCTTGCGGCACACCGGCCCCCTCTTCCTGCGCGGTCACGGCACCGCCGGACGTCAGGAAAAGCGTTGCGATCACAAACGCCCGCGCTGCAAAACTGATTTTCATGCCCGCCGCCCCGGTTCGCTCTATTCGGGCTTGTGGCTTAGCGGTTTCGGCGGCAGTTTGCCAGTCAGGACTGACCCGCGAGGGTGAAGGAGTGTCGCATGCCCGCTGCCCGGCTGAAAGTCGTCGTGACCCGCCGCCTGCCCGAACCGGTCGAACGCCGGATGGCCGAGCTGTTTGACGTCGAACTGGGCGCGGGCGAAGGGCCGATGGACCGCGACGACCTTGCCGCCGCCATGCGCCGGGCCGATGTGCTGGTGCCGACGATCACCGAACAGATCGACGCGATGCTGCTGGCGCAGGCCGGCGACCGGCTGAAGCTGATCGCCAACTATGGCGCCGGGGTCGACAATATCGATGTCTCGACCGCCCGCCAGCGCGGGATCCTCGTCTCGAACACCCCCGGCGTCCTGACCGAGGACACGGCCGACATGACGCTGGCGCTGATGCTGGCCGTCATCCGCCGCATCCCCGAAGGCATGGTCGCCATGCAGTCGGGCGACTGGCACGGCTGGTCGCCCACCGCCTTTCTGGGCGGACGGCTGGGCGGGCGGCGGCTTGGCATTCTGGGGATGGGGCGGATCGGGCAGGCGGTCGCGCGGCGGGCGCGGGTCTTCGGGATGCAGATCCATTACCACAACCGCCGCCGCCTGAGGCCCGAGACCGAGGCCGATCTTGAGGCGACCTGGTGGGAAAGCCTTGACCAGATGGCGGCGCGGGTCGATGTCCTGTCGATCAACTGCCCGCACACGCCCTCGACCTTTCACCTGCTGAACGCGCGGCGGCTGGCGCTGATGAAGCCGACCGCCGTCATCGTCAACACCTCGCGCGGTGAGGTCGTCGACGAAAACGCCCTGACCCGGGCGCTGCGCGCGGGCGAGATCGCGGGCGCGGGCCTTGATGTCTACGAGCATGGGACAAACGTGAACCCCCGGCTGCGCGCCCTGCCGAACGTGGTCCTGCTGCCGCACATGGGGTCGGCGACCATCGAGGGGCGGATCGAGATGGGCGAAAAAGTCATCATCAATATCAAGACCTTCGCCGATGGCCACCGGCCGCCGGACCTGGTGCTTCCGGCCATGCTCTGAGCCCGGGGATGGCCGCAGCCCCCCTGACCCCGCTGGTCCTGATCGCCCTCGGCGGCGCCGCGATCGCGCTGCAGGCGCCGGTCAACGGTGCGCTGGCGCGGACGCTGGCCAGCCCGCTGGCGGCGGCGGCCCTGTCGTTCGGCGTCGGCTTTGCGGCGCTGGCGGGGCTGACGCTGGCGCAGGGAACGGGCGTCGCCGGGCGGCTGGCCGACGTGCCGCTCTGGCAGTTTGCGGGCGGCCTTCTTGGTGCCTTCTACGTCTGGTCGATGGTGTCCGGCATCATGGGCCTTGGCGCGGTGACGGCGATGGCGGCACTGGTCTTCGGCCAGCTGACCGGCGCGCTGGTCGTCGACGCGATCGGCGCCTTTGGCCTTGCGCCGCACCCGGTCAGCCCGACGCGGCTGGCCTCGGTGGCGCTGGTCGGCGCCGGGCTGATCCTGTCGCGGCTCTGACGCGGCCGCCACGGGGCCGCAGACAGGGCCGCGGACAGGGCGGTTTACAGGGGGGGCTTCACAATCTTTGCCCCCGGCCGCCAAACTTCCGCCCTGCTTGGCGGGCAGACCGTCGCAAAGAGTCTCGTCTGCATGGGTGGTCGCTTGTCCAAAGGGTTCCTTTTTGCCTTCATCGGCATTGCCGCTGTCGCCGTCACCGGCGTCGATTACGCCAATCAGGCCCGCGTCACCGGCGCCGGGCTGGGCGGGCTTGGCCTGTCGGGCTATGCCCATTCCATCCGCCAGCGCTATGGCGACTATCACGCGGAACTGGAACGCGACGCGGCGCGCCATGCGCTTTTGGTGCAGGACCGCCGCGAACTGTTGCCCGCAGCACCCGAAGGCTGGACCCGTCATGGCTGGGGCGACGAGGACGAGGTGTTCTTCGGCACCAACCGCGAGGTCGAGCTGCCGCCCGAACTGAAAAAGGAACCGATGCTGGCCAACCTGCTGGAACTGGACCGCAAGGCCGGGCGGCGCCAGCGCGAAGGGGCGAGCTATGTCTATGAAAAGGGTGACAATCGCATTGTCATGCTGGCCCATTTCGATCCGAACGCAGGCAAGGGGGCGGGCATTGCCGGCCCGTTCATGGCCCTTGCCCAGAACAATATCGAGGCGATGTCGGGCAAGACCGGCTTTGCCATCGTCCATGGCGTGACCTTCCGCCAGGACCTCGGCCTGTTCGGCGGCGCCATGGCGCAGGCCGACAGTTCAGAGGCCGACCCGGCCCGCACCTTCCGGTCCTTCAGCGCCAGCCTGAACAAGGAGGTCAACATCCGGGTCAACGCCAGGGCCAGCGACGACGCGATCTATCAGCTATTGAGTGCGATCGACTTCGACCAGCTGAACATCGTGCTGGACGAACCGATCCCGGGCATCGGCAAGGCGGCGCCCGAAGTGCCGTGGGAACAGCAAAAGGCCGCAGCCGACGCCAACGTCCGCGCCGACGCCGTCCGGCAGATGGCCGAAACCATCGACGCCAACGCACGGCTTCAGGAATGGGCCAAGGACGTGACCGCCCGCCACAAGGGCGCCGCACCGACCGAGGCGGAATATGAGGCCGAAACCATCGGCGCGGTCGGCCAGATGATCAAGGCCGGCGAGGCCGCCGCCCCGGCGCAGGCGGCCGAAGGCGCGGGCGGTCTCTTCGGCCGGATCGCCGGCATGTTCGGCGGCGGCGGCAGCGCCGAAACCGCAGATGCCTCGGCCGCCGCAGCCCCGGCCAAGCCCGGCACCTTTGGCACCGGCGCCTGCACCATGTCCGGCGCCGCCAAACGCTGCAGCCTGACGGACTGAGGCGGCCCCGGCAGGCCGTTGCCTGCCGGGATCACCAAAGGCTCAGGCCAGCCGCAGCCACAGGGCGGGCGCCAGCCGGCGCAGCCCCCGGTCGAGCGCCAGAACCGCAACCAGCGTCGCCCCCAGCATCGGGAAGGCCAGCCCCATGACAAGGGCGATCAGCGCCGGACCCTTCAGCGATATGGCCGGGGGGCCGGGCGGGGGCGCGGGCGGGGCCGCCAGCCGCAGCGCCCGTGACGGACGGCGCAGCCACCACATGGCGATGCCAGACAGGCACAGCGCCAGCACCGCAAGGCAGAAGATCAGGTTCAGGATCAGGTTCCAAAGCCCCGCCTGGCCTTCATGCAGCGCGATCCCGGCCGCCATCGCCTTGCCGCCCGCCGAATAGTCGGCAAACCGCACATCGGCCAGAATCTGCCCCGTGTAGCGGTCGACATGGACCGTCCGGTCCGAGGTCGGATCGCTGCTGTCATAGCTCATCGAATCGCGGCTGAGGGTCCAGACACCGTCCGCCGCCTCGGGCGCCTTGACGTGAAAGCGGCCGTCAAAGCCGATGGCCCGGCCAAGCGCCACCAGACTGTCCAGCGTCACCGGGGTTCCGGCGGGCACACCCGTCACCCCCGCATCCGACCCCGAGGCGGGCATCGGCGTCTGCTCCAGCGCCCATGGCACTTCCTTTTTCGTGTGGTTCATGCTGGCATGGGTCGCGTCCGACAGGGGGACATTGGCAAATTTCTCGGCCGGAAAGCTGGACCATGCCTGCACGAACCTGCCGCCCCAGACCCCCGCCCAGGCCAGACCGGTCAGAAGGAACAGCGTCAGGATCAGCGCCGTCCAGCCGCCAAGCGCCCGGTGCAGTGATTTCCAGAAGCCGCGCCCCCGCGCACCAAGGCGGGGCAGGAACAGATCGCTGAGCGGCCGTCCGTTCCTCGGCCACCAGAGCCACCCCCCCGTCACCACCAGCATCAGCCCGAGCGAGGCCGCGATCTCGATCAGACGGTCGCCGAACGTGCCGATCATCAGCGTGCCGTGGATCCGTTCGGCCAGCGCCGCCCAGGTCGCGCCGTCGGGTGTGACGCGCAGCGCGGTGCCGCTATAGGGGTCCAGCGCCACAACCGTAACCGCCTTGTCCGCCGCCACCTTGAAAAGGGCGGCATGGCTGGCGTCAAAGGGGGCGACATATTCATTCAGCGCCGTGGCCCCGGCAACGGCGGCAAGTGCCGCACGTTCCTGATCGGCCATGGCCAGCGGGGCGGCCGCCGGCGCGACCATCAGCCCCTCGCCATATTCCGGGGCGATGGTGGTGAACCAGATCATGATCATGCCGGTCACCGCCAGCATCATCAGAAACGGCACGACATAAAGGCCGGCATAGAAGTGCCAGCGCCAGACGGCGAAATAAAGCGGATCGGCGCGCAAGGCACCTGCGGACGCGCCTGCGCCCGCCTTGTCGGTGAAAGACATGGAATTCCTCCTGAAACGTCAGTTGCCCCGGTCGGGGCGGCTTGGCTGGCTCAGGACAGAACGGGCGGCCCCCGCCCCTCGGGGCGGAGATGGCGCAAGGTGGCGCGCGGCAGCAGCGCGCGCGGCAGGGGCACGTCGGCCGGGGCCGACAGGGTGGCAAGCGGCGGCAGGGGCGCAGGCGCCGGCTGCGCCAGCGCGGCCCCCCCGGCAAAGGGGCAGATCTCCTTGTGGGCGGCGCTGTCCCCGGGCGCAACCGGACGCGGCACACCGTCGGCGCCGATGGCAACCGTGACCGGCCCCTCGCCCGAACACAGCACGAAGGCCGCCCCCCCGGCCCCGTCCGGCGCCGGCATGACCCCCGCCGGCAACAGCGCCCAGATCAGCACCGCGACCAGGCTCAGCGCCCGCGCCGTCCAGTCCGCCATCCGCATTGGTCGGGACAAATTCATCGGCCGAGTTAGCGCCCGGACCCGGGCAGCGTCAAGCGCCGCCTGGCCGGGTTTTCAGCGACATGGCCCCATGTCGTTTTCCGCCGGTTTTTGGTCGGGCAGACCTTCACGGCAAATCCGCATCCTGTCAGATATGACCCAAAGAATTTCCCCGCGAGGAGTCGTCCGATGAAAACCCATGTCAAAGCCCTTGTGGTCGGCGGCGGCGCCGTCGGCACCGGCATCGCCTATCACCTGGCCAAAGCCGGCTGGGACACGATGCTGCTGGAGCGTGACGCCCTGACCTCGGGCTCGACCTGGCATGCGGCGGGCCTGCTGCCGCTGTTCAACATGTCCTACGCCACGACCCATATCCACAAATATTCGGTCGATTTCTACAAGACGCTGGAGGGCGAAACCGGCCTGAACGCGGGCTTCTATGTCGTCGGCAACCTGCGCATGGCCCAGCGGCAGGAGCGGATGGACGAATACATGCTGTATTCCTCCGTCGCCGAAACCGCCGGCGTCTATCACGAGTTCCTGTCGCCCAAGGAGATCAAGGACCGCTGGCCGCTGGTGCGGACCGAGGATCTGGTGGGCGCCCTGTTCCATCCTCAGGACGGCTATATCAACCCGGCCGACGTGACCCAGGCGATGGCCAAGGGCGCCCGTCAGCGCGGGGTGAAGATTCTGCAAAAGGCCCAGGTCGACAGCTATCACTGGACCGGGTCGGAATGGATCGTCTCGGGCCATATCATGGTCGAAAAGGGCGGCATGCTGGTGCCGGGCGAAGAGACGTTCGAAATCCACGCCGAACATGTCGTCACCGCCACCGGCAACCATGCCCAGCGCACCGCGCGCCTTCTCGGCGTCAAGACCCCGGCGGTTCCGGTCGAGCATCAGTATATCGTCACCGAACCCGACCCGATGCTGCAGGAATACCGCAAGAACAACCCCGAACATCCGGTCCTGCGCGATGCCGATGCCAAATGGTACGTGCGCGAGGAACGCGGCGGCTGGATCCTTGGGCCTTACGAAAAGGGCGCGCCCGCGCGGTTCGAATACAACGTCCCCGACAGTTTCCGCGCCGACCTCTTCCCGCTCGACCTGGAACGGATCGAGGGCGAATACATGTCCTTCATCCACCGCATCCCCTCGTCCGAGACCGTGGGTCTGAAAGACGATTTCAACGGTCCGATCTGCTATACGCCCGACGGCAACCCGCTGGTCGGCCCCTATCCGGGCCTGCGCAACATGTGGATGGCCGAGGGCTTCAGCTTCGGGATCACCGCGGCGGGCGGCACCGGCTATTACCTTGCGCAGATGATGGTCGAGGGCGAAGCCGAGATCGACATGGCCTCGCTTGACCCCAAGCGCTATGGCAACTGGATGACCACCGAATATGCGGCGCGCAAGAACGAAGAATGCTATGACCATGTCTTCATCCTGCACCATCCGGATGAAGAGCGCCCCGCCTGCCGGGCCTTGCGCACCTCGCCCGCCTATGACCGGCAAAAGGCGCGCGGCGCCCAGTTCGGCCAGATCAACGGCTGGGACCGCCCGAACTATTACGGGCCGGTGGATGCGCCCGCGAACTTCGACCATGACAGCCGCAGCTTCCGCCGTGGCGGCTGGTGGCAATATGCCGTGGACGAGGCAAGGGCCGTGCGCGAGACCGCAGGCCTGATCGACGCCACCGCCTTTTCCAAACATCTGGTGCGCGGCCCGGGGGCGACGGCCTTCCTTGACTGGTTCACCTGCAACACCCTGCCCAAGGTCGGCCGGATCAACCTGACCTACGCCCTGACCCCCGCCGGCACGACCCGCACCGAATATACCATCGTCCGCAATGGCGAGAATGACTATTACCTCGTCTCGGCCGGGGCATGGACGGCCTATGACGCCGACTACCTGCGCAAATGCGCCGAGGACAAGGCGCCCGAGTTCGGCTATATCGAGATCCACGACGTCACCACCCAATGGGGCGTTTTCGCCATCGCCGGACCGAACAGCCGCAAGATCCTGGCGGAACTGATCAAGGATGCCGACCCGGCAACGGCGCTGTCGAACAAGCGCTTTCCCTGGCTTTCGGCGCGCAAGATCGAACTGGGCATGTGCCCGGTCAATGCGATCCGCGTCGCCTATACCGGGGAACTCGGCTGGGAGCTCCACCATCCGATCGAGATGCAGAACTACCTGTTCGACCAGCTGATGGCGGCGGGCGAAAAGCACGGGCTGAAACTGGTCGGCGGCCGCGCCCAGAACTGGCTGCGGCAGGAGAAAAGCTACCGCGCCTTCGGCAACGAACTTGGCCGCGACGCCACCCCGCTTGAGGCCGGACTGCCGCGCTTTGTCGATATGACCAAGGATTTCCAGGGCAAGGAAGCGATGGCGCAGAAGGGCATCCGTTCGATGTGCGTGACCCTGCTGATCGACGGGCCGGCAGATGCCGATCCCTGGGGCAAGGAAGCGATCCTGCATGACGGCAAGAAGGTCGGTCGCCTGACCTCGGGCGGCTATTCGGTGGCCTTCGGCAAGCAGATCGGCATGGGCTATGTCAGCCCCGACCTGG
>CAZORV010000033.1:9482-19941 GCA_964582215.1 uncultured Frigidibacter sp.
CGCGCCGGGCACGCGGCTGAAAGTCCGGATGCTGCGCCAGCTTTGGGATGCAGAGGTTACCGTCGACAGCCCGTTCGATCCCAAGAACGAGCGTATCCGCGTCGACGGCTGACCGCGCACCCGGGGCCAGGGGCAGGGGTTCGTCGCCTCCGGCGCCGACCCGCGGGGGGCTCTGCCCCCCGACCCCCCGGGATATTTGGGGACAGAAAATGTGAGCCGGTAAGACAGCTTTAACCTTTGGCTGCGATATCGGTCGGGCGGTACAGGCTGGGAAGCCGATGACCGCGACAGGAAATGACAGCCCGTCTGCAGGTCAGGCGGGCTGTTCCCATTTTCTGTCTGCAAATATCCCGGGGGGTCGGGGGGCAGAGCCCCCCGCGGGTCGGCGCCGCAGGCGACGATCCTATTGCAGATGGGTCGAGAGCCAGCTTTGCCATTCCGCGTCGCTGCCCGCGAAGGCGTTCAGGTCGACCTTGCCGCGCACGCCCGGCACCAGCCCGGTGCCGGTATATTGCCAGAAGGTCCAGTGATGGCCGTCATAAAGGTCCTGCGGATGGCCGGCGACCGAACGCAGCCAGAATTCATAGCCCTGCAGCCGCCACATCTCGTTCTCGTCCCAGAAGTCGGCTGACGTATAGATGATCGGCCGCCGCCCGTAGTAGGCGCCGACGATCGCCAGAAAGGCCGAGGCCTCGGCGCGCACGGTGGCGGCGTCGGGGCGGCCGGGGCAATTGGCCGAGCGCGTCCATTCGATATCGAGCACCGGCGGCAGGCTGCCCGCCTCGCGCGGGGCATGCTGGATGAACCAGGCGGCCTGTTCGGCCCCGGTACGGCAGAAGTAGTAGAAATGATAGGCGCCGCGCGGGATGCCGGCGGCGGCCGTCCCCTGCCAATGGACGTCGAACGCCGGGTCGGCAACGTCGCCGCCCTCGGTCGCCTTGATGAAGGCGAAGCGCACGCCCGATCCGGCGGCCGCCTGCCAGTCGACACTGCCCTGCCAGCGCGACACGTCAACGCCGTGGACCGGATAGCTCGATGGCACCTGACCGCGCCAGCGCCAGGGGCTCGCGTCGCCGAACTGGTCGGGAATGCCGTAGGGATGACCGCCGCCGCCGCCGCAGGCCGCAAGGGCCAGCGCCACCGACAGGGCGCGAAAGCCGGACAGGAACCGCATGATTTGCCTCTTGTTGTTTTCCCCCGCCCTAGCCGCTTCGCCGCCGCTTGTCACGGGTCTATGAAAAGCGCGCGGGCGACAGCGCCTGCCGGGTTGCGCTGTCGAGCGCGGGCGCCCGGCCGCCGATCAGCGCGGCCGCAAGGTCGGCCATCGCCGGTGCGGTCTGAAAGCCATAACCACCCTGCCCCGCCAGCCAGAAGAACCCCGGCGCGCCGGGCGCGAACCCGACAACCGGCACCCGGTCCGGCGAAAAGGTCCGGAGCCCCGCCCAGCTGGCCAGCGGCCGGGTCACCGGCGCCGTCACGAAGGCCTGATAGCGATCCAACCCCCCGGCCAGGGTCAGATCGTCGGGCCAGGCGTCCTGCGGCGGAACCGGATCCTCTTCGGACGGCGAGACGATCAGCGCCCCGGCATCGGGCCGCGCATACCAGCGGTCGCCCGCGCAAAAGATCATCGGCCAGCGCGCCGTGTCATGGCCACCGGGCGCCGCGATCCGGGCCATCGACCGGCGCAGCGGCCGGAACCCCGGCGAGGCGACCCCGGCCATCGCCGCGACCTGATCCACCCAGGCCCCCGCCGCATTCACCAGAATCCGCCCCTCGACGGCACCCTGCGCGGTCTGCACCCGCCAACCCGCACCGCTGCGGGCGATCAGCGTCACCGGCGCGCCGAACCGGCACTCAGCACCGTTCCCGCGCGCCGTCCGCAGATAACCCGCTATCAGCCGGTCCGTGTCGATATCCCAGCCGTGATCGGCGATGGCCGCATGGCAAAGCTGCGCGGGGTTCAGCACCGGCACGATCGCCCGCGCCTCCTCGACCGTGATCCCGGTCATCGCCAGGGCCGCCCGCTCGGCGCGAAAGACCTCGGCCTGATCCGGCCCGCCGACCAGCATCAGCCCGCGCGGGGCAAGAATGCCCTCGCCCGCCCGCAGGGCCGCGCCCGAGGCCATCGACAGCGCGACCACCGGCGGCGGACCATAGTGCGGCTCGTACAGCGCGGCCGAGCGGCCCGAGGCATGACAGGCCGGGTGATCCTCGGCCTCGAACAGCGCCACGCGGCCCAGTGACGACAGGCTGGCCGCCGCCGAAATGCCCGCGATCCCGCCGCCGATGATCAGAAAATCCGCCGTCATGCCCGACAGACTGCCACGGGCGGCCGCCGGTCAAAAGCCGAAAACGCGAAAGGGAAGCGCTTGCGCGCTTCCCCCTGATCGCCGGAATTCCGCCGGATTGCTGGCGATCTATGCCGTGGCGCCGCGACGTTTGCGACGCAGGCTGGCAAGCCCGCCAAGCCCGCCCAGCAGCATCAGCCCCGCCGCCGGAACCGGAACCGCCGCCGGCAGATCGGTCAGCAGATCCTGCGTGCCCGGCGCCTCGAGGATCATCGCCTGGCGGGTCGGCATCCAGCTGCCGCCATTGATCTGGTCAAGCCAGCCCTGCGACAGCGCCCTTGTGGCACTGTCGGCGGCGCTGACCGTGAACGACCCGTCGCCAAGGTTCAAAAGCCCCTGACCTTCATTGGCAATCTCCCATGCCGCAAGCTGGAACGCCGCCGCCGAGCCGCTGTCATTGACCTGCGGCAGCGCAAATTCCAGCAGCGCCGACAGGCGGCCCACCACGAAGGCGCCAAGCGGCGTGCTTTCAGAGTAAAGCTTCGGCAGGCTCAGGGTTTCCAGCGGCTCAAGGCAGACGCCGAGAAAGCTGGTGACCTCGCCCGCGGCCGTCGTTTCCGTCAGCCGGAAAAGCCCGGCCAGCGCGGTCCGCGCCGTGCCGTTCAGCGCATAGCTGACCGTCTGATACCAGCCGTTCTGCCCGGCCGCGTCGCGGAACACAAACGGGTTCTGGGTCGAAACGGTCACCGTGGCCGCCTGCGCCGACAAGGCGACAACACATGACGACAGGGCCGAGAACATCAGGCCCCGAACAAAATTCTTCATCTTGAAAACATCCCCAAAATACCTCCGGCGCTCAGATCAGCCGGCTGAAATCGTCCCACAAACAAAGTTGCGCCGGGATTTGGCCGCAATTGGCCGACCCGCGCCACAACTTCGCCACAGTCTTAGCGAGCCCGCGGGCTTTTGACAGTCAGCGCACGGGATTGATGGCGGGGCGGGCGCCAATCATGCCGCCCGAAACCGTCTGTGCAAAGGCGGGAAACAATCAGCCCGAAAGCCCGCGCCCCTTCAACAGCGGCCCGACGCCCGGCATGCGGCCCCGGAACTGCCGGTAAAGCGCGTCCGGCTCGTCCGAGCCGCCGGCCGACAGGATGAACCGTTCCAGCCGCTGCGCCGTCGCCGGGTCAAAGGCGCTGCCCGCCTCGGTAAAGGCGTCAAAGGCGTCGGCATCCATCACTTCGGACCACATGTAGGAATAATAGCCCGACGAATAGCCGTCGCCGGAAAAGACATGGGCGAAATGCGGCGTCGCGTGGCGCATCCGGATGGCACGCGGCATCCCGAGGCCCGCCAGAACCTCGGCCTGACGCGCCATCGGGTCGGCGGGTGCGGGCCCCTCGTGAAAGGCGAGATCGACCAGCGCCGAGGCAACATATTCGACCGTCGCAAAGCCCTGATCGAAGGTCTGCGCCGCCATCAGCCGGTCGAGCAGCGCGCGCGGCATCGGCGCGCCGGTCACGGCATGGCGGGCATGGGCCTCCAATACTTCGGGCACCTCAAGCCAATGCTCGTAAAGCTGGCTTGGCAGTTCGACGAAATCGCGCGCGACCGAGGTGCCCGCCACCGACGGATAGGTCACGTCCGACAGCATCCCGTGCAGCGCATGGCCGAACTCGTGGAACAGCGTCCGCGCATCGTCATAGGACAAAAGCGCCGGGTCGCCCGCCGGCGGCTTGGCGAAGTTGCAGACGTTGACGATGATCGGCCGCTGATCCCCGCCAAGCTTGCGCTGGCCCCGGAAGGACGACATCCAGGCACCCGACCGTTTCGAGGCACGGGCGAAATAGTCGCCGATGAACAGCGCCACATGGCGCCCGTCGCGCAGCACCTCCCAGGCGCGGGCGTCGGGGTGGTAAAGCGTCGCCTCGACCGGGCGAAAGGACAGGCCGAACAGCCGCCCGGCACAGTCGAACGCCGCCCCGATCATCGCCTCCAGTCCCAGATAGGGCTTCAGTTCGGCCTCATCCAGATCGAACTCGGCCTTGCGCCGCCGTTCCGCATAATAGCGCCAGTCCCAGGGCTCCAGCTCGCCATTGATCCCGTCCCCGCGCATCATCGCGGTCAGAACCGCCGCATCGGCCCCGGCCTTATCGCGCGCAGGCACCCAGACCCGCATCAGAAGGTCGCGCACCGCCGCAGGCGTGCCGGCCATCTCGGGCTCAAGCTTGTAGTCGGCGAAACTGGCATAGCCCAAAAGCTGCGCCCGCTCGGCCCGCAGCGCCAGGATTTCGGCCGCCACCGCACGGTTGTCGGTCTCGCCGCCGGTCTCGCCGCGCGCCACCCAGGCGCGATAGGCCCGCTCGCGCAGATCGCGCCGGGCCGAGAATTGCAGGAACGGCACGATCAGCGACCGCGACAGGGTCAGAAGATGCCCCGCCTGCCCCCGTTCCGCCGCCGCCGACCGGGCCGAGGCGACGACGAAATCCGGCAGCCCCGCCAGATCGTCCGGCGACAGGGCCATGGTCCAGTCCCGCTCGTCGGCCAGAACATTCTGGCTGAAGCGCGTCGACAGAACCGCCAGCCGCTCCTTGACCGCACCCATCCGCGCGCGCGCTGGCCCGGTCAGCGCCGCCCCGGCCCGCAGGAAGTTCCGGTGGTAAAGCTTCAGCACCCGCGCCTGTTCCGCCGTCAGCCCGAGGCCCGCGCGCCTTGCCCAAAGATCGTCGATCCGCGCCCAAAGCCCGGCATTCATCGCCACTTCCGAGGCAAAGGCCGCCATCTTCGGCGCAAGATCGCGCTCCAGCGCCTGGCGCGCTTCGGTCGTGTCGGCGCCAGCAAGGTTGTAAAACACCGACGACACCCGGTCGAGCAGCTCTTCCGACAGTTCCAGCGCCTCGATCACATTGGCGAATGTCGGCGCGGCCGGGTCCGCCGCAATCGCCGCCACCCGCGCCCGCGCCTCGGCCAGCCCGGCGTCGAAGGCCGGCCCGAAATCCTCGTCCTTCAGCGCCCCGAACGGCGGCAGGCCAAACGCCGCGTCAAATGCGGCCAACAGCGGATTGCTCATCATCACTCCCTTGCGCGCGGCCGGGGCCGATCAGCCACCCGCCATTTCTTCTCTTTCCAAATATCCCCGCCGGAGGCTTCCGCAACCCCCGCCCGCACGGCAGCGTCAGTCCCGCGCCCCCCGGTCCCGCAGCCGCCGCTCGATCCGCCGCAGGATCAGCGACAGGGCGATGGTCATGGTCAGGTACAAAAGCGCCACGACATTGTAGGTCTCGAAATAGCGGAAATTGCCCGCCGCCGTCACCTTGCCCAGCTGGGTGATATCGCCCACCCCCAGCACCGACACCAGCGAGGAATCCTTGACCATCGCCACGAAGTCATTGCCAAGCGGCGGCAGGATCACCCGGAAAGCCTGCGGAAAGACCACCAGCCGGAACCGCTGCCATCCCGACAGTCCCAGCGACTGCGCCGCCTCGACCTGGCCGGGGTCGACGGCCTGCAGACCGGCGCGGAAGATCTCGGCCAGAAAGGCCGAATAGGCCAGCATCAGCGCAATCGTCGCCCGGGCGATCAGCGGGAAGTCGCGGGTCTTCAGCAGCCCGATGTCCAGCGGCCCGGCCACAAAGTTCCAGCCCGCGACCAGCAGGGGCGTCAGCACGAAGGCCACGTACAGCAACAGGACGATCACCGGCACGCCGCGCATCACCTCGATATAAAGCCGCGCCGCCTGCCGCAGCACCCGCCAGCGCGACAGGCCCATGACCGCCAGCCCCAGCCCCGCCAGACAGGCGCCGAGATAGGCAAGCGTCGCCACCAGGATCGTCGTCACGATGCCGTAGGACAATGTATGCAGCACCTGCCCGTAGATGTCCGAGGTCAGGATCTGATAGAACAGCCAGCCGCCGGTGATCACCAGGATCACCAGCCACCAGGGAAATTCCTGCCCGTCCTGCCCGGCAGGCGCCATCATCGCAGCGGCCCCGGAACCGGCCCGGCTATTCGCCGATCTTGGTGTCGAAGAACCATTTCTTGTTCAGCGCATCCAGCGTGCCGTCCGCCCTCATCGCCGCAATCGCCGCGTTGACCGGCGCCACCAGATCCGAGCCCTTGGCGAAGATAAAGCCGAAATCCTCGGCGCCCAGCGGCGTACCGACGATCTTCAGCTTGCCGCCGGACGCGCCGACATAGCCGTTGGCGGCCGTCGAATCCGACAGGACCAGATCGACATCACCGGTCTTCAGCGCCTCAAGCCCGGCGCCAAAGGTCTCGAACTTCACGATCCGGGGGTTTTCCTCGTTGCCGTCCAGCACCTCATAGACGCCAACGTAAAAGGGCGTCGTGCCCGGCTGGGCGGCCATCAACAGCTTGGGGTCGGCGCCGAACCCCTTGGCATCGCTGAACCGCGTCTCGTCGCCGCGCACGATCATCAGCATTTCCGACCGAAGATAGGGGTCCGAGAAATCGACCTTTTCCTTGCGCTCGTCCTTGATGGTGATGCCGTTCATCGCAAAGTCATACTGGCCTTCCGACACGGCCGGGATCATCGCGTCCCAGCTGGTGTTCTCATAGGTCACGACGATGTTCAGACGCTTCGCAATCTCGGCCACCGCATCATATTCCCAGCCGGTTGCCTTGCCGTCCTTGTCCAGAAACTGCAGCGGCGGATAGGCGTTTTCGGTGGCCACGGTCACAGCGCGCCCGGCAAGGTCGGGCACCTCTGCAAAGGCGGCCGTGATGGTGGCGGTGGCAGTGATGGTGGCGGTCGCGGCCAGAACCATGGCTCCGGCAAGGCTCGCAAGTTTCATTCCGGGACTCCCCATTGTCCGATGATCGCTGCCGACTATGACAGCGAGGCAGGGGGGATGGCAAGAACCCGCCAATCTGTGCGCCGCCGCACAGAACCTGCCCGCCCGCGCGCCGACTCTGTCCTTGCGAAGAGAGGCCGTCGCGCCCATCTTCCGGCCAGCAGACAGATCAGCCGAGGTTCCCATGGCCCAGCGCATGCCCACCTATTTCATCTCGCACGGCGGCGGCCCCTGGCCGTGGATGCCGGACTGGCGGCAAAGGTTCACCAATCTTGAGCGCAGCTTCAACGAGATGGTGGCCGCACTTCCCGAACGGCCGAAGGCCATCCTGATGATCTCGGGCCATTGGGAGGATGAAAGTTTTGCCGTCATGTCCTCGGCCAATCCGCCGATGGTCTATGATTACCACGGCTTCCCGCCCGAAACCTTCCAGATCAGATATCCGGCCCCCGGCGCCCCCGACCTGGCCCGCCGCACCGCCGATCTGATCAGGGCAGCGGGCCTGCCGGTCCGGCTGGACGACCGCCAGGGCTTTGACCATGGCTGCTTTGTCCCGGCGTTCGTCATGTATCCCGACGCCTCGGTCCCGGTCTTCCAGGTGTCCTTGCAGCGCGGCTATGACCCGGCCCGCCACTTCGCCCTCGGCCGCGCCCTCGCCCCGCTGCGCGACGAAGGCGTGCTGATCATCGGCTCGGGCCTGTCCTACCACAATCTGCGGCTGTTCGGCCCGCAGGCCAAAGTCCCGTCCGAGGCGTTCGACGCCTGGCTTGCCGGGGTGATGGCCGCCCCGCCCGCCGCCCGGACCGAGGCGCTGATCCATTGGGAACAGGCGCCCTATGCTCGGATCTGCCACGCCGAAGAGGATCACCTCGTCCCGCTGTTCGCCGCCCTCGGCGCGGCGGAAGAGGATGCGGCAGAGATGGTCTATCACGACACCGGGCTTTTCGGCGGCGTCACCGCCTCCAGCTACCGCCTCGGCTGACCGTCGGGCCGGCGGCCGCTCAGGCCGCCGGTTGCCCGCAGACCGGGCAGCAGACCGGGCAATCCGACCGCCGCGTCACGCGCAGCTTCCGCGTCTCGCCCCAAAGCCCGTCGAACAGCATCAGATGCCCGGCGAGGCCCGCCCCGGCCCCGGTCAGATGTTTCACCGCCTCCAGCGCCATCAGCGACCCGACCACACCTGGCAAAGGCGCAATCACCCCCGCCTCGGCACAAGAGGGCGCCAGCCCCTCGGCCGGCCGCTCGGGGAACAGGCATTCATAGCAGGGTCCGCCCGCGCCCGGATGGAACAGGCCGATCTGCCCCTCCCACTGGGTGATCGCCGCCGAAATCAGCGGCTTGCCCGCCGCCACGCAAAGCCGGTTGACCAGATAGCGCGTGTCGAAATTGTCCGACCCGTCCAGCACAAGATCGTATCCGGCCAAAAGCGCCGCATCATCCGGGCCGAAACGCCGGTCATGGGCCTGCACCGTGACAAAGGGGTTCAGCGCCGCGATGGCCGCTGCCGCCGAGGCGACCTTGGCCTGACCGATCCTTGCGTCGGTATGAATGATCTGCCGCTGCAGGTTCGAGTTGGCGACCCGGTCATCGTCGATCACCCCGATGGTCCCCACCCCCGCCGCCGCGAGATAGAGCAAGACCGGCGAGCCGAGCCCACCGGCCCCGATCACCAGCACCCGCGCCGCCTTCAGCCGCTTCTGCCCGCCCCCGCCCACCTCGCGCAGGATGATGTGACGGGCATAGCGGTCGAGTTCCGCCGCCGAAAAGGCGCCCGACCCCGCGCCCGACCCGGCCAGCGGTTCCGCCACCGCCCCGGCAACCGGCCCGGCAACCGGCCGCACCCGGGCCCTGATCCGCGCCAGCCCGGCGCGATAGGCCATGACCAGCGCCCCGATCAGCAGGGGCAGGGCCCAGGCCCGCCAGTCGCCCCCGACCGCCCGGACGACAGGACTGCCCGCCGGCAGCAGCAGATGCGCCAGAACCGCCGCCAGCGCCAAAAGTCCAAGCCCGCCCCCGACCAGCCGCCCCGGCAGACGGAACAGCAGCCCCGCCACCAGCAGGGACGCGGCCAGCGCCAGTATGATCATCGCCCCCCCTTCCTACCCCGTCCCGGTCGAGCCGAACCCGCCCGCCCCGCGCGCCGTCCCGCTCAGCCCCTCTGCCGTTGCAAACCCCGCCCGTACCACCGGCGCCACCACCAGCTGGGCAATCCGCTCGCCATGCCGCACGACGAACGGCTCGGTCCCGAGATTGACCAGCAAGACCCCGAGCGGCCCGCGATAGTCACTGTCGACCGTCCCCGGCGCATTGACCAGCGCGATCCCGTGCTTCAGCGCCAGGCCCGAGCGCGGCCGCACCTGCATCTCATACCCCGGCGGTATCTCGACCCGCAGACCCGTCGGCACCAGCACCCGCGCCAGAGGCGCCAGCACCAGCCCGCCCGCCCGCGCCACGGACGGAAGATTGGCCCGCACATCCGCCCCCGCCGCCCCCGCCGTCTCGTAGGCGGGCAGCGGCACGTCAGGATCGGCCCAGTCCTCGCGCAGAACCCGGATCAGAGGCACCCCGTCACCCGTCATTTTCTGTCCCCAAATATCCCCGCCGGAGGCTTCCGCCGCCACCGTCAGCGCAAGGCCTCGGCAATGCGCGCCGCCAGCCGCCGCGCCACCTCGTCCTTCGGCAGACGCGGCCATTCCTCGACCCCCGCCCCGGTGATCAGCGTCACCGCATTCTCGGTCCCGCCCATGATCCCGGTTGCCGGACGCACATCATTGGCGACGATCCAGTCGCAACCCTTGCGCGCCCGCTTGGCCGTCGCATGGGCCACGACATCGTCGGTCTCGGCGGCAAAGCCCACCACCAGACGCGGCCGCCCCCGGCCCATCTGCGCCACAGCCGCCAGAATGTCGGGGTTTTCGGCAAAGTCCAGCGCCGGCGCCCTGCCCGAGCCGTCCTTCTTCATCTTCGAGCCGCTGGCATTGGCCACCCGCCAGTCCGCCACCGCCGCCGCAAAGACGGCGGCATCCGCAGGCAGCGCCTCGGCCACCGCCGCCTCCATCTGCCGCGCCGTCTCGACCGGCACCAGATGCACTCCCGACGGCGGCGGCACGCTGGCCGGACCGCTGACAAACGTCACCCGCGCGCCGAGATCGCGCAAGGCCACCGCCAGCGCCGTCCCCTGCGCCCCGGACGAACGGTTGGCGATATAGCGCACCGGATCGATCGGCTCGTGCGTCGGCCCCGAGGTGACGATCACATGCCGCCCCCGCAAGGGGCCAAGCCCCAGCGCCGCCTCGATCCCGGCGACGATCTCCAGGGGCTCGGCCATCCGTCCCGGCCCATATTCGCCGCAGGCCA
>CAZORV010000034.1:0-19499 GCA_964582215.1 uncultured Frigidibacter sp.
CTGACTAATGGCTCGTCGCAACATATTTCAGCCACCACCGCCTCCCGATTCCGGTCCGGAGGCTAGCCAACCGGACAGCAAACCCCGGTTCCCCAACACCGGGGCGATGTCTGGCGTCAAGTCGACGCTTCGCGACCTGTCTTCGAACGCTGTCCGAGAAATTGATCCATCATTGATTGACGACGGCGGGCCGAAGGATCGCTTGGCCATCACTGATGCCGATGTTGCCGATCTTGTGCAGAGCATTCGGGCTCATGGTCAGCAAGTGCCTATCATGGTGCGCCCGCTCCTTGAAAACCCGGGACGCTATCGCATCGTCTATGGCAGACGGCGGCTTCGTGCTCTGAAGTTGGCGGGCATCCCGGCTAAAGCCTTGATTCGAACGCTCACCGACGAACAAGCGATCTTGGCGCAGGGCCAAGAGAACAGCTTGCGCCTCGATCCGAGTTTCATCGAAAAGGCAATCTTTGTCACTGATTTGACCGATGGTGGATATGACCAGTCCGTCGTGTTGGATGCCTTGGCGATCGACAGGCCCATGCTATCTCGAATGACCAAAGTAGCGCGGACGCTGCCACTTGGCGTGGTTCAGTTCATTGGCGCTGCTCATGGAATCGGACGCCGTCGCTGGGAAGAGCTGGCTGACTTGGTTCGGGACAAAGGGATCGACCTCGAGGCTCTCGTAGCTTCCTTGGATGAAGCCTCTCGTACGCTTACGTCAGATGAACGGTTCGCATTTCTATCTGATTCGGCATTGAAAGCAGGACAATCGGGCGCCTCACAAGCTGGTACGCCCCCTGCCCTACCGGTCATCTACGACGGATCCAAGGTTGCCGAGATTAAAAACACTCCGCGATCATTGATGATCCGCTTTGCAGGCTCTGACCAACCAGAGTTCACAAAGTGGATGAGAGAACATGCTGAAACAGAGGTCTTGCGCCTCTACGAAGCCTGGCGGTCGGCAACTGAAGCCGATTGAGATGAACCGAGCAGATCAACAACAAAGGGAGCACTCGCAACCAAAGTAAAAAGAAAGAGCCCCCCAAGGTCACCCTCGGAGAGCCCAATCTGTTGCCTAGCATCAGCAGATTTACCAGCTTCTCCCTGTCAGTCAAGAACAACCGATTCGGTTGATTTTATAAGTTTTGCCTAAACAGGCGAACTAATGGGTGCCTTGCTGTGGCAGCTTTTGCCTAGGCTTGCCGTGAAAAAACATGCGCTTTCAACATATTACTGCACCTTTAGGGGCGCGGTCCGCAGAAGCTTTGCCTACGACTCATAGTCAGCCCGATCGGTTCAGCCTCATCGAAGTTGTCCGCAAGGCCAGCACAGCCCTCGGGCTCAAGGCTCCGATCATTGCAACTCTGGATGCACTGCTGTCCTGCTTGCCCCCAAAGCGAAGCCACAACTTCGTCTTTGCGTCAAACGCAACGATTGCGTTCAAGCGCAACGGTATTTCCGACCGAACGATCCGTCGACACATCGCTCAATTAGCGGAGGCTGGCTTGCTCGTTCGATCCGATAGCCCTAACCGCAAACGCTTCTCCAAGAGCGACATGTCCACTGGCAGTGTCCTTCGCTTCGGTTTTGACCTTTCTCCGCTATTCAAAAGCTATGACCAGATTTGTGCGGTGGCGGAAGACTGCGCCAAACAAGCCAGTCACATTTCCTACCTACGGACAAAAGTGCGGTGCGCGATCGCCCGAACAATGGGGTTAGATGGGTTAAGCATCAATGCGGAAAACGCACTTCGCGCCTTGAGGCGCAAGCTAACGGCTGAAGAACTCTACAGCATCCTGGATGACCTTGTCTCCGTTGAGGAAAACCAAGGTATGGATTGCAGTGCAGAGATGTCGATTGATGCCGAAATGTCCGCAACTGACGGACAAAATGTCCGACACCATCATAACTCAAAAAAAGAACTTATAGATTCTGATTTCGCTGAGAAGACCGAAGACCCCCATCAACAGCGCCACCAGATATCTATTGGAAGCCTAGTTGGTGCATGCAAAGAGGCAGCAAGCTACCTCCAACGCCCTGCAGAGAGCTTATCTGACGTAATTGGTCACGCCCGTACTCTTGCTCCAATGATGGGCATCGACAGTACGACTTACCGCGCAGCAGAAGATAGGCTTGGAGAACTTAGAACGGCCGTTACCGTTTGGGGCCTACTTCAGATGCAAGGAAAAATTCGACAGCTTGGAGCCTACTTTCGCGCCATTACCACCGGAAAACGAAGCGCGGCTTTCGATCCTTGGGCAATGATCAATACCCTTGTGAAGCAGAATAGGCTGCAAGGATGTTAGTGTTGTCCGCGGACAACGGCCAGCAGGGGCCAAAAATTGAAGTCTCTGCATCAGAAAACAGATTTGTCCGCGGACAATCTTCACGGAGTGGCGTCAGATCGTTACTCGACAACGGCTCCACGGTTGAGAGTGAAAGGATTGCTTGTTTGAGGGTGGCGGGAAGTGAGATCGGGAGAGTGGCTCCTGACGCCCGTCGTGGAGAAAACCTGATGGCCCAAGGTGCCCAGAAGATCACCCTGTCGTCCTCCCGGGACATCCCCTTTGACAAGCTGGTGCTGAGCCAGTCCAACGTCCGGCGCATCAAGGCCGGCGTTTCGGTTGAAGAGCTGGCCGAAGACATCGCCCGCCGTGGTTTGTTGCAGGGTCTGAGCGTGCGGCCTGTGCTGGATGCCGATGGCGTCGAGACAGGCAAGTTCGAGATCCCGGCCGGTGGACGGCGCTTCCAGGCGCTGTCGTTGCTGGTGAAGCAGAAGCGGTTGGCCAAGGCCGCGCCTGTGCCTTGTGTGTTGCGTGATGTGACATCAGATATTCTGGCCGAGGACGACTCCTTGGCTGAGAACATGCAGCGTGTTGCGTTGCACCCGCTTGATCAGTTCCGCGCCTTTGTTGCGTTGAGGGAGAAGGGTCAAGGCGAGGAGGCGATCGCGGCCGCCTTTTTTGTGACGCCGCAGATCGTAAAGCAGCGGCTGAAGCTCGCATCCGTGGCCCCTGCCCTTCTGGAGGTCTACGCCGAGGATGGCATGACGCTGGAACAGCTGATGGCCTTCACGGTGAACCCCAATTATGTGCGTCAGATGCAGGTCTGGGATGCGGTGAAGAACTCCTGGAACAAGGAGCCCTACTCGATCCGGCGCATGTTGACTGAGACCTCTGTGCGGGCCTCGGATCGGCGTGCGGTGTTTGTAGGTGTTGATGTCTATGAGGCAGCGGGTGGAGTTGTCCTGCGCGATCTCTTCCAAGGCGATGATGGCGGCTGGCTGGAGGATCCTGCCCTGCTTGACCGTTTGGTCGCGGACAAGCTGCAAGCCGAGGCGCAGGCAATTGCTGCTGAGGGTTGGAAGTGGATCGAGGTTTCCACCGATCTGCCCTACGGCTACAGCCACGGTCTGCGGCGTCTTGTTGGCGAACCCTCACCGCTGAGCGCTGATGAAGCTGCAGAGCACGCCAAGCTGCTCGCGGAGTATCGCGCGCTGGAGGGGGAATACTCTGGTCAGGACGAATACCCCGAGGAGATCGACAGCCGGCTTGGCGAGCTCGAAGCTGCCATGGAAGCCTTTGAGCAGCGTCCGCTGATCTTCGATGCGGCTGAGGTTGGTCGCGCAGGCGTCTTCGTGACGTTTGATCGGGATGGTGGCCTGGCTGTCTATCGCGGCTATGTCCGGCCGGAGGATGAGCCTCGCGAAGAGACCGTGGCCAACTTCGGCGATGATCTGGGTGCGGAAGGGCAGGGGGCTGATGGCAGTGTTTCCGCCTATCAGCTTCCCGCTGGCACATCTGCGGCCACCGTCATCACTTCCGGGGGACAGCCGTTCAGTGCCGGTCTTCCAGACGACGAAGATGATGGCGCATTGAAGCCTTTGCCAGAGCGCCTGGTGATGGAGTTGACCGCACATCGCACCCTTGCGTTGCGCGAGGCGATTGGCCGTTCGCCTGACGTCGCCCTGACGCTGCTGCTCATGAAGCTGGTCAATGACACCTTCCGCAGTTCCGGGGCTTCAGGCAGTTGCTTGGAAGCTTCTGTGCGCCCCGTCTACATGTCGGCACAGGCGCCTGATCTGAAGGACAGTCCGGTGGCCAAGGCAGTGGACGATCGTCATGCTGCCTGGGAGGACGATCTGCCGCTTGGCGATGATGCCATGCTTTGGGACTATCTCTCAGCCCTCGATCAGGCCAGCCGTCTGGCTCTGTTGGCGCATTGCGTAAGCTTCGGGATCAACGCGCTGCATGAGAAGGTGAACCCATATGGCGCGGGCATCTCGGCCAGCGGGTTGGCACGCCGCATGGCGCAATCCGAGATCGTGGCCCAAGCCGTCGATCTCGATATTGTTGCTTCTGGTTGGGAGCCGACGGCGGACAACTATCTGAACCGGGTTCCCAAGGCGCGCATCCTCGAGGCCGTACGTGAAGCAAAGGGGGAGGGCACCGCACAGCTGCTCGACCATCTGAAGAAAGGCGACATGGCGACGGAAGCTGAACGCTTGCTCAAGGGCAGCGGTTGGTTGCCGGAGGTTCTGCGGCGCAGTGATCTTGCCGCTCTGGACGGGGATGCCGCTGCAGAAGGGCAGGGGGCCTTGAGCGAAGAACCCTTGGGCGCTGCTGACATTGACGCTGAGATCGACTTGCCCGCCTTCCTGATGGCCGATCTGCCTGTGGAAAGCACCGCGATGATGGCTGCGGAATGATCTGAGCCTCCGAGCGCGGTTTTCCCGCCCTCATCCACCACAAAATACAACGATATCAATATGATGAGTGCGAATGTACGCATTCAGAGTGAGGAATCATGTCCGCAACCAAGATCATCGACACAGCGCCCTTGGGCGCGCTCATTCGTTACACCGACGGCAGTCCCAAACCGTCCGCACGCTTCACCAAAAAGCTGGCGGCATGGGAAAGGTCCAACGGTGTTGGCCGTCTGGTGAAGAAAGAGCCGCCGCGACCCTATCCAACTTGGACGGCTCCAGCGTCTTTCACCTTGCATGAGGGCAACTTCTCCTCGGATGGGGTCATCCTTGTCACCATTATGCGCAGCCACTCCGCCGACAGCCTGCTCAGCTTTGAAGTGATTGAAGAACCCAAGGTGGGGCAGGTCCGCGTCTTGCTGGACTTTGGCGGCAACGCCGAGCTTCTGCATCTGGCATCGTCCGGCGCGGCGGCGGAGCTTTGGATTGCCAAGGAGGGCTATCGCAACGCGCGGTTCGAGATCGTCGGAGCTGAGGACGACGATGGGGCAGGGGAGGCGGGTATCGCCGCCTGAGCCTTCTCAGAGTCCAAGGGGCCCGCCGCACGCGGGTCTCTCATCCAGCACCAACCTGTCCCGCGCATCTGCGCGGGGCACCAAAGGCTCCATCCCCCATAAGGCCTCGGTCAACCATGAGCATGTCCGCAAGGCTGGCGGGGTGAGCAGGATCTTGGGGACAATTCGGCACCTGTCGCCTGTGCACTATCCCCCGCTTGCCAGTCCCTTCCTTGGCCCAAAGCCGGTCTTCGAGATCAACCCGCGAGGGGTCGGACTACGGGGCGAGCCCGTGCCGCCGGGTGGATTCGGGCAAGCCGAACGCACCCGGTGATGTCAGACCGTCTTCGGGCCTGCGGGTTCCTGTCAGCGCGGGGGATCGTCCCCCGCCTCCAAACAGGAGCCGAAAACAAATGTCCCGCAAAGATGCTCACGCCTTCGCCGCTTCCCTCGCAGCCACGCTCATGGTTTCGATCGTCGTCTTCCAGGCAGGGGATGGAACCTTTGGCGCCGTCCCCGCCGATGAAATCGACGGTGACGAGGTTCACGTGCTGGCTGAGATCGATCCGTGGGCGTAATGCCCACGGTCTTTAAGAAGGCCCGGGCACGGCGCGAACGCGCCTCCGGGCCTTTCGCCTGTCTGTCATCAAGAGCCTGACAGGCACAACGCGCCGACGTCTTGTCGGCATTCCGAAGTCAAAAGAAGACGGTGGCAAGAAACTGAAGCAGATAGGGCAGGGGGGGCTTTCTCATGTTAGGAGAACTACGTTTTGTGGACATGACAGAGCCGACATGTTCACAAAAGTGGATTTCTATAACACGAACGCCCTACTGCTCGGTCACGCACAGGCGGTCAGTTGACTGACAGGTCCTCGGGCGATTTGCCTGCGTCAAGGGCTGCGACAAACCACAGCGGCTTGCGCCCTCGCCCTGACCAGGTGAGGGCCGCGTTTTCTGGATGGCGGTATTTCGCGGCGGCGGGCGCACGGCTGGGTTTCACCTCGGTGCCAATCAGGTCGGCAAGGGAATAGCCCATCTCTTTGGCAATGATCTCGAGCTTGCTGCGGGCATCGCTTTTCTGCCGGTCCTCAAATGTGGAAATGGCCTTGGCCAGATCCTTCTGCAGGCTTTTGAGCTCCTTGAGCGACATTGCCTCGATGTTGAATTCAGCCATGGGTGCCTCGTGTCCAAAATGATGCCCTTGGGATAGCTGTCACGGCGCGGGCTCGCAACTCCCATCGGGCTGGGGCGCGAATGGCAAGCAAGGGGGCTCTGAGGTGATCAGCCGCTATGGGGGTAAGGACTTCGGGCTTACCGTCTTATCAGGGCGAGGAAAGACATGTTCTGCAAGAGCCCCCGATCACTCCTGTCCCCGATGCCATCCCTTCGACTGACAATCCCCTAAGCCTGTTCGGGTTCAATGGTGCAACCCCGCGTCAGTCCGGGCCGTGTTGGCCTAGCGTTTCTTTGGAAACGCGTTGTCCTGCCCGCTCCACCCCGGACCTTTGGGGGTTTCCGTCTGGTCTGATGGCCCAGCCGTGCACGCCTCACCCGACAGGCTTCTTTCGGGTCCTGTCGAAGGGACGGTCCCAGGGACAGGAAAAACAGGAGCTACCAAATGCAGAACATCGTCATCCTCGCCGGCAACATCGGTCAGAACCCCGAAGTCCGCACCACCCAAGGCGGCACCAAGATCACCAACTTCACCCTCGCCACCTCGCGTCCCCGCCTCTCGGAAGGTCGCGCGATCCGCGACAAGGACGGCTACCGGGTCATGGACACCGAATGGCACCGCATCACCTGCTTCAACGGCCTCGGCAAGACGGTCGCAGAGCACTGCGAAAAGGGCATGAAGGTCATGGTCCACGGCCGCATCCACTACACCAAGTGGACCGACGCAACCGGCACTGACCGCTACGGCTGCGAGATCATCGCGGAGAAGGTCGACTTCCTCAGCCGCCCGAAAGCGACCGAGAACGAAAACCCCGAGCTGGTCGACCGCGAAGACGAGATCCCGTTCTGAAAAGAACGGGATCTCCCCAAGGTCCGGCGGGGAAACCCGCCGGGTTTGGCCTTGTCCGCTCTAGATGCGGACAAGCCCCATCAGGTTTCTGTCACTGAAGGCAGTCACAGAAACCCTCGATCGATACGAAGGCCGCAATATCGCGGCGATTGGTCTAGTGGCAGCCAACCGGGGGAGGATGGAACTGAGTAATCGGTTCTGCGCTGTTTTCTGCCGCGCCGGTGGCGTCAAACATCTGGCCCGCTCGCCGTCTTGCCACTAGGCTCGTCTCATGAAACCCGCAGACAAAGATCGGATTGCTGCCAGTCTGGCTAAGCTTATGGCCATGATGTGCGTGCGCAATACCGGGTTGGAAACGCTGCACGCAGGCCTGGTTCCGACCACCCAGACGGGCGACTATTCCGACGTCTTTGTGCTCGATGCTGAGGGCCGCAAAATCCCTTGGGCTGAGGTGTCGCACTTCGACGATGATCAGATGCGGGCTCTCATGCGCGAAATCGTCAATCGGCTCTACACGTTTCACGTCAGCTGTGACGATCCGGAGTTTCTCGCGCGGGCAGATAAATGGATTGCGGTTGCGGGAAAGTGGGATGAGCCGGAGCTGGACCGCAAGTTTCTAGGGGCGATTAAATACGAACCCTGACGGAAGCTCCGAATGAATTTGGGGGTCAGGCCAACAGTAACCATATGATTTCAGTGAAAGTCCCGGCTGGGGAACAATTTCTTGGCCTGCTCACGCGGATGGTGGGCCGCCGTCTTGCCCCGGCTGACTACGGGGCGCTTGACCTCATCGGCACGGCCATCGTTGGCGTCGATGATCACCGGGCGGCCCAGTGTGGCCAGCAGGGGTGACACATCCTCGACAATCTCTGCGATCAGATGGGTGGTGGGGCCATCGCGCTGCACCCGGCCCGTCACCCGCACCAGACGCCCGGCGATGACGGCCTTGCGGAACGCCTCATAGACCTGTTTCCAGACGATCACATTGGCGGTGCCGGTTTCATCCTCCAGCGTCAGGAAAATCACCCCCGCCGCGGTGCCAGGGCGTTGGCGGGTGATGACAAGGCCGGTGACGGTGACCCGGCCCTTGGCCTGCGGCAGGCTGGTGTGGGGCAGGCTTTCGGGCAACCGGGGCCGCAGCAGTTCCATCGGATGGGCGCGCAGGGACAGGCGCAGCGACAGGTAATCCTCGATCACCTCTTGCCCCAAGGTCATCTGCGGCAGGGTGACGGCGGGTTCTATCCCGCCCTCGCCATCGGGACCAAACAGCGGCAAGGGGGCAGGGGCTTTCAGCGCCTTGGCCGACCACAAAGCCTCGCGGCGGCTGAGGTTCAGGGCGGCAAAGGCATCGCCTTCGGCCAACCGCTCCAGCGTGTCGGGATGCACGCCCGCGCGCCGCCACAGGCTTTCAACATCGGGATAGCCGTTACCCCGCGCCGCGACGATCCAGCCCGCATCTTCCTCGCGCAGGCCCTTGATCTGCCGGAAGCCAAGGCGCAGGGCCAGCCCGCCATCGGCGCGCGATTCAAGCGTGCAATCCCATTGTGAGTGGTTGACGGATATGGGCCGCACGTCGACCCCGTGGTCGCGCGCATCGCGGACCAGTTGCGCGGGCGCATAGAAGCCCATCGGCTGGCTGTTCAGCAGCGCGCAGGTGAACACCGCCTGATGGTGGCACTTCAGCCAAGCCGAGATATAGACCAGCCGCGCAAAGCTGGCGGCGTGGGATTCGGGGAAGCCATATGACCCGAAGCCTTCGATCTGCGCGAAGCAGCGGGTGGCGAAATCGGCGTCATAGCCGCGTGCCAACATGCCGGACACAAAGCGGTCGCGGAAACCGCCGATGGTGCCCATGCGTTTGAAGGTGGCCAACGACCTGCGCAGACGGTCGGCCTCGGACGGCGTGAAGCCCGCCGCGACCACCGCAATCTGCATCGCCTGTTCCTGAAACAGCGGCACACCGTAAGTGCGCGCCAAGACCTCCATCAACGCGGGGCCAAGGTCTTCAACAGGTTCCCGCCCCATGCGGCGGTTGATGAAGGGATGCACCATGCCGCCTTGGATCGGGCCGGGGCGGACGATGGCGACCTCACAGACCAAATCATAGAATTTGCGGGGCCGCATCCGGGGCAGAAAGTTCAGCTGCGCGCGGCTTTCAACTTGGAAGACACCTATCGCATCGGCGCGGCAGAGCATGTCATAGATCGGCGGGTCTTCGGGGGGCACGTTCGCCAGCGTCAGCTTTTGGCCCCGATGATTGGCCAGCAAAGTGAAGGCTTTGCGGATGGCGGTCAGCATCCCCAAGGCCAGAATATCGACCTTCAAGAGACCCAGCGCGTCGATGTCGTCCTTGTCCCATTCGATGATGGTGCGATCCTCCATCGCGGCATTCTCGATGGGGCAAAGTTCATCCAGACGCCCATGGGTGATGACAAAGCCGCCGACGTGTTGCGACAGATGGCGCGGAAAGCCGATGATTTCCGCGATCAGTTTCGCGGCCAAAATCATGCGGTTGTCGCTGGGGTCCAGCCCCGCGTCGCGCATGCGGTCCTCATTGGGGGCCGCCGATGACCAGCCCCAGATTTGACCTGACAGGCGTGCAATCACGTCTTGGGACAGGCCCATGACCTTGCCCACCTCGCGGATGGCCGCCCGGCTGCGGAAATGGATCACCACCGCCGTCAGGCCCGCGCGTTCGCGGCCATAGCGGTCGTAAATCCACTGGATCACCTCTTCGCGGCGTTCGTGTTCGAAATCGATGTCAATGTCCGGCGGCTCTCCGCGTTCTTTGGAAATGAATCTCTCAAAGATCAGGGTGATGGATTCGGGCGGCACTTCGGTCACGCCCAGTAGATAGCAGACCACGGAATTGGCCGCTGAGCCGCGCCCCTGGCACAGGATGCCCTTGGACCTCGCAAACTGCACGATGTCATGCACGGTCAGGAAATAGGGCGCGTAATCAACCTCGCGGATCAGGGTCAGCTCCTTTTCCACGCGATGCACGATCTTGGGCGGCGGGCCAGCGGGATAGCGCCAGAGCAAGCCTTCGCGGGTCAGACGTTCGAGGCGGTCTTGCGCCGGTTCGCCGTTTTGCGCCTCATCGGGGTATTGATAGCGCAGATCGTTCAGCCGGAAGGCACAGCGGTCGGCGATTTCCACGGTGCGGCGCAGGGCGGCGGGATGACGGTGGAACAGCCGCGCCATTTCCGCCCCCGATTTCAGGCGGCGTTCGCCATTGGCCAGCCGCTGCGTGCCGATGTTGTCAATCGTGCAGCCCAGGCGCAGGCAGGTCAGCACATCGGCCAAGGGGCGGCGGGCGGATCGGTGCATCAGCACGTCACCCACCGCGACCATCGGCAGGTTCGCGCCTTGGGCCAACAGCGCCAGCCGGTCCAGCCGCGCCTGATCGCGGCCATCATAGCGGGGCGCGGCCCCCAGAAAGCACTGGCCCGGAAAGCGGCGCACCACCGCCAGCAGATCGGCGCGGGTGGGTTTGGACTGTTCCAGCGGATCGGGCGGCAGGGCGATCAGGATCATGCCCTGACCCCAATCGAGCAGATCGGCGCGCTGCAGATGGCATTCGCCCTTCGGCGCGCGGCGTTTGCCGATGCTGAGAAGCCGGGTCAGCCGCGACCAAGCGGGCAGATCGGTGGGCAGGGCCAGCCATTCCACGGCACTATCGGTCAGCACCAGCCGCGCCCCCGCGATCAGTTTGGGCAGGGGGGCGTCGGTCAGGGTGGGCGCGTCGGTGTCGCCCGAAAAATGCGGCACGGTCTGGCGGCTGGAATGATCAGTGACCTGTTGCGAGCGGATTTTGGGGCCATCCGCTGCCGCCTCGGTCTGCATGCGCGCCAGTTCCTTGAGCGCGGAATAGGCCCGCACCACGCCTGCCAGTGAATTGCGGTCGGTGATGGCGATGGCCGCAAGGCCCAGTTCGGCGGCGCGGGTCACCAGTTCTTCGGGATGCGACGCCCCGGTCAGGAAGGTGAAGTTCGAGGTGACGCACAACTCGGCATAGGCTGGGCTGGCCGAAGGCGGGGGGGCGCTGCCCCCCCCTTGCCCTTTGGGCAATTCACCCCCCGGAGTATTTGGGCCAAGATGAACCTGCGGGGTCATGCGAATTCGCCCTGCATGTACCAGCCCTGCGTCTGCGGCGTGGTGAACAGCCACAGGCGCGGGCCTTCCTGCGTCTCAATGCGCCAATAGTCGCGCAGACCAGAACGCCAGGCCGGGTCATCAAACCACCATTCGGGCGCGATGCGTTCGGGGCCGGTGGCGCGCAGGGTGGTGAAGCGCATGCGCCGCCAGCGGAACGACGCGGGCGGGGTGCCAGTGGCTGCGGTGACAGGTTCGGGAGGGAACAGGGTGATCGGGCGGGAGGGGCCAGCGTGGGAGGGTGCGGTTTCGGGCGCGGCATAGGCGGCGGGGGCCAGCACAAAGCTGCGTTCGGGGATCAGGCTGTCGGCGGGCAGAAGGCGCTGCACCCGGTCAAAACCGATGCGGTTGCCCAGCGAGGACAGCAGATCGGCCAGCGCGTCTGCGTGCCGGATCGTCGCGCCGCCGCCATGCTGCCCGCCGATCTGTTCCGGGGCCATCGGCTCTGTCAACGGTGCCGACAGGCGCAGCGCGTCGATGCCATAGCCTGAGTCCACCTCATCCACGCCCTTGGCGAACAGGGCGGCGATGCGCAGCGGGTCGCGCATCGGGCGGGCAAGGCCAATTTCCACAACCACCGTGCCGCGATCCACCCGGCGCAGGTCCAGCCGCACCCGGCGCGCGCCCATATGGGTCGCCGCCAGCTTGGCGCAGAGCCGGTCCAGCAGGCGCGTAAGGCCTGCCATGACGTCCTCTTGCTTGCCAATCGGTTCGGGCAGCGTCATCCGCACCCCGAAATGCGGCGCGTCGGGTTCGCCGCCCACGGGTTCGGACTGCGCCCCCAAGGCCTGATCCAGCCGCAGCATCAAACCGCTGCCAAAGCGCCGCACCAAGGGCGCGCGCGGCAGTGGGATCAGATCCGCGATCCGCATCAGGCCCATGCGCGACAGGCCTTCAGCGGTGTCATGGTCAACGCGCAGGGCGGTGACGGGCAGATGCCCGATGCCCTCGACCAGCCGCCCGTCGGGCACGATGCCGCCACCGTGGCGGGCCAGCGCATGGGCGGCCCCACGGGTGCCGGCAATCGCGCTGACGGCTGCCAGTCCGGCCCGGTCCAGCCGCGCCTGCAGATCGTCGCGCAGATCGGCCTCGCCGCCGAACAGATGCGGCACGCCCGAGATATCGGCCATCAGCCCATCGGTGCCATCACTGCCCACCATCGGCGCATAGCGCCCCGCCCAACGGCGCAAGGAGGCCAGCGCTGCCGCCTCGGCCGCCAGATCAGCCGCACGGGTGGCCAGATCGGGGCAAATCGCGCGGGCATCGGCCAAGGCCATGCCCCGCCGCAGCCCCCGCGCCATGGCGGCCAGATTGACGCAATGCAGATGGTCGGAATTGCCCGACCGATGGGTCAGCGCAAGCGGCCCCTCAATGGGGCGCAACCGCAGGCTCGAGTCGCTGGCGAGCCTGGGAAACCATATGGACAGCAGCCGTCGCGCCATTCCAGTCTACAACCCAATCGTTAATTGTTCCCTTTTTGTTCTTATTAATAGACCACTGATGCAGAGTCGAGTCCGCTGCCGTCGCAGGGCGCGGTTCGCACAGCCAGCGGGTTTCGGTGGCATTGCTGCCCGCATCCTGCCGGATCAGCATCAGGCCGGTGGTGCGACCGGCCTCGGCGGCCAGTTGAAACCGCCGACCCACGGTCAGCGACATCGGGCTGGACGGTTCGGCAATCACCAGACCTATCGGGGCGGCGCGCAACGCTTCCTCGACGCACCACAAAAGATCGGTTTCGCCAACCGGGCGCAGCAGGTGCAGCCGTTCGCCCACGCCTTGCGGCAGACCGCGCAGCATCGGCAGTTCGGGCATATGGCTGGGCACGATCCAGACCAAGGGTCCGGCATGCCGCGCCGCCTGAAACAGCGCAAAGGCGCGGCGGCCACGACCCTCGGCCTCATGCACGCGCCTGTGCAGCAGGGTCAGCGGATCGGCGGGGGCGGGATCAAACCGCATCTTCGCGGACCCCTTCCGCCACGATTTGCAGCATGCCATCTGGCAAAGGCCGCTGCAATTGCAGGGCATCGGCTGCAGGTGCGGTCAACCAGCGCCGCCAATCCGCGGGCTGCGTCAGGATCACCGGCATCGCCTTGGGGTGAACCGGGGCGACCTCGGCATTGGGGGCGCAGGTCAGGAAGGCGAACAGCTCCGCCGTCACCTCGCCTTCCTTCAGCTTGCGCACCGAGGTCCATTCGGTGCGGATGCCCGCGAAAAACGCCAAGGGCCGATCCGCGCCAAGTGCGAACCAGACCGGATGATTGCGGGGCGCTCTGGGGCGGCTGTCGATCTCGGAAAAGCTGGTGAAGGGCACAAGGCAGCGGTTTTGCACCCCAAGCCAACGCTTCCAGTGCGGTGAGGCCACATTGCGGATGTTGGTCACGCCGGGATCGGTGCGCTTGCCCTCAAGGAAAACCTGCGGCGTCGGCATCCCCCAGCGGGCGCGGGTCAACTGCCAGCCCTGCGGGGTGCCACCCGAAAGTTGGGGCCGGATGATCGGGGCTGCGTAATCGGGGAAAATGCCCGCCATAGGTGGCAGGTTGCCCGTCAGATCCTCATAGACCTCATCGCCATCGACCATGTCGTCAAAGACATGCCGCATCGCATCCTGGCTTTTTGTCTGGGAATAGAGGTTGCACATCGGAGTATCCAGAATCGGGTGAACGGGAATAACCATGAACATTGCCAGAACAAGTGCTGTGAAGGAAGTGCTTGTCGTCCGCCTGCGGCACAAGAAGGCTGGGTGCCGTGCCCGCAGATTGACCATGCGGCCAAGGGAAGTTTCGGCCCATGGCTGCCGTTCGGCGTCTGCAAATTCTGCGCTGTGGCATGCCCCACTTGCTGCTTGGAGTAGCCGAAGCGAGATCGAGTATTGATGTTCAGAGATGCGCTTTGGGTTGCCACTCGACGGCTCCGGAAACCAAGGTCCCGATGACCGAGCGGCCGGAAGTGCACAAACTTTTAAAGGGGACTACAAAACGGGACTCGTCAGCTGAATGTTAATGAGTATGACAGAGCTTCACCGTTCCAACCTTACCCTTAAGCGGCGTGCCCGTTCACGAAAGGCTTCTTCTCCGCCTTCGAGAATGTCGCAAACCGCCTTGCGGATATCTGAATTCTCCAGACCGCCGGCCTTGTAGGTGATCGGGGGCAGGCCACCGATCTGATGCGGACCGACCTCCGCGACAATGATCTGATCCGCGTCCGTATTGATGACGAGGTTCGCATTATGGGTGACCATGATGACCTGTCGCTTGGCCTTCGCGGCGATGAACAGCGAAACAAGCTCTTCAAAGACGGACTTGGGGTCGAGATTCTCCTCGGGCTGATCGATGATGAGCGGACGATCATCGGCGTCATCCAGTGCCAAATAGAGGAGAAGAAGAACGATTCCGCGTGTGCCCGGAGAGAGCTTGCGGATATCGATGCCGTCATAGACGATCTCGTAGCGCACCGAGATATGATCGGTCGCAAAAAGCCAATGGGCGAATTCTTTCAGCCAGGCGCGAAACTCCGCCTGTTGCGTTTGGGGGACCGGAGCATGCCCAATCATGGGCCACATGAAGGTCGCGATGAAGCTGGCCATGGCGGCCTGTACACCCGCCGCCGTTCCATTTTCCCACGCTGGCTTGAGAGTGGTGTTGGCCAACTGGATCAGCGAACCACGACCATTGAAGGGACCTGCTTTTCGCCGATCAAGAAGCTTTTCTTCCGCAATGGTTCCCCAAGCTTCAACATCGACGATGCGGCGCACCGAGAAACCGAGCTTTTGCAAGGTTCCTGATGATGCCGCCAGTCGGGTCATGAGCGGCGCATAAAGACTGGCGAGCGCCGCCTGTTCGTTGATGATGGCTTCGAAAACCCGGCCATAGGCTGCGTCACGCTCGGTTTGCAGGTCCTTCTTGCGCGCTGCCGCACCCTGGGCGTCGAGGAGACGGGTTTGCAGGCTCTGCAGGGCGGTGTTTTCCTGTCCAATGCGGAGTGAAAGCGCAGAATACTGGTCACGGACGAGTTTGTCGGCGCTGACCAAGGCTTCGAGTCGTGTCATCTCGGCCTGAAGGACTGTGAGTGTCAGAGACGAAAGATCGACACCGTCTGCGATCGCTGGCGCGGGAATGCCCGGCGGCAGAGGAGCACCTGTAAGCGCAGCGATCTGCTGATCAGCCCACTCAACGTATCCCGCCAGATTGGTGTCCACATCACCCTTATACACCAGCAGGAAATCATCCCATTGCTGATCGTTCATATGGCCCTGCTGGTGCCGCTCCTTGGCCTGGCGCAATAGTTCAGGAGCTTTGGTCGCGCGGGTGCTTTTCACCTCGTCCTGCAGGGCTACGAAGGTCCGCCGCTGACTGCCGAAACCTTGAATCCTGCCACGCAGGGCCTGAACCGCCTGGCTGAGTTGGGTGTGGCGCTGTGCTTGCGCTTCTGTGCCTTTGACGACGAGTTTGGCGAGGTCTTCGTTGTAGCTTTTTATCAGGCCGGTCTTCTGTGTGACCTGGGCGGCAAGGGTTGCAACAGAACTCTCCTTTTCCAGTTCCGTGGCGATACGATCAGAAATGTCCGCGATCGCATCAGCCTCGCGCGCGCGGGCTTGCTGGAAGCGGCTGGTGCTGTGGTTGCGCAGCTCGGCGAAGTCGATCGCGCCTTCCCTTTGATCGTCGGAGTGGGACTCGAAAATGACCCGTTCGATTTCCGCGATTAGACCGTCCGAGAAGCCGCCGGAAGAGCAGAGTTCTTCCACGAATTGCTGCGACAGATAACGGGCGCGCGGGAAGGACAGATGACCATTGGCGTCCCGACCATCGAGCGTGCGAGTGACTGTCCCGCCTCCACCCCAGGTCAGGGTCGCGGTCGCATCGCCGACCAGCTTGCGGGCACGGACGAGGAAGGAGGGACTGATGTTTTCACTGGCGCTCCATCCTGACGGCGTAATGGCATCGCACCCGGCAGCGATCATGTCCGCGAGTGCGGTCTTGCCCGAACCGCGGGCGCCGATGATGGCTACCAGGCCGGGATTGAGCGGGATTTCGGGAGTGGTAGCCCAATCCGCATCGGCGATGGAGATGTGCGAGATCACCTGTGAGGGCATTGCCGTTCGGGGCGGTTCCGTGCCGACATAGGCGCGGCCTTCAGGGTCGATGCATGCCTGGCGCAGCGCGTCGAACTCCAGCCCGCCTTTGATCCATGAGAAGCGCTCTTCGACGGGTTGGCCCACGCTCTTCTGATCGTGCGCGTCGCTTCCATGCAGGCAGGGCTTGCAACCATCATAGCTTTCACGGAGCTGCTCGACGCTTACCCCCTTCTTGCCGAACCAGAATTCGCGCTGTGCGGGGCTACTTGAAAAGATGATGTGGGCGAAACGCTCGATCTCTTGGCGCATCGTCGCATCGGCAGCCTGTCGCAGACCGGAGGTTCCGTCGCCTGCGGCGCCGGCCACTGCGACGAGAATGTTGGCCTTGGCCCAGTCGCTGTCTCGTAGCACTTGGCGCAGTTGAGTAAAGCTGACCTTAAACTGTGTGGCACCGTGGCGCAAAGCTGCGCCATCGTCGATGATGGCGGTGTCGGCGCGCTTGCCAAGGGCAATCAGATCGTTGCGAGTGCAGCTATAAGTATCGCCATGGGCCTGGAACTGCAGTCGATGGAGAATGCGGTGCAGTTCGACCAAATGATTGGAATCTTCTGGACTGACCAGCAAGTGCACGTTCACGAAGCCGGTCTTAGCGGCAATGTCGAGCCGTAGTTCGACATTGGGAAAGATGAGCTGTACGTTGGGCAAACGCCCGGCAAGCTTACGTCGCACGACCTCCTCATAAGTTTCTGTGACATAATAGTCGGTGACCGCTACCGCTCCGATCGCCGGCGTGCAGCTTTCCAGTGATGTGAGATATGCCTCCCAGGGATCGCCGCCGCCGAACTGATTGTTCAGGATTGTCCCCGGCGCATGGATATGCGGCTCCCAACGCCGCCACTGCGAACCTCTACCGATCATTGCCCCTCCGCGTGTGTCGGCAGAAATAGATGGCCTATGCTCTGTCCGAATTCATTTGACTTAAAGGGTGTTTAGCATCCACAGGTTGTTTCATAGCAAGTCTTCTATGAAATCTGTTCTCATTCATTATCCAGGTCCTCGAAGGCTTCAAAAATCGAGCGCGATCGCCGGGGCAGTGAGGCTCCGAGTTCATCGGTGTCGAGCGCGTACTTCCGGAGGTGGAAAGTGCCCGACACTTCGCGCATCTCGAAAAATCGCACGGGGCGTCCCCGGTTTGCGAGAGCCTGAACGATCGTAAACTTGACGGTGGATTTGCAGCGAATGCCGAAGATGACTTCTTCGAGTTCCAGCGGTGAATCCTGTGCTCCCCGTCTACCGATAAGACGCCATTCCCGCTCATAACGCCAACTCGCGGCCTTGCGAAGCAGGACGGCCTCGTCAACGCGGCCTCGCGCTGCGCTGTCGTTCTCCATCACGGCCACATCGCTGGCCAGTACCTTGCGACTGCCCCCATAGCAGATTTTATGAAGGTCGGCTTCCGCCCCGGCCGGCACGGAGTAGCCGGCACAAATCCCGTTGTGCTGATCGGCATAATGGCTCCACATCAGCGGACATGTGGCGCGGACGCCGAACGAAACGATGCCACGGTCGTAGCGGCGAAGCAGTTCCTCTTCGAGATACTGCCGCAGAAGCGATTGCAGGGGATCGTCAATCTCGTAGCTGGGATCGGTGGCGTGGTAGCGGATTTCGTCAAGCAGCCGAGCGGCATCCTTCTGGCTATGCCGCGCTATGTGATCGATGGTTCTGGGGCCACGATATCTTAGGGACTTTGCTGCCGCCTGCATTTCGGCAAGAACACGCTGCTCGCGGAGACGGCTCAGAACCTGCTCAAGCTGATCGTTTGGGAGGTTCGCATCAAGGGTTGGGCGGCAGTCGAGCGGGTCGTTGAAGTCACCAGGGTCTGAATAGTACAGTTCATCGGCGACCAGCATGTCGAGCAAGCGATGGCTGAAACCCCGATACTTATAGAGCAGTCGGGGTAATTTGTTCGGCTCAGCCATGGTCGCCCTCAGTCCCTCAATATTTTGCTTTCCGTGTCGAAGGCGACGTCTCCGCTTCGTGTGCTATAGCTAGCAAGATTGCTACGCCAGCTCCGCGAGAGGGCACTTGATATCGTAGCGTGTCAAGTTGCAGTAGAAATATACTTCCTTGAGCGACGTGGAAACAGCTGTTGCGAGTTGCGTACCATGCCCGCCGCCGGGCGAAGGAGGAAACCGCCCCTATTCGGCCATGCGACGAAGAAGCAGCGAACGACTGCTTCCCGCCCAAACCGTTTAGAGTCAGAGCGGGGCCGTTTTTCCGGTGACGGGTTTAGGTTCGGGAGAGTGGCTCCTGGCGCCTGTCACGGAGGGATGCTGATGGGCATTGTGGAAGTTCTGGATCCGGTGCAGCCGGTGCGGGCTGGTGGCTGGAAGGTGGATGTGAGCCGGGGCGAACGGAACGGGCGGGTGTCGTCCGAATGGTTCAACCGGCCGGACGACGAGCGGTATCTGTCGCTCGATGATCTCTGGGCCTCGGTGAAGGGCCGGTCCGAACGCAGCCGGTCCCGGGTCGTCGCGACGGCCGACATCCGGGTGGAGGCCACGCGCGATAGCGCGGAGCGCCTGCACTTGGTCCTGCCAAAGACGCATGAACCGGTGGTGCCCACGCATTGGGCCTTTGGCCAGCTGGCCGGCATCGTGGGCGCGCCCGCCTCCTATCTGCGGCAGTTGCCTGCACCGCTGGCAGGGATCAACCTTCAGTATGGCCTGACCAACCACCGCGCCGAGCAGGTGAAAACCTTTGAGACCGAAGACGGCCGCACTGAACTGCGCGCCGTGACCGGCCCCGACTATGGCCGTATCCATGACCACGAGTTGGTCGAGGCGGTGCAGCGTATCGCGGGCAATGGCACCGGCGACACGCGCTGGAAAGTGCCTGGCGTGCTTGACTGGTCGACAGGGGTTTACAACCCCGACGTCGAGATCAGCCGGGACACGACGACGCTCTATGCCTCGGACCGCGATGTCTTCC
>CAZORV010000035.1:0-19471 GCA_964582215.1 uncultured Frigidibacter sp.
CGTTCAGCGTGTGAAAGCCGCCCGCCGCATGCCAGGTCGAGCCCGAGGTCAGGGTCGAGCGTTCGATCAGCATCACGTCCGACCAGCCGAATTTGGTCAGGTGATAAAGGACCGAACAGCCGACGACACCGCCGCCGATCACAACAACCTTCGTATGGCTTTTCATTCCGGGCACCCCAAAGCGTTTCCGCCATCATTCCCCCGGATCGGATCGCGGCATGTCATCCCGCGACAATTTTTGTCGCAAGCGAAGGGTGAGGAGTCAGGCGGGTGCCCTGTCGCGGGCCTTCGGTCGGCGGGCGATCAGGCTGAGGGTCTGGCGTTCCAGCCGCCGGAAGGCCGCCTCGGCGGCAAGGCCGAGGGCGAAACAAAACGGCAGGGCGATCAGGGACGACAGGACCGGCCCGAACAGGAACAGCGCGGGCGTGGCATAGCGAAAACCCCAGATGACGAGGGTGTGGAGGAGGAAGACGAAGAAGGTCGCGGTGCCAAGCCGGTGGATCAGCCGGGCGACGGCCGGGGGCACCGACAGGGGGCGCGGCCACAGGAGCAGCGCGGCCGTGGCGATCATCATCAGCGAAAAGGCCGGTCCGGCGACCGGGAAGATGTTCAGCGCCAGGGTCAGCGCCAGAAGGGCCAGCGCCTTTTGCCGCCCGGACCGCGCCGCCTGCATCGCCCAGCCGATCAGCGGCAGCGGCAGGCAGAAGGGCAGGGTCCGTTCGAGCAGCAGGGGCCTGTGCGCGGGGGTCAGGCAGGCGGTCGGGCCGCATCCGGGTTCGGTCAGCCGGATCAGCGCGGCGACTGCGATGGCGGCAAGTGCGGCGGTCACGGCAAAGGCAAAGGCGTCGGTGGCGATCCGGCGCCTTGCCCAGGGAGAGCAGCCAAAGGCCAGAAGGCAGACCGCCAGCTGGGCGTAGAGGCTGATGAACCAGTAGGGCGACAACAGCGTCGCCGGCCAGTCGTGGGTGCGGTTGGCGGTCAGAAGAAAAAGGTCGCGCGGCACATGGCCGCCAAGAAGGCCGGTGGCGAAAAGGACGGCAAAGTAAAGCGGCAGGACCGGCCAGAACAGATGGCGCGCGACGGTGCCGAAATGGCCGCGCAGCAGGGGCGCCGTCTGGAACCGTCCGAAGGAATGGCCCATCAGCAGCACAAGGACCCATGTGCCGCCGTAGATCGGCCAGAAGGTCAGGTGAAATATCACCACCGAGGTCATGGCGATCAGCCGCGCGACGGCGGCGGGGTCAAGGGGCGCCCTTGGCGGGGCCGGGGTCGCGGCCATCTGGTCAAGGCGGGCGACCGACAGATGTTCCCAGTCCGGGGGCACGCGGCCGAGGCGGTCTTCGATGGCCAGCATCACATGCAGATAGGCCAGGGAATCGCCGCCGAGGCGGGCGAATGTGTCAGAGGGCGCGACCTGCGGCGCGCGCGTGGCCCCGGCGAAGTCGGCGGCAAGGCTTTGGCGGCGCGGGGCGCTGCGGGCGGCGGTGACGGCCCCGGCGGCGCGGGCGGCGATCAGCGGAAGGTCGGGTTTGCCGCTGGACAGGTGCGGGATGTCGGGCATCGCCGCGACCAGAATGTCGGTGGCGGGCAGGCCGCATTCCGTGGCGACAAGGGTTGCGATCCGGGCCCTGTCGCCGGGCCGGTCGGTTATCACCACCAGACGATCCAGAACCCCGACCGCATGGCCGTTCAGGCCCGCCGCCGCGATCATCCGCTCGATCCGGTCAAGGTTGATGCGCAGGCCGTACAGCTTCACGAACCGCGTCGAGCGGCCGGTGATGCGGTAGTGACCGGCGGCGTTGCGTTCGGCGATGTCGCCGGTCCGCAGCTGGTCAACCTCGCGCCCGCGCGCCAGGTCCGCACGCGCCTCGGCGTAACCGAGCATGACGTTCGGCCCCTGATAGACCAGTTCGCCCGCCTCGCCCGCGCCGGTGATGGGGCTGCCGTCGGGGCGCAGCAACCGGAACCGCCCGCCGGGCAGCGGCTGGCCGATGCAGTCGGGGTTGGCCAGCGCCTCGGCCGGGGCAAGGCAGGCCATGCGCGGCGCGGCCTCGGTCTGGCCATACATGACGATGAAGTCCCAGCCCTGACGCGCGCCCGCCCCGGCAAGCCGCGCCACGGTCCCGGGGTCAAGCCGCCCGCCCGCCTGGGTGACAAGCCGCACAGACGGCGCCAGTCGCGGATCACGGCCCGCCGCCAGCAACAGGTCGATCTGATGCGGCACAAAGGCAAGGTTTGTCACCTGCGCGCGGGCGACCAGCCCGGCAAAGTCCGGATCCGCCACCGGCAGGTCGGTCAGCGCAAGCGCGGCCCCGGCCTCAAGATGGGAATGCAGGACCGACAGCCCATAGGCATAGTGCAGAGGCAGCGAGGTCACGCCGACATCGCCCGCCGTCAGGCCCAGCGACCGGGCGATGGCGGCGGCGTTCGCGGTGATATTTTCGTCCGACAGCCGCACCAGCTTTGGCGCCCCGGTCGAGCCCGAGGTCGACAGCAAAAGCCGCAGATCGGCATGGGCAGGGCAGGGGTCCGGATCGGCGGGGGTCAGCATGGCCCGGTCGCCCGACCGTGTGATGATCAGGTTCGGGCGATAAAGGCGGCGGATTTCCGTGGTTTCAGAAAATCCGCCCGGTCCGGCCAGAATGACCGGATGGCCGTCCCGAAGGGCGGCAAGATAGGCGGCGATCAGGTCGGTGACGGGGGCAAGCTCAAGGCCGATCAGCAACCGGTCGCCGGGGCCGCTTGTATGGCCGGCAAGGGTCGCGCGCCAATGGTCGACCCGTGCGGCCAGCGCCGCATAGGCGACCGCGCCCCCGTCGGGGTCGATCAGTGCCGTTCGGGTGCCAAAGCGACCGAGGTCGCGGTAAAAAGCCATGGGTGCGGTGTCTCAGACCTGTCCGACGGCGGTGCTGACAGGTCAAACAGGTCAATCTGTGGCGCCGCAGCGTTGAAAAATTGACCGGAATCGGGGGCCGCCTGCGCGCCGCCGGAACAGGGCCGCCGTCTGCCGCGCCCGCGACCAGCGCAAAAGGCGGCGCCATCCAACTAAGGTTGACTTGCCCGGCAGGCGGGTTGCCATTATCGCAGTTCTGACCCCGGCCGCGTGCGGCGCCCGCAGGAACCGACGATTGCCTTCGCTCAGCCTTTTTCGCGTCAGCCTTGTCTTCGCCGTCGCGCTTGTCCTGTCGGTCCTGGTCCGTCCGCTGCTGCCGATCGACGAGACGCGCTATCTGGCCGTCGCCTGGGAGATGCATCTCTCCGGCGACCCGTTCCATCTGACCCGGAATTTCGCGCCCTATGCCGACAAGCCGCCGCTGTTGTTCTGGCTGATCAATCTGGTCTGGGCCGTCACCGGCGTCAGCGAACTGGCCGGCCGTCTGGTCGGTCCGGCCTTTGCGGTGGCGGCGGTCGTGCTGACGGCACGGCTGGCGGCGCGGTTCTGGCCGGACCTGTCCGGTGCGGGTACCCGCGCGGCGGCGGCGCTGGCGGGGTTTTCGGCATTCCTCCTTTACGGCAGCGCCACGATGTTCGACGCGATGCTGACGGTCGCGGTTCTGGCGGGGATCGGTTGCCTTTGGGCCATCGGCAGTGGCGATGTCCGGTCCCGTGTCTGGGCTGGGCTCGGGCTGGTGCTGGCCTTTGGCCTTTACGCCAAGGGGCCGGTGATCTTTCTGCATCTTGTCGTGCCGCTGGCCTTGATGCGCGTCTGGGCGCCGCGCCCGCCATCCGTCCGCGACGGCGCGCGCGGGCTGGCGCTGGCGCTGGCCACCTGCCTTGCCGCCGTGGCGCTTTGGCTGGTGCCCGCGCTTCTGACCGCCGACGCGACCTTTCGCTATGAACTAATCTGGCGCCAGTCGGCGGCGCGGGTTGCGGGCGGCATGGCCCATGACCGCCCGGTCTGGTTCCTGATCGCGCTTCTGCCGGTCCTGATCTTTCCGTTCGGCTGGTCGTGGCAGCTTTGGCGTGGCCTGCGGAGACGGACCGCCGCCGACCGTTCCGTCCGGCTTTGCCTGATCTGGGCCCTGTCGGGGCTGGCGATCTTTTCGCTGGTCGCCAGCAAGCAGGCGCATTATCTGTTGCCGGAACTACCTGCCATCGCACTGATTTTTGCCCGCAGTCTTTGGGAGGAGAGCCGCCCGTCCGGCCACCTGTCCGCCGCGCCCTGGCTTACGCTCGGGGCCGGTCTGGCGGTGCTGGTTCTGGCGGCGTTGCGGGCAACCGGGGGCAGGGCGGGGTCCGTCCTGCCCCCGGACATTGGCTTGACCCCCGTGCTGATCGCCGGTCTTTGCCTTCTGGCGCTGGCTGCTTTGGCGATAGGTCTGCCTCTGGTTCCCGGCCATCTGGCGCTTGGCCTTGGTGTGGCGCTGGTCCTGCAGGGCGCGCTGGCGGGGACAGGGTTCTTTGTAACCTATGACAGCCACCGGCTGGCAAAGGCCCTGTCGGGCGCCGCCGAGGGCGATCTGGCCGTGACCGGCATGCGCTATAGCGCCGAGATGAACTTCGCCGGACGCCTGCACCGGCCGGTGACGGTTCTGCCGGACGGTGACACCCTTGCCGCCTGGGTCGCAGCGCATCCGTCGGGCCTGTTGTTCGCCCCGCGCGACCTGCTCAAGGCCACGCCTCAGGCAACCCTGCACTTTGACGGCGACGATCTCGGCATCTGGGCGGCCGCTTCCCTTACCGCTCGGGAATAAGGCCGCGCGGGCTGAAGCGCAGCACCAAGAGCAGGATCAACCCCATGGTGATGGTCCGCATCTGCGCCGCGCTGTCCAGAAGCGATTGTTTCAGCGCCGATCCGTCCGCCATCCCGGCGGTGACGGTATACATCAGCGCATTGCCCCATGGCTCGACCTTGATCCAGAGAAACCAGATCAGAAAGGCGCCGAGGATGGCGCCCCAGTTGTTGCCCGACCCGCCGACAATGACCATCAGCCAGATGGTAAACGTGTAGCGAAGCGGCGTGAAGGACCCCGGGGTCAGCTGGCCGTCCAGCGTGATCAGCATCGCCCCGGCAACCCCGCAGATGGCCGATCCGAGGATGAAGGTCTGCAGATGCCTGCGGGTCACATCCTTGCCCATCGCCCGCGCCGCCGTCTCGTTGTCGCGGATGGCGCGCATCATCCGGCCCCAGGGGCTGCGAAGCGCCAGTTCCGAGGCGGCAAGGATGACCAGAAGGACGGTCAGAAAGAGGCCCGCGTAGAGCAGCTTGACCAGAATGGTCGAGGCGCCGACCGGATCCCAGCCCATGCCGGCGGTCCAGTCTTGAAACCAGCCGCTGGCCTGCAGCGTCACCTCGTCCGGAACCGGCCAGGGACGCGGCAGGCCGATGACATTCTTGACGCCACGATCCAGCCAGTCCTCGTTCTTCAGCACGGCGATGATGATCTCGCCGATGCCCAGGGTTGCGATCGCCAGATAATCGGACCGCAGTCCAAGGGCGGTCTTGCCGATGACCCAGGCCGCCCCGGCCGCGAACAGCCCGCCGACCGGCCAGGAGACCAGCGCCGGCAGGCCAAGCCCGCCGACATTGCCCTGGGTCGCGGGGTCATTCTGTTCGATGAAGTCGACAGCGGGGTCCAGAAGGCCGCGATAAAGCACATAGCCCGCGATGCCGATGCCCACCAGCACCAGCGCCCGCGCCCGGCCGGTGGTGCGTCCGTAGGCCAGGATCATCGCCGCAATCACCCCGCCGCCCAGCATCAGCGCCGCCACCAGCCGGTAAACCCCGCCACCCACCCAGACCTCGGGGACGACCGGGGACGAGATCAGCACCGGCGCCAGCCCGCCAAGGGCGACAAAGCCGACGATCCCGGTGTTGAACAGCCCCGCATAGCCCCACTGGACATTGACGCCGAGCGCCATGATCGCCGAGATCAGGCAGACGTTCAGAATGCCAAGCGCCGAGTTCCAGCTTTGCCCGAAGATGGTATATTCAACGCCGGTCGGGCCGAGCGTCCACCTGACCGTCCCCTCCAGCAGGAACAGCAGGGCGACCGCGCCGAACAGGCCAAGGTTGCGCAAGCTCGGGCTCATACCGATTTCCCCCTGAAGATGCCGGTCGGCCTGAACAGCAGGACAATGATCAGGATGGCGAAACTGACCGAGAATTTATAGTCCGTCGACAGGATCTGCATCAGGCCTTCGGGCGCCCAGCCGTCGGGCACAAGGTAGGTCGCGACCTTCTTCCAGGCATAGGTCACGCCGACTTCGGAAAAGGCCACCAGAAACCCGCCGGCGATGGCGCCCAGCGGGTTGCCAAGGCCGCCGACCACGGCCGCCGCAAAGATCGGCAGGAGAAGCGCGAAATAGTTGAAGGCCTTGAAGGCCTTGTCGAGCCCGTAAAGCGTGCCCGCGATGACGGCAAGCGCCGAGGCGATGATCCAGGTCACCGCGACGACCCGGTCGGGGTTGATGCCCGAAAGCAGGGCCAGATCCTCATTGTCGGAATAGGCGCGCATCGACTTGCCGGTGCGGGTCCGGTTCAGGAACCAGAAAAGTGCCGCCACCGCCGCTGCCGCCGTCACCATGGTGATCAGCTGGGTCGAGCGGAGTGCCAGCCCCTCGGCAAGGCCGGTCGCGGCCTTGAAACCACCCGGTTCGATAACGAACTTGACCCCGTCGGTGAACTTGATCTCGCCGACGCCGATGATGAACCGCGTGACGCCTGACAGGACGAACATCACCCCCATCGAGGCGATGACGACGATCACCGGCCTGGCCTTGACCCGGCGGTAATAACGGTAGACCAGCCGGTCGGTGACCAGCACCATGGCCGCGGTCGCCAGCATGCCGAACGGCAGCGCAAGCAGCGCGGTCGGCAGAGGCCCGGCGCTGATCCCGTGCGACTGGAACCACCAGGTGACCAGAATGACGATGGCCGTGCCGAAAGCCATCGTGTCGCCATGGGCAAAGTTCGAAAACCGCAAGACCCCGTAGATCAGGGTGGCGCCAAGCGCCCCAAGCGCCAGCTGCGCGCCGTAAGCCGTGGCCGGGATGACCACGAAGTTCAGAAGTGCGACGATGGCGTTCAGAAAATCCATGCCTCAGCCCCCGAGAAAGCTGCGGCGGACCTCGGGGTCGGCCATCAGGGCCTTGCCGCTGTCGGTGTAGCGGTTGGCGCCCTGCACAAGAACAAAACCCATGTCGGCAATCTCCAGCGCCTGCCGCGCATTCTGTTCAACCATCAGGATCGAGATGCCGGTGCGGGCAACCTCGACGATCCGGTCGAAAAGCTCATCCATGACGATGGGCGAGACGCCCGCCGTCGGCTCGTCCAGCATCAGGACGCGCGGGCGGGTCATCAGCGCCCGTCCGACGGCGACCTGCTGGCGCTGACCGCCGGACAATTCGCCCGCCGCCTGCCGCCGCTTGTCCTTGAGGATCGGGAAAAGCTGGTAGACCTGATCCATCGTGTCGCGGAAATCACCGGTGCGGATGAAGGCGCCCATCTCGAGATTTTCCTCGACCGTCATCGAGGGGAAGACATTGTTGACCTGCGGCACGAACCCCATGCCCTTGCGCACCCGGTCCTGCGGCGACAGCGCGGTGATATCCTCGCCGTCAAGCCGGACATGGCCGCCCCGCAGGCGCAGCATGCCGAACACCGCCTTCATGGCCGTTGACTTGCCCGCGCCGTTCGGGCCGACGATCACAGCGATCTGGCCCTTTTCGACGGCAAGCGTGCAATCATGCAGGATGTCAGCGGCGCCATAGCCGCCGGTCATCTTCTCACCGACGAGAAAGGGTCCGGTCACTTCGGACCCCGCTTCAGCCGGACCTGCAATTTTTCCTTCAAAAAATTGCTTGCGAATTTTTGAAGAAAAATTCGCCTCATCGCGCAGAGGTCAGCCATTCGTCGCCTCCTTCACACGGTTTTTCAGTCCGCGCCCGAGATAGGCTTCGATCACCGCCTCGTTTGCCCTGACCGCGGCCGCGCTGCCCTTGGCCAGCACCTTGCCCTCAGCCATGACGATGACCGGGTCGCAAAGGCGGCCGATGAAATCCATGTCATGTTCGATCACGCAGAACGTATAGCCGCGTTCCCGGTTCAGCCGGATGATCGCATCGCCGATCGTGTTGAGAAGCGTCCGGTTCACACCGGCGCCGACCTCGTCCAGAAACACCACCTTGGCATCGACCATCATGGTGCGCCCAAGCTCAAGCAGCTTCTTCTGTCCACCAGAAAGGTTCCCGGCGTGTTCGCGCGCCAGATGGGAAATCGTCAGAAAATCAAGCACCTCGTCGGCTTTCTTCGCCAATTCCGCTTCTTCTTCGCGGATGCGGTTGCGGTGAAGCCAGCTGTTCCAGAGCCGTTCGCCCGACTGGCCCGCAGGGACCATCATCAGATTTTCCCGCACTGTCAGCGACGAAAATTCATGGGCAATCTGGAAGGTTCTGAGAAGCCCCTTGTGGAACAGTTCGTGCGGGGGAAGGCCGGTGATATCTTCGCCATCCATGACCACGCGGCCCGAAGTCGGGTGGTAAACCCCGGCGATGACGTTGAAAAGCGTAGACTTTCCGGCGCCGTTCGGCCCGATCAGCCCGGTGATCGAGCCCTTGGCAATCTCGATCGACGCGCCATCGACGGCGCGAAACCCGCCAAAATGCTTGTGCAGGTTCTCGACTGTGATCATGTGCCCCCCAGTGCCGCCTGATCCCTCCGCCCGGTCCCGGCGCTGCTGCGCACGGCGGTCGCGTGACTATCGGGGCGGCCCGTCCGCGCGGGCGGGCCGCCCCTTTGGGTCAGTGGTACTTCACAACGCCCAGCGCATTGTCCTTGACTTCCATCTCGGCATAGCTGCCCGATGCCTCGCCGGGCCCGACCATTTCCACGGCCGAAGCGCCGACATAATCGATATCGCCGCCGCCGTTGATGATCTCCAGCGCCTTTTTCAGCTCGCCCGGGAAGATCTTTTCGCCCGGTGCATTGGCCAGATCCATGATCTTCGGACCATAGTCGGCCGGTTTGGACGATTTCGCCGCCGCCATGGCCAGAAGCATCAGCGCCGCTGCATCATAGGATTCCGGTGCGAAGATCGCCTTGGAGTCAAAGGCGCCGTTCACCGCCTTGGCGAACATGTCGCCGCCGGGGCTGTCGGTGCCGGGCTTGGTCCCGAACGAGCCGTTCAGACCTTCGGGGATGTTCTTGGTCAGCGCGTCGCTGATCATCCCGTCGGTCATCGCAAAGGTCGAGAAGGCGCCGCTGTCCAGCGCGCCGCGGATTACGCCGCCGCCGCCCTGATCGGCATAGCCGGCCACGATCAGCACATCGCCGCCCGCCGCCGCAAGGGCAGCGACCTCGGCCGAGTAATCCGCCTTGCCGTCTTCATGGGCGATGGACGCGGTGATCTTGCCGCCCTTGGCCTCGAAGGCCTTTTGAATGAATTCGGCCAGCCCCTTGCCATAGTCGCTGTTGGAGTAGGTCAGCGCTGCCGACTTGAAGCCGCGCTCGACCAGAATGTCGGCCGCGACCTCGCCCTGACGGGCGTCGGAGGGGGCGGTGCGGAAAAACAGGCCCTTGTCGTCCGCCGTCGTCAGGCCGGGCGATGTGGCCGAGGGCGAGATCATCACCACGCCGTTCGGCACCGCGACATTGGCCAGGATGGCCGAGGTGACGCCCGAACAGCTGCCGCCAAGAATCCCCGCCACGTGATCCGAAGTCACCAGCTTTTCAGCCGCCGAGGTTGCGGCGGCGGCGTCGGAACAGCCGTCATCGCCGCGCACTGCGGTCACTTGCGAGCCGTCCAGCAACAGGCCCGAGGCATTGACCTCGGCAATCGCCAGATCCGAGCCCGAGGCGATCGGGCCCGCCATGGATTCGATCGGGCCGGTGAAGCCGGTGATGATGCCGATCTTGATATCCTCTGCACCTGCCGCACCGGCAAAAAGCGCACATGCCGCAGTGGCGGCAAGACGTTTGTTCATTGGTTCACTCCCATGCTGGAACGTTGTCCTGAGGGCGACCCTAATTCCGAAAACGGCAAAAGCAAAGGAATTGATACGCCTGCACGGCGGCCCTCACGCGAAGTCAAGCAACGCGGCTCGGGCTTAGATCGACAGCCGGACGTTGCCGGGTTTGCCCAGGGTTCCGCGTTCGCGGTAAGGGGTCGTCTGATAATGCGACCGGTAGCATTTCGAGAAATGCGACGGGCTGGCGAAGCCGCAGGCAAGGGCGACGTTGATGACGCTCATGTCGGTCTGCATCAACAGGTTGCGGGCCTTTTGCAGCCTGAGTTCCATGTAATAGCGTTTGGGGCTGCGGTTCAGATAGCGGCGGAACAGACGTTCCAGCTGGCGGGTCGACATGCCGACGTCATCGGCCAGCGTCGCCGGGCTGATCGGATCCTCGATATTGCTTTCCATGATCTGGATGACCTGGCTCAGCTTCGGGTGGCGGACGCCGATGCGGGTCGGGATCGACAGGCGCTGGGTGTCCTGATCGGTGCGGATCGAGCTGTAGATCAGTTGATCGGCGACGACATTGGCGACATCCTCGCCATGGTCCTGTGCGATCAGCTTCAGCATCAGGTCAAGCGAGGCCGTGCCACCCGCCGTCGACATCCGGTTGCTGTCGATGACGAACACCGACTTGGTCAGGCGGACCTTCTCGAACTCTTCAAGAAAGCTGTCCTGATTTTCCCAGTGGATCGTCGCGCGCTTGCCGTCCAGAAGCCCGGCCTTGGCCAGCGTATAGGAGCCGGTGCAGATGCCCGCCATTCCGACCCCGCGCCGCGCCTCGCGCCGCAGCCAGTTCAGGATCGGTTTTGTGGTCGCCGACTGCACATCGATGCCGCCGCAGACAAAAACCGTATCCTCGCGGTCGACCTCATCCAGTCCGATATCCAGCCGGAACGAGGCACCGTTCGAACAGGTGACCTCGGTGCCCGTCTCGCCCGCCAGAACCCAGCTGTAGGCGGCGCGCCCCAGTGTCCGGTTGGCGATTCTGAGCGGTTCGATCGCCGCGGCGAACGAGATCATCGTGAACCGGTCAAGCAGCAGAAAGACAAAGCGGCGATCCCTGGCCTTGTCCTGAGCCTTGGGCTCGGTCTCTTTCTTGCCGCGGGGGGTGGTCAACTGCATTATGCGACCCGTTTTTGTCGTTTCGGGCACATAGCACCCGACGGATCGGCTGCGCAAGGATATTTCAACGCAGCACAGGTCTTTGGGTAAGAATATTTCGGCGCCAACCTGTTTGCGTCCCGGGCCGGGCTTCTCTATAAGACCGGACCGTTATCGCTAAAGCACTGCGGAGTAGGGACATGACCAAGGCCTGGACAAAATCTGACTGGCGCGCAAAGCCCCGGGTGCAGATGCCGGACTATCCCGATCAGGCTGCCCTGCGGGCGGTCGAGACGCAGCTGGGCCGGATGCCGCCGCTGGTATTCGCCGGCGAGGCGCGCAAGCTGAAGCGGACCCTGGGCGAGGTGTCGGCGGGCCGGGCGTTCCTGTTGCAGGGCGGCGACTGCGCCGAAAGCTTTGCCGAGTTCTCGGCCGACAATATCCGCGACACGTTCAAGGTCATCCTGCAGATGGCGATCGTCCTGACCTGGGGCGCCAAGGTGCCGGTGGTCAAGATCGGCCGGATGGCCGGTCAGTTCGCCAAGCCGCGGTCGGCCGCGACCGAAGTGGCGGGCGGGGTCGAGCTGCCGTCCTACCGGGGCGACATCATCAACGGCTTTGACTTCACCGCCGAGGCCCGCATCCCCGATCCGCAGCGCATGCTGCAGGCCTACACCCAGGCAGCGGCCTCGCTGAACCTGTTGCGGGCCTTTTCGACCGGGGGCTATGCCGACATTCACCGGGTGCAAAGCTGGATTTCAGGCTTCACCGACGAGGCCGATGCCCGCCGCTACCGCGAGATTGCCGGGCAGATCCAGGATGCGATGGATTTCATGGCTGCGGCCGGCGTGACATCGGAAACCGCAAAGGAACTGGCGACGGTCGATTTCTACACCAGCCACGAGGCACTGCTGCTGGAATATGAAGAGGCGCTTTGCCGGATCGACAGCACCACGGGCCTGCCGGTGGCGGGATCGGGCCACATGATCTGGATCGGCGACCGGACCCGGCAGCCTGACGGCGCGCATGTCGAGTTTTGCCGGGGCGTGCAGAACCCGGTCGGGATGAAATGCGGCCCCTCGCTGACGGCGGACGAGCTGAAGCAGCTGATGGCGCGCCTCAACCCCGAGAACGAGCCCGGGCGGCTGACACTGATCGCGCGGTTCGGGGCGGGCAAGGTCGGTGACAACCTGCCGCGCCTGATCCGTGCAGTCAAGGAAGAGGGCGCCAACGTCGTCTGGACCTGCGATCCGATGCATGGCAACACGATCAAGGCGGCCTCGGGCTACAAGACCCGGCCCTTTGAAAGCGTGCTGCGCGAGGTGCGCGAGTTCTTTGCCGTCCACAAGGCCGAGGGGACGATCCCCGGCGGCGTGCATTTCGAGATGACCGGCAAGGATGTGACCGAATGCACCGGCGGCGTCCGTGCCGTGACCGACGAGGATCTGTCGGACCGCTACCACACCGCCTGCGACCCGCGCCTGAACGCCAGCCAGTCGCTGGAACTGGCCTTCCTTGTGGCGGAAGAGCTGCAGGGCCGCCGGGCGCTGGCCCGCGCGGCGGGCATGTAGCGCGGGCGCCCGGCTTCGGAACGCAACCGTCCCGGCCCATCCGGCCGGGACCGCAGTGCGGATCGGTCCAGCGCTGCCTCTGGTTGTGTCAAAAAGGTGTGTTGCGAGCGGCCCGAGACGTCAGGCAATGACTTTCCCGTGTGATCGCGCCAGCCCGCCAACCGCAAACGCGGCATGTCCCGCTCAGCCCGGCTGCAGCCTGGCACATGTTCGACCGGCTTGGTCGCCGTCCCGAATATTGCCCAGGACAAGCCACGCCCGTCCCGCGCATGGCGGAACCTCACGGCGGCAGCGGTACGGTCAATAGCTGCGGATCAGCCCGACCAGGCGGCCCTGCACCTTCACATGACCTTCGGGCAGCACCCGCGTCTCATAGGCCGGGTTCGCGGCCTCAAGCGCGATCATCGCGCCCCGGCGGCGAAAGCGTTTCAGCGTCGCCTCATGCCCCTCGACCAGTGCGACGACGATGTCGCCATTCTCGGCCGTTGACTGTTCGCGGATCACGACGATGTCGCCGTCGTTGATCCCGGCCTCGATCATCGAATCGCCCTTGACCTCAAGCGCATAGTGATTGCCGCGCCCCGACAGCATCGACCCCGGGACCGCCACATGATGCGACACTTCCGAGATCGCCTCGATCGGGACACCGGCGGCGATGCGGCCCATGACCGGCAGTTCCATCGCATGGACGGCATTCACCGGCATGGCACCGCGCGGCGGCTCGGGCCGGTCGCCCTGAATGACCCTGGGGCTGAAGCCGGGCTTGCCCATCGCCTCGGGCGTCCTGACGATTTCGATGGCGCGGGCGCGGTGGGCAAGGCGGCGGATGAAGCCCCGCTCCTCAAGCGCGGTGATCAGCCGGTGGATGCCGGACTTCGATCGCAAATCCAGCGCTTCTTTCATCTCGTCGAACGAAGGGGGGACGCCGTCACGATCCAGCCGTTTTTGAATGAAATCCAGAAGTTCCAACTGCTTGCGTGTCAGCATTGCCTTGGCTGTCCCTCTGCCGGTGACATGATGTTCATTCGGCGTTCTATACCCGTTCCCGGTTTGTGTCAATCGCCGTATCTCAAAGCGGCAGATAGTCGACAGGATCGCCCGCCGCCCGGGCGCCGTCGCCGATCGGCCGGATCAGCAGCGCATCGGCTGTGCCGAGAATGGTCAGAAGCGCCGAATCCTGATTGCCCATCGGCCTGATCAGCGGCAGGTCAGGCCCGGGGGCCAGCTTTGCCCGCATGTAATGGGCGCGCGGACCGTTCGGTTCGACCGGTGCCGCCAGTCGCGCGCGCAGGGCCCCGTGGCTGCCGGGCAGGCCCTGCAGACGGTCCAGCAGCGGCAGCAGGAACAGGGTCGCGGTCACGATGGCCGAGACGGGGTTGCCGGGCAGGCCCAGCAGAACCTGCCGTGCCAGTTTTCCGGCGATCAGCGGCTTGCCCGGACGCATGGCGATCTTCCAGAAATTCCGTTTCAGACCGCGTTGTTCCGTGATGTTCCTGATGTGATCATGATCGCCGACCGAAGCGCCGCCGATGGTGACGACCACATCGGCGTCGCCCGCCAGATCGAAGGCCTGGTGCAGCGCGGCCTCATTGTCGCGGGCGATCGGCAAAAGCCGCGCTTCGGCGCCGCGCGCCTCGGCCAGGGCGGCGATGGCAAAGCCGTTCGAGGCGACGATCTGGTCGGCGCGCGGCTCCTCGCCCGGCATGACCAACTCGTCCCCGGTGGCAAGGATGGCCACCACGGGGCGGCGTGCGACGCGGACCTGCGGCAGGTTCATCGCGGCGATCAGTGCCAGATCGGCGGGCCTGAGGCGGCGGGGGGCGGAAAGCCGGTCGCCTAGTTTAAAATCCTGACCCATCGGTCTGATATGGCGTGAGTTTTCCAGATCCGTGCCGAGTGAAATCATGTCGCCCGCGCGCTGCACATCCTCTTGCAGGATCACCCGTTCAGCGCCCTCGGGCACCGGCGCGCCGGTAAAGATCCGCACCGCCTGACCGGCCCCGATCCGCCCGGCGAAGCCATGGCCCGCGCCAGCCTCGCCAATCACCGTCAGGCGGGCGCCGGCGCGATGGTCCGCCTCGCGGATCGCATAACCGTCCATGGCCGAGGCGGCGAACGGCGGTTGGGTCAGGCGGGCCACGGCCGGTTCGGCCAGAACCCGGCCCCCGGCATGGCGAAGGCCGACGGTCTCGGCGGGCAAGGGTTCGGCAAGGGCAAGGATACGGGCCAGCGCCTCGGCGACGGTGATCACCGTGGCGCCTCGTACCGGCCGGTCTTGCCGCCGTCTTTAAGAACGACGCGCAAACCATCAATCTGCATTGATTTTTCGGCGGCCTTCAGCATGTCATAGACGGTCAGCGCCGCGACCGAGGCCGCTGTCAGCGCCTCCATCTCGACCCCGGTCGGGCCGGTTGTGCGGACCGTCGCCTCGATCCGGACGCCGGGCAGGCCACGGTCGGGCGTCAGGTCGACCGTGACCCGGGTCAGCGGCAGCGGATGGCAAAGCGGGATCAGCTCGGCCGTGCGCTTGGCCGCCATGATTCCGGCCAGCCGCGCCACGCCCAGGACGTCGCCCTTTTTCGCCGTTCCCGCCAGCACCAGCGCCAAAGTCTCGGGCTGCATCAGCACCCGTGCCTCGGCGACGGCGATGCGGTCGGTGACGGCCTTGTCGGTGACGTCGACCATCTGGGCATTGCCGGCGGCGTCGAAGTGGGAAAGCACCATGTCAGGCCCTCATGTCAGACGCCGGCCGGGTCGGCCAGCAGGGCACGGGTCGCAGCGGCGACATCGGCCTGCCGCATCAGACTTTCGCCGATCAGAAACGACCGGGCGCCGACCTGGGCCATGTCGGCCAGATCCGCCCGGGTGAAAAGGCCGCTTTCGCAGATCAGCATCCGCCCTTCGGGCAGCGCCGGCGCAAGCTGCCGCGTCGTGTCAAGAGTGACCTCGAACGTCTTGAGATTGCGGTTGTTTACCCCGATCATGGGTGAGTTCAGCCGCAAGGCGCGGTCCATCTCGGCCGAATCATGCACCTCGATCAGTGCGTCCATGCCCCAGTGGGTCGCTGCGGCCTCGAGTTCGGCCGCCAGCGCGTCGGAAACCGAGGCCATGATGATCAGGATACAGTCGGCCCCCCAGGCCCGCGCCTCGGCGACCTGATAGGTGTCGTACAGGAAATCCTTGCGAAGCGCGGGCAGGCTGACGGCGGCGCGGGCCGCGGTCAGATAGGCGGGCGCCCCCTGAAAGGACGGGCCGTCGGTCAGGACCGAAAGGCAGGTGGCGCCACCCGCCTGATAGGCGCGGGCAAGGGCGGGCGGGTCGAAATCGGCGCGGATCAGGCCTTTGGAGGGTGAGGCCTTCTTAATCTCGGCAATCAGGCCGTAGCCTCTGGCCTCGGCGGCCTTCAGCGCGGCGTGAAAGCCGCGAACCGGCCCGGCGGCGCGCGCCGCCGCCTCGACATCGGCCAGCGGGCGGGCGCGTTTGGCGGCGGCGACCTCGTCCAGCTTGTAGGCCCTGATCTTTTCAAGAATGTCCATGCGCCCCTTCTAGAGCATGGCGGCGCAAAGGGGAATCCGGATTTGTCGGCCCGACGTCGCGGCGGCTGCGGCCTGTCCCTCAGGCCGGGGCGATGAACGGCTGGAAGATCGTCCTGAACGGCGCCGTCGCTTCAAGCCGCGCCGAAAGGGCGGCAAGGCGGGGCAGGGCGGCGCTGTCGGTCAGGCCGGGATGCGCCTCCTCCACAAAGCGCCAGACGCAGGCGGCGGCCACTTCGGCGTGACCGTCGGCATCCTCGGGCAGGGCCGCTTCCAGCGCCTGCCAGCCATCGGCAATCTGGCGGCGGCAGCGATCGGCAAAGACATCGGACACCCGGTCGTGGAGCCGCAGCTCATAGAACAGCGCCACCGCCTTGTCGCCGATGCCGGTCGCAAGCGCCGCCCGGCGCAGGGCGCGGTGGCGGTCGGGTTCGGCCTGCGGGAACAGCCGCCGGGCGGCCGGCACGAGGCTGTCGAGATAGTCGAGGATCATGTGGCTTTCGATCAGCGCCTCGCCGTCCGGCAGCACAAGCACCGGCACCCGGGTCAGCGGGTTCAGCGGGCGGATGCGGTCGGCGTCGCGGAAAACCGACCAGGGTTCCTGCCGGAAGGGCAAATCGTACAGCGTCAGGGCAATGCCGACGCGGCGAACGAATGGCGAATCATACTGGCCAATCAGGATCATGGTGCGCTTTCTTAAATCTTGTTTTTCACTCGGCCGCAGGCACGATCTTCAGATAGGCGGCGATGGCGGCGCGGTCCTCGGGCGGCAGATGGGCGGTGTTTTCCACCACCAACGCCATATGGCCGCCCGCGCTGTCAAAGTCGGGTGTGAAGCCGGACGTCAGATATTCGGCAATCTCATCCTCGGACCATGTCAGCTTGCCCGGGGTGATGTTGGGGAAACTGCCCTTGCCCGCGGGGACCGGCCCGCCTGCCAGCCAGCGGCTGCGGTCCGCCCCGCCAAGCGCATTGCGCGGCGTGTGGCATTCACCGCAATGGCCAAGCGCCTCGACCAGATAGCGGCCGCGCTGTTGCTGGTCGGTCAGGTCGCCGTCGATCACCCAACCCTCGCGCAGGAACAGGAACTTCCAGCCGCCCAGAAGTCGGCGGATGCTGAAGGGAAAGCCGACCTCATGCGCGGCGCTCGGGGTGGCGACCGGGGGCAGGGTCATCAGAAAGGCGTGCAGATCGGCCATGTCCTGCAGATCGGCGCGGATGTAGCTCGGATAGGGCAGGACCGGGAAGTAATGCTGCCCCCTGGGCGAGACGCCGCGCTTCAGCGCGTTGGCAAGGTCATAGGCCGTCCATTTGCCGATGCCATTGTCGGGGTCGGGCGAGATGTTCGGGGCGACGAACGTGCCGAAGGGCGAGGGGAACCTCTGCCCGCCGCCGAGCACGAACTTGTCCGGCCCCTTGGCGTCGGCGCCCGCATGGCAGGCGGCACAGCCGCCGGCCCAGAAGACCTGCTCGCCATGGGTTGCGTCTCCGGTCAGCCCGTCCATGGCCCCTGCCGGCAAGGGCGAGGGGGCAGTGATCCACCAAAAGACCCCGCCACCCAGAATTCCGGAAAACAGCAGAAATTTCAATGCCTTGCGCAGCATAACTTACCTTGATTCCGGCAGGCCCGGGCCAGATTCCGCCCCGGGCCTGTCCCGTCAGTATGACTTACGGCGCGGGAACGCGGAAGGCCTTGTGGCAGCCGCCGCAGGCGCCGCCCAGCCCCTCCATCGCGCCCTGCAGGCTGGCCAGATCGGTCCCGGCCGCCGCCGCCATCGCCTCGGCCGCCTTGGTGAAGGCGCCGGCCTTGTCGCCGATGTCCGAACCCTCGGCCCAGATCGCATCCGAGGCGGTCGAGGCCGGGTTGGCCGAATTGCCCGAGCCGGGCGGCCAGAGCATCGACTGGTCGAGCCCGGCCGAGGCCAGCAGCGCGTCAGCGGCCGTCTTGGCCTTGGCGGCGTCATATTCCGCCTCGCCCTTGGCCATCGCCGCCAGTGCGCCGATGTTGATGGCGCGGTAGTCCATGATCCCCTGACGGGCCTTGATCTCCATCGCGAAGGGGGCCTCGCCTTCGGCCCAGGCAAGGCTGGTGGCCGAAATCATCGCGACGGCGGTTCCGATCAGCAGTTTTCTCATGCGGCATCTCCCTGATTTGTCGTTCGGCCCCGGGATGCAACCCGGGGATGCGGGCGCGCCTGCCGGGGCGCGGGCAGGGCAAGTCTATCTGTGCGGGTTTTGCTGTGAACCTTGTATTTGCGCAGGGGAACTGTGATAATTCGCACAACCCCGGGAAATCCCGCTGAATCCGCCCGAGTCGGGCCTATTTGGCGCGACGTGGCGTAAGGCGGGCCTGACGGAATGACGAAAACGTGATGGCAGCCGGACCGGCAAGGGGGGGGCATGGCACGGGAAGACTGGGATGACCTGCGCTATGTGCTGGCGGTGGCCGAGACCGGCACCATCAGCGCCGCCGCCCGGCGTCTGGGCGTCAACCACGCCACCGTGCTGCGCCGCGTCGCGCAGTTCGAACAGCGGATCGGCACGGAGCTGTTCGAGAAGACCCCGCGCGGCTATATGCTGGCGCCCGACCTGGCCCGGGTGATCGAGGCGGCGCGCGATGTCGACCGGGCGGTGCAGACGGTCCAGCGGCTTCTGGCGGGGGCGCGGGCGCCGCTGACCGGCGAGGTGCGGATCACCTCGACCGACAGTTTCTGCCAATGCCTCTTGCCGCCGATCCTGGCGCGGATCGCGACCGAGGCCCCGGCACTGAAGGTCACGCTGATCAGTTCGAACGGCTATGTCGATCTTGGCCGGACCGAGGCCGACGTCGCCGTCCGTCCGACCGCGCGGCTGCCCGGGAATCTGATCGGCGAGCGGCCGGCGCTGCTCGGCTTTGGCCTTTACCGGGCGCGGGGGGCGGGGGCCGAGGTCTGGCTGGGGCTGACGGGGCAACTCGAACGGACGGTGCCGGCGCGCTGGATGGCCGACCATGTCGGCGCCGACCGGATCGGGGACGCTTCGGACAGTTTCCTGACCTTGCGCGAACTGGCGGCGGCCGGGCGCGGCATGGCGATCCTGCCGCATTTTCTGGCCGCCGGTGACGCGCGGCTGGCGCCGGTCACCGGGCTGATGCCTGCGCTTGCCGTCGATGTCTGGGTCGCAAGCCACGCCGATCTCGCCGACGTGCCGCGCATCGCGCTGATGCGACGGCTTCTTACGCGCGGCCTGGCGGCCGAGGCGGCCCGGCTGCTGGGCTAGGTCACCGACTCATATGTGCGCAACCAGATGCGCAGTGAGGCGAGCTGGACG
>CAZORV010000036.1:0-19168 GCA_964582215.1 uncultured Frigidibacter sp.
GCTGCCCGCTCGCTTTGGGCGACCGGGCGGTGCGTGCGAGCACGCACCCTACCGCCGGGCCGGCACAGTTTTTTCTCCGACGCCGGGTTGAGCGGGACAGGCCGATCTTCCGGTGGAAGAGCGGCCCCGCTCATGCGGGAACGTCTCCCGGAGGACCGCCTCGACACGCACCGACAGAGGGCAGAGCCTGCCCCGGGCGGCGCGAAGCGCCAGCCCCCCGCAGGGGCAGGCGCTGCCCGCTCGCTTTGGGCGACCGGGCGGCGCGGGTGGAATTGGCGCGACGCGGCAGGGGCGATGGCCCCTGCCGACTGAGCCGGTGCCCGGCCTCTCCCCGAGGACCGGGTGGTGGCGGGCGCCGGGGCTGTGTGCGGCACTCGCCCGAAGGCCCCGAAACCTCAGAGCCAGTTTTTCCAGCGGAAGAACAGATAGGTCGCCAGTGCCGAGGTCACCATGATCGCCAGCGACAACGGATAGCCCCAGACGGTCGACAGTTCCGGCATGTTGTGGAAGTTCATCCCGTAGACCGAGGCGATCAGCGTCGGCGGCAGGAAGAGGACGGCCACGACCGACACGATCCGCACCGTCATGTTCTGCGCCAGATTGACCATGCCAAGCGTCGCATCCATCGCCTGCGACAGCCGTGCCGACAGAAAGTCGGCATGCACCTCAAGCGCCTGCAGATCGCGAAGCCGCGCCTTGGTCTGGGTGCGCAGCACCCGCGTGTCGGCGCCCTCGCCCAGCGTCTGGCTGTAATAGGCCAGCGCCCGTTCCAGCGTCATCAGCCCCAGGCGAACGCGGCTGAGCACATCGCCCTGCGCGCCGATCGTCACCAGCGCATCCTGCAGGATCGCGGGCTTCTGCGTGGCATCGCCGGTGAACACCGACTGCGAGGCCGCATCCAGCGACCGGCCGACACCTTCCAGAAGGTCGGCCTGACGACCGAGGATCTCTTCGACCAGCCCCAGAAACACATGCCCCGCCGACCCGCATCCGGTCGAGCTTTTGTCGGCCCGGTTCGGGAATGTCGCAAAGGGCCGCGGCTCGTGATGGCGGATCGTCACCAGCTGACGGCCGCCGGTGACAAAGGTCACGGGCATGCTGGCCTGACCGCGCCCCGGCAGCTGCCCGGGCATGATCGCCGTCATGTAATCCTTGCCGTCGGCGTGGTAGAGCCGGTTGGAGATCTCGATTTCTTCCATGTCAGCCAGCGTCGGGACCGAAACGCCCCGCGCCTCGACCAGGGCCACCTGTTCGGCGGTCGGCTGATAGAGGTCGATCCAGACCGCCTGATCAGGCGACATACCGGGCTCAAGCGGTCGCAGGCCAGCCCCGGCCTTTTCGTACATCAACAGCATAGACGGCCCCCTGTCGCGCTTCGGGCCGCAGATTGCCCCGGCTTGGCCCGCGCGTCGAGCCCCCCGGGCCTTCTGCCGCAGATTGTCGCTTTCGCGGTTGCCACGGGTGCCCGGCCCGCCTACCTCTGGGGCAAACCACGGCGCGCAGATGATGGAAACCCTGACCCCCGGCCCCGATCAGGCGCGTGCCTTCCGCACCGCGCTTGGCCGCTATGCGACCGGCGTGACGGTGGTGACCGCGACCGGCGACGCAGGGCCGGTCGCGATGACGGCCAACAGCTTTACCGCCCTGTCGCTTGATCCGCCGCTGATCCTCTGGTGCCCCGCCAGGGCGTCGGGGCGGTTTCAGGCATTGACCGGGGCCGCGCATTTTGCCGTTCACGTGCTGGCCCATGACCAGCAGGCGCTCGGCCTGCGCTTTGCGCGGTCGGGCAGCGACTTCGGCACCCTGGCGCCGGGGCTGACGCCCGAAGGCGCGCCGGAAATCGCCGGCGTCCTGGCCCGGTTCGACTGCGCCACCCACGCCGTCCATGACGGCGGCGACCATGCGATCATGGTCGGCCGCGTCCTGCGCGCCGCCTACCGCGACGGCGCGCCGCTGTTGTTCTGGGGCGGGCTTTACGGCGACTTCCTGCGCCACGACTGAGGACGCCTTCACCGCAGCCCGCGCTGACATCACCCTTGTCGGGGGGCATCGCGGCCGAAGCCGGACATCGCGGGCCGACCCGATGACACGGGAACGGAACGGCTGTTGTCGCCTTCCTGACTCTGGTCCTCGTCTGTACCGGCGGCCCCCGGGGGCCGCGACCTGCGCGGTGCGTCACGGCGACATTGCCATCTCGTTCGGCGGGGCCATCGCCCCTGCCGCAACGAACGATCCCATCCGCACCGCCCGGTGGCCCAAAGCCACCGGGCAGCGCTTTCACATGAGCGGGGCGTCCGGAAAAAGGACAGCAACCTCCCATTCGGCAGGGGCAAGTGACCCTGCCGCAACCGACCGGTGCCGCTGTCACGGCCCGGTCGCCCAAAGCGACCGGGCAGCGCCTGCCCCTCCCCGGGGCTGGCGCTTCGCGCCGCCCGGGGCAGGTGCTGCCCTCTGTTGTGCGGGGGGCAGATGGTTCCGGGGAAACCTTCCCACATGAGCGGGGCCGCTCTTCCACTGGAAGATCGGCCTTTTCCGCTCAGCCCGGCGCTGACGAAAGGGACGCCGCAGCCTCAGTCGGCAGGGGCTGGTGAGCCTGTCGCAGCGGACTGGTCCTGCCACACCGCCCGGTCGCCCAACGCGACCGGGCAGCGTTCCCGCATGAGCGGAGCCGCTCTTCCACCGGAAGACCGGCCTTTCCCGCTCAGCCCGGCGTCGGGGAAAAGGGCGCCGCCGCGTCGGTCGGCAGGGGCACGTGACCCTGCCGTCACGCACCATTCCCACCCACACCGCCCGGGCGCTCAAAGCGACCGGGCAGCGCCTGCCCCTCCGGGGGGCTGGCGCTCCGCGCCGCCCGGGGGCAGGCGCCGCCCTCTGTTGGTGGGGGCTGCGATGGTCACGAGACGAAGTTCCCACATGAGCGGGGCCGCTCTTCCACCGGAAGATCGGCTTCTCCCGCTCAGCCCGGCGTCGGAGAAAAAACGGTGCCGGCTCAGCGGTAGGGTGCGTGCTCGCACGCACCACCCCCCGGGGGCCCAGAGCCCCCCGGACACCGCCCGCCGTGGCAGCGGCGGCGTTCCGGCATAGGCGGGGCGTGGAAGAAGGACCGGCCCCGGCCCGCGCCCTTGCGCCTCAGCCGCCCAGCCGCGCCAGCCAGTCGCCGAGCCTTGCGGCGTTCACGCCGAAGTCGCGGCGGCCGTAACGCTGGCGGGCCGAGACAAGGACATAGGCATCCGCCCCTTCGGCCCGGGCGTCGGCGGTGATATAGTCGGGGAAGCCCCAGAGCGCCGAACGCGCGACCCAGGTGATCCGCCCCTCGGCCGCACTGCCCGCCAGCCGCCGGGTGCGCGGCGCGGCCAGTGCCGCGCGGTCAAGCATCGTCAGCGCCTGGGCCACGCCCGTCCCCCGGAACAGCACAGGCGCCTCGGCCCCTTGCGGCGTGGCGCGGACCAGCGCCGGATCGCCGGGCGGCAGAAAGGCGGCGGGCGACCAGCCCGGCCCGCTCAGCCGGTACGAGGGCCGGTGCCAGCGCGCCGGGTCGTCCGGCGCCAGCCGCACCCAGGCGGCCGCGCCGGCAAGGATCAGCGCGCAGACACCGGCAATGACCGCCAGTCCCTTCACCGCCGCGTCCGCGCCCAATGGTAAAGGCAGATCAGCTCGTAGGCGACATGGGCGCCGGCAATGGCCGTCGCGCCGGTCGTGTCATAGGCGGGCGAGACCTCGACCACATCGCCGCCGACCATGTTGATCCCCGCGAGATCGCGCAGCATCGCCGCCGCCTGCCAGCCCATCAGCCCGCCCCAGACCGGCGTGCCGGTGCCCGGCGCCACCGACGGGTCCAGCGCGTCTATGTCGAAGGTCACATAGGTCGCGCCGTTACCGACGATCTCTTTCGCCCGCGCCACCGCCGCCGCACAGCCCCGCTCATGCACCTCGCGCGCGTCGATCACATGGACGCCCAGATAATCCTCGGTCGTGGTCCGTATCCCGATCTGGACCGAGCGTTTCGGGTCCACGAGCCCGGTCCTGACCGCCTTGTACAGCATCGTGCCATGGTCGATCCGGCCCATGTCATCGTCGGGCCAAAGGTCGGAATGGGCGTCGAAATGGACAAGGCCGAGCGGCCCGAACTTTTCGGCATAGGCCCGCAGGATCGGCAGGGTGATGTAATGGTCCCCCCCCAGCGTCACCGTCCCGGCCCCCGCCTTCAGGACCGTCGCGATATGGGCGGTCAGCGTCGCGGGGAAATCGGCGACGCGGGCATAGTCAAAGGCCAGATCGCCATAGTCGATGACCGCCATCTCGGCCAGCGGGTTGGTCGGCCAGCCATAGGGCGGATCATAGGGCTGCAGGCTCGACGCCTCGCGGATGGCGCGGGGGCCAAAGCGGGCGCCCGCCCGGTGCGTGACCGCCTGATCAAAGGGCACGCCCGTCACGGCAAGATCAACGCCGGTCAGATCCTTGGTGTAGGTCCGCCGCAGAAACGAGGTCGCGCCCCCGAACGCATTTTCAAACGCAAGGCCGCGCAGGCCCTGCCGGGTGAACGCAGTGTCTACCTGCGTCTTCGCATCTTCGAGTGCCATGGAAAATCCGTGGAAAGTTCGCGTCGTCATTGCCAAAGGGGCCGGAGACGCCGCGGATCCGGGTCCGGCAAGGAAACAACGGCCGGCGGCGGCTGTCAAGGCGTTTGATCAAATTGCCCCTACCCCAGCGGCTGCGCCCGTTCGACCAGGCGGGCGAAGAAGCTGGCGCCGATCGGGGTGACCTCGTCGTTGAAGTCGAACTTCGGGTGGTGAAGGCCCGCCCCCGGCCCGGTACCGAGGAAGAAATAGGCACCCGGCCGCGCCTCGAGCATATAGGCGAAATCCTCGGCGCCCATCTGGCGGCCGCCGTCGGTGTCGACGGCATCCGCGCCGACGATCTCGCGCGCGACAGCGGCGGCAAAGGCGACGCTGTCGGGGTCGTTGACGGTGGGCGGATAGCCCCAGTCATAGTCGATCCGGGCGCTGACGCCGTAGGCGGCGGCGTGCCCCTCGACAATCGCGAACAGCCGGTCCTTCAGCATCTGGCGGACCTCGGGGTCGAAGCTGCGGATCGTGGCCTGAAACATCGCGGTTTCCGGGATCACGTTCGACACGGTGCCCGCGTGGATCTGGGTGACCGAGATCACCGCCTCGTCCTGGGGGTTGAGGTTGCGGGTCAGGATCGACTGGATGGCGCCGACCATGCCGACGGTGGCGATCACCGGATCGACCGTCTCGTGCGGGATCGCCGCATGGCCGCCGCGGCCGGTCAGGGTGACGCTCAGCGTGTCGACGGCCGCCATCATCGGGCCGGGGCAGGTGCGGAACTGGCCGAAGGGCAGGTTCGGCCCGTTGTGGATCGCATAGATCTGGGTCACGCCGAACCGGTCCAGCACGCCCGCCCGGACCATGGCCAGCGCCCCTGCCCCCTCTTCCTCGGCCGGTTGGAAGATCAGCGCGACGCGGCCCGCGAACCGCCGGGTCTCGGCCAGATATTTCGCGGCCGTCAGCAGCATCGCCGTGTGGCCGTCATGGCCGCAGGCATGCATCCGGCCCGGCGTCCCCGAGGCATGGGCGGCGCCGGTCAGTTCGGTGACCGGCAGCGCGTCCATGTCGGCGCGCAGGGCGATGGTCGGGCCCGGCGCCTGCCCCTTGATGATCGCGACGATGCCCGATTGCGCGATCCCCTCGTGCAGCTCATCCACGCCGAACTCGCGCAGCCGGGACGCGACATAGGCGGCCGTCACGGGCAGGTCATATTCCAGTTCCGGATGGCGATGCAGATGCTGCCGCCATTCCCTTGCCTCGGGCGCCAGCGCGGCGATGCGGTTCAGGACGGGCATGTGGACTCTCGCGTTCGCTTCGGGCTAGCACAAGAGAGGCCAAATCACCGCGAGATGCAACATGACCGACCGCGCCGCCTCTGACCGGCTTGTCCATGACCGCAAGGGCGGCCTGCCGCGCCTTCTGGAAATCATGGCGCGGCTGCGCGATCCGGTCGGTGGCTGCCCTTGGGATCTGGAACAGGATTTCGCGACCATCGCCCCCTACACGATCGAAGAGGCCTATGAGGTGGCCGATGCGATCGAACGGCAGGCCTGGGGCGAGCTGGAGGGCGAGCTGGGCGACCTTCTGTTGCAGACGGTCTATCACGCGCAGATGGGGGCCGAGGCCGGGCATTTCAGTTTCGACAGCGTGACGGCGGCGATTTCGGACAAGATGGTGGCGCGGCATCCGCATGTCTTCGGCAGCGAGAGCCGCGACAAAAGTGCGGCCGAGCAGACCCGCGACTGGGAACGGCTGAAGGCGGCGGAACGGGCGCGCAAGGCCGAGGGCGGCGTGCTGGACGGGGTGGCGGCGGGGCTGCCCGCGCTGACCCGCGCGGTCAAGCTGCAGAACCGGGCGGCGCGGGTCGGCTTTGACTGGCCCTCGACCGATCAGGTGATCGACAAGCTGATCGAAGAGGCGGGCGAGCTGGCCGAGGCGCGGGCGAGGCTGGGCGAGGCCGAGATATTCGAGGAGTTCGGCGATCTTCTGTTCGTGGTTGCGAACCTTGCGCGGCACCTGAAGATCGATCCGGAAGCGGCTCTGCGCGCTGCAAATTCCAAGTTCACCCGGCGCTTCCGTGCCATCGAGGCCGCCCTTGCGGCGCAGGGCAAGCGCCCCGAAGACAGCGATCTGGCCGAGATGGACGCGCTTTGGGATGCCGCCAAGGCCACCGAGAAGGCGGGAGGGAAGGCGGGCTGAGCGGCGGCCCCCGCTTGTGCCGGGCCGTCGCTGTGATAACCAGATGATCAGGGGTCCGTCACGAGGACCGCCCCGCCATCAGGCACGGACCGCATGCAGGACGAATTGCAACCGACCCTTCTGATCCGCAGGCTGGCTGCGGGCGAGGCGGCGGGCTTTGGCTGGCTGGACGCGGTGGTCTGGCCCGAGGCGGGTGGCCGGGCCTTCCGGCTGCTGGGCCGCGCGGGGCGGGTGCTGCCCCCCGGGGCCAGCCCCCTGATCACCGACCAGCGCGCCGTGTCCGGCGCCCTCATGATCTCGGGTCGCGACGCGGTGGCGGAAGGGGCCGTCCGGTTGGAACTGACCGGGGGACCCGTCGATGTGCCTTTGTCGCTGGCCGAGCCTGCGCTGTTCGCCGGTCGCAATGTCATCCTGGCCTTCCGGTCGGTCGAAAGCCCGGCGACCCTGATCGCCTGGCTGGCCTACCACGCCCGCCACCATGGGCTGACCGGGGCGCTGATCTTCAACCGCGCCGGTGATGCGGGCGCCTTTGCCGGGGACCTTGCGGCTGCGCTGGCCGCTGCCCGGGCGCTGAACGGCTTTGATCTGCGGGTGGTGCTGGTCGAATGTCCGGTGCCGCTGGGCAAGGCGGACCTTGGCCCCGAAAGCCATCCCTACCTCGCGCCCGACGCGCCCGGCAAGGTGCGGATGGCTGTGCCCGAGGCCGACCCCTGGCTGTCGCCCCTGGGCGAGCCCCTGATTTTCGAACTGGCCAAGGCGCGGTTCCTGTCGCAGGCCCGCGCGGTGCTGACGCTGGATTGCAGCGACCTTCTGGCCGACCCCGACAGCCTGCCCTCGGCCTTTGACCGCACGGTCGCGGCGGCGGACGGGGTGATCCTGCTGGCGGGGCGGCGGACCTATCCCTGGCGTGTCCGGCCGGGCGGCGAGGCGCGCTTCGGCGACCATGTCTGCCGCCAGTTCGATGCGCGGCGCGGCGTGGCGCGCTGGGGGGTTGCGCCGGAAAAGGCCGGGCTCGACAAGACATGGCGCGCGGTTCGCGTCGCCTATGCGCGGCCCGATCCGGGGCAGGTCGTGCCGTTCTGGCGGGCGATGGCGATCCGGGTGCCGGGGCAAAGGCCCTCGGTCCTTGCCCCCAAAAGCTCACTGATCGCCGATCCGGCGCTGGTCCGGCTGGCCGAGACCTGCTTTGCCGCCCGCCCGGTCCTGCCACCGCCCTCGGCCCCGCCCGCCGACACCCCACCCGACCCCGACCGGGCGCGGACCATCATCGTCACCACGATGAAGAACGAGGCGCCCTTCATTCTGGAATGGCTGGCCTATCACCGCGCGATCGGGGTCAGCGACTTTCTGATCTATACCAACGACTGCAGCGACGGCACCGACCGGATGCTGGACCTGCTGCAGGCCCGCGGGCTGGTGCGGCACCTGCCCAATCCCTATCGCACCATGCCGGGCCTGAAACCGCAGCACGCCGCCCTGCAGGCCGCCGAAACCGAGGCGGTGCTGAAGGCCGCCGACTGGATCATCTGCATGGATGTCGACGAGTTCATCGACATCAAGCTGGGCGACGGCCGGCTGCCCGCGCTTTTCCGGGCGATGGGACCGGCCAACATGATCGCCCTGACCTGGCGGATGTTCGGCAATGCCGATGTCGCCCGCTACGAGGACCGCTTCATTCTGGAACAATTCCCGCTGGCCGCCGAAGAGATGGTGCGCAAGCCGCATCAGGCCTGGGGGTTCAAGACCCTGTTCCGCAACATCGACATCTACCGCAAGCTGGGCGTCCACCGGCCAAAGGGCCTGAAGCCCGACCTTTGGTCCGAGGTGCGCTGGCTGAACGGATCGGGCCGCCCGATGCCGCGCGAGGTGCTGCGCAACGGCTGGCGATCCTCGACCGCGAGTTTCGGCTATGACTGGGTGCAGCTGAACCATTACGCCTGCCGGTCCGCCGAAAGCTTTCTGGTCAAGCGCGAGCGTGGTCGGGTGAACCATGTCGACCGCGATCAGGGGCTGAACTACTGGTTCCGGATGAACCACAACTCGGTCGAGGAACGGTCGATCCAGACGCGCCTGCCGCTGCTTCGGGCCGAATGGGCGCGGTTGATGGCGGATGGCGCGATTGCCGCCGCCCATGCCGATGCGGTGGCCGCGCACCGGGCCAGGGTCGCCGAATTGCAGTCCCGCCCCGACCATCAGGCACTGTTCGCCGAGATCACCGGCGAACGGATGCGGGCGCTGTCGCGGGTGCTGCGCCATTTCGGCGCTGCGGTCTTCAACGCCGGGCCGGGGGTGATCCCCGAAGGGCTGCACCGCCTGCCGCTGCCCGAAGGCTTCTTCTTTTCGGTCGACCATGCGGGCGAGGCTGAACATTGACCCTCCGTCCCGGGCGCCGGTCCCGGGGCGAATCCTGCCCGTGGCCGCTGGTCGCCTTCTGATGGCGCCGCCCGCCCGGGTTCTGTCAGGGGCGGAAAGGCCGGCCATCGCTGCTTTTCGCGATTCCGAACCAATCAGCGCCTGGAATGGCAACTGGTGAGAAAACGGAAACGGATTGAACAGCATTCGGCGCATTATCCCCAGCCAGACGCCAAATCTTGCGTATAAGCGCCGCTGCGCCATCTCGCCCCTTGCCTGCCGCGCCCCCCGGCATGCTAATGTCCGCCGGACCGGGCCATTTGTTCCGGGCGGGGCAATATTCATGTCGAGGCTGCAGTGCTGAAGGACCGGGGGTCTTCATCAGAAGAGGAATGGTTTGCGCGGATGGACCGGCTCGGCCGCCGCGAGGGGTATTTCACCCGGCTCGGGCTGGATCACGCGGCGCTGTTCGCTGACCGCGAGGATACGCTTCTGGTCACGTTCGAGACGGTCCAGTCGGTGCGCCGGCTGCCCGACGAGGTGCCGCTGGGCTTTTCGATCTGCGAGAACCGCGACTGGTCGCATCTGTGCCTGCTGACCCGGACCGAAAGCTGGTATCGCGATCCCGATGTCTGCCGGTTCTTTGACGGTCTGGTCGATGACGCCTTTTTCGACGGTTACGAGCGTGTGGTGTTTTTCGGCGCCGACATGGCGGCCTATGCGGCGGCGGCCTATTCGGTGGCCGCGCCGGGGGCGACAGTGATCCTGATCCAGCCGCAGGCGACGCTTGACCCTGCCGTCGCGGGCTGGGACCCGCGCTTTGCCAAAAGCCGGCGGCTGAACTTCACCGACCGCTACGGCTTTGCCCCCGACATGACCGACGGCGCGCGCGAGGTCTATGTGATCTATGACCCCACCCAGACCTATGACGCGATGCATGCGGCGCTGTTCCGGCGGCCGTTCACCACCTTTCTGCCCTGCCGCCATATGGGCACCGATCTGGCCGGGACGCTGCTGGCCACGCATCTGCTGCCCTCGGTCCTGACGGCAGCGCTGTCGGGCGCCTTCGACGCGCGGCTGTTCTGGACCTTTTACCGGGCCCGGCGCAATCATGCGCCCTATCTCAGGCGCCTGCTGACCCGGCTGGAGGCCGAGGGCCGGACCGGCCTTGCCTCGATTCTGGCCGCCAATATCGGCGACCGGCTGAACGACGACCGCTTCCGCGCCCGCGCCCGCGACCTCGCGACCCGCTTCCGCCGCCCCGGCCCGGTCACGACGGACACGGTCGGCGGCCAGGGCTGAGAGGCCACCGGAAAGGTTGCCGTGCGATCGACCGGAAGCAGGCCGCCGCCGCGCTATTGCACCGCCGCGAGGCTTTGCAACTCATAGTCGGTCCGCTCGTCGCCGCCACCGGACCGCGCCACCAGCATTGCAAAGCCGAGGTCGCGGAAATAGGCGAGTTTCTGGCCTTCCCAACCGCCGTCCCTGAGAAAGGTCGCGTCGATCGACAGGATGCGGTAGCTGCAGTCGCCAAGCGCCAGCCGGCTTTCGGCGCCGAAGACATAGGCCGCTGTCTGAACCTCGCTTTCGCCGCCGGGGAAGGTCACAATGACCTTGCCGGTCCAGCCGGTGCCGCCGTGACGCGGCTCGATCAGGGGCTGGCCCTGATAGTCATAGCGGACCTGACGGTCCGGATCGGTCGCGCCCTTGTCCGAGGCCCCGGCCTCGAGATCATAAAGCCCGTACTGGCTGACAAAGCGCAGATCGCCGCCGCCGGCGGCGGTGCCGATCTCGCGCAGTTCGACCAGCCCCTTGCCGATCCGCCGCACCTCGACCCGGCCACCGTCCTTGTAGTCCAGACTGATTCCGGCCTGCATCTGCGCGGCGCTGACGCAATCACCGGCAAAGGTGGCCGTCGCGATCGAAAGGCCCGCGAGGCCGGGGACGAGCGCCCGAAAGACCATGACTGAAACTCCGCAACGAATGGCGTGATCCTACTGCAGGATGAGGCCGCAGGGAAACGTCATCCGGGTCGCAGGCCGATACGGTCGCGGCTTTTGCCGGGAATCCGGCAACAATATTCCCCGTCATGGCGGCTGCCGCCCTGCCGGTCAGCAGGCGTAGGCTTTGGCGTGCAGCTGGTAGACCTCGGTGCCCGGGGTGATCTGGTCGAAGACGACGGTGTTGGCCCCGGCGCTGCGGGCGTCGTCCAGGACGATATTGCGGGTGTATTTCATCCCCTGTTGCCCGAGGATCGGGCCATAAACGCTTGGCGTCCCAGTGATATCCGTGATGTAGCGGCAGGCGGTCACCTCGGCGGGCCCGGCCTCGCGCACATCGGGAACCCCGGTAAAGCCCGGATCATTGGTGCAGGCGCCCAACAGCGTCGCCACCACCAGCCCGCCCGTCCTGATCCGCATCTTCTGCCTCTCCTTACCCCGGCGGTCGGTGCCGCCTTTGGAAACAGTCTGCCGGGCCGGGCTGGCGGGTGCAAGGGCGATGGGGCGCGATCCGCCGATTCGGCGAAAGTCGGCCTTTCCGTCTGGAATCCGCAGCCCCGATCCTGTAGCCCGGGGGGCATGACCCAGACGCTGACCATCCGCCGCCCGGACGACATGCATCTGCATCTGCGCGACGGCGCGATGCTGACGGCGGTCCTGCCGGAATCCGCCCGCCATTTCGCCCGCGCCATCATCATGCCGAACCTGGTGCCGCCGGTCGTCACCGGCGATCAGGCCCGCGCCTACCGCGACCGGATCAGGGCCGCCCTGCCCCCGGGCATGGCGTTTCAGCCGCTGATGACGCTGTACCTGACCGAGGCGACCGATCCGGCCGACGTGGCGGCCGCCCATGCGGCGGGGCTGGTCAAGGCGGTGAAACTCTATCCGGCCGGGGCCACGACCAATTCCCAGTCCGGGGTGCGCGACTTTGACCGGGTGCGCGGGGTGCTGGAAAAGATGGCCGAGATCGGCCTGCCCCTGTGCGTCCATGGCGAGGTGACGGACCCCGCCGTCGACATCTTTGACCGCGAGGCGGTGTTCATCGACCGGGTTCTGGACCCGGTCCGCCGGGCGACCCCGGGCCTGCGCGTGGTGATGGAACATATCACCACCGAGGAGGGCGTGGCCTATGCCCGGTCCGGCGACGAGACACTGGCCGCGACGATCACCACCCATCACCTGATCATCAACCGCAACCATATCCTCGCCGGGGGGATAAGGCCGCATTACTATTGCCTGCCGGTCGCCAAGCGCGAAAAGCACCGGCTGGCGCTGCGGGCGGCCGCGACCTCGGGCGAGGCGCGGTTCTTTCTGGGCACGGATTCCGCCCCCCATGCCGACCATCTGAAGGAACATGCCTGCGGCTGCGCCGGCTGTTTCACCGCGACCAACAGCCTGTCGATCCTGGCGCATGTGTTCGAGCAAGAGGCTGCGCTGCCGCGGCTGGAGGGGTTCGTGTCGCTGAATGGCGCGGGCTTCTACCGCCTGCCGCTGACCGAGGCGCGGCTGGTGCTGACCAGGGGCGCGCCGGTGACCTACCCTGCGAAGATCGACACCGGCGCCGGGCCGGTGACGGTCTTTGATCCGGGTTTCCCGCTGCATTGGGCTGTGGCATGAGCCGGCGTGCGGTCGCCCTGCCCCCGGCGGCGGAAGCCTCCGGCGGGAGTATTTGGACAAAGAAAAAGCCTTGACCGAGGAGATGCGATGATCCCTGCGAGTTTCCCCCCGAAGGAAGAGATTGCCCGGCTGACGGCGCGGATGCTGCTTGAGATCAAGGCCGTGCATTTCAACGCCGAAGTGCCCTTCACCCTGGCCTCGGGCCTGCCGTCGCCGACCTATATCGATTGCCGCAAGCTGATCTCTTATCCGCGCATCCGTTCGACGCTGATGGATTTTCTGGCGGTGACGGTGATGCGCGAGGCCGGGTTCGAGGCGTTCGACAATATCGCCGGGGGCGAGACGGCGGGGATACCCTTTGCCGCGCTGGTGGCCGAGCGGCTGGCGCTGCCGATGACCTATGTGCGGAAAAAGCCGAAGGGCTATGGCCGCAATGCCCGGATCGAGGGGGTGATGGGCGAAGGCGAGCGGGTGCTTCTGGTCGAGGATCTGACGACGGACGGGGGGTCGAAACTGTCGTTCGTCGATGCGATCCGCGAGACGGGGGCAAGCTGCGCGCATACGGCGGTGATCTTCTACTACGGGATTTTCCCGGAAACGGTCGGTCTGCTGGGCAAGCACGGTGTCAGCCTGCACTACCTTTGCACCTGGTGGGACGTTCTGGCCGAGGCCCGCGCCTCGGGTGCCTTTGCCGAGGCGACACTGGCCGAGGTCGAGGCCTTTCTGACCGATCCGCGGCCCTGGCAGGCGGCGCGGGCGGCGAAATAGCGCCGATCGGTCGGGGCGCGCGCGCCGGGGCCGCACTTTCCTGTGCGGGAAATTGTGGACCGCGCTGTGGACAAGCAGCGGCGCGCGGTGATTCCTGCAAACTGCGGGCGTGCGGCGGCAATATGTGGTAGGATCGGCGGGCGGAACCCCCGTTCGTGGTGGCGCGGGGCGGGTTTGCCGTCGGGGCGGTCCGGGGCTATGAGGGCAGCAAGAGCAAGAATACAGGCGGGATCATGAGCGACATTGCAACCCTGCGTCAGGTCATGCCTGCCGCACCGGCCTCCGAGGGCGAGGCGCTGCCGCAGAATATCGAGGCCGAGCAGCAGTTGCTGGGCGCGATCCTGACCAACAATGACATCTACGACCGGATCGCCGCGATCGTCCGGCCCGAGCATTTCTTCGACCCGGTCCATCAGCGCATCTACGAGATTGCGGTGGCGCGGATCCAGAAGAATGCGCTGGCCTCGCCGGTGACGCTGAAGGGCTATCTGGAAGAGGATCCGGGGCTGAAGGAGCTGGGCGGGCCGGCCTATCTGGCGCGGATCGCCGGGGCGGCGATTTCGGCCTTTGCGGCGCGGGACTATGCCCAGATGATCTATGATCTGGCCGTCCGGCGCGAGCTGATGGGCCTTGGCCGTGACATCACCGCCCGCGCCCAGTCGATCGAGGTCGAGAATGACCCCAGGGACCAGATCATCGCCGCCGAACAGGCGCTCTATAAGCTGGGCGAGCAGGGCCATGCGGAAAAGGGTTTCGTCTCGTTCCTGAAGGCCACGACCGAGGCGGTGCAGTCAGCACTGGCCGCCTATCAGCGCGATGGCGGGCTGGCGGGGATATCGACCGGGCTGACGGACATGGACCGCAAGCTGGGCGGCCTGCATCCGTCGGACCTGCTGATCCTGGCCGGGCGGCCCTCGATGGGCAAGACCTCGCTGGCGACCAACATCGCCTTCAACATCGCCAAGGCCTACCGCAAGGGCCGCCTGCCCGACGGGTCGGAAGGCGCGGTCGAGGGCGGCGTGGTCGGGTTCTTTTCGCTGGAAATGTCGTCCGAACAGCTGGCGGCGCGGATCCTGTCCGAGGCGGCCGAGGTGCCATCCGAACAGATCCGCCGGGGCGACATGACCGAGGTCGAGTTCCGCCGGTTCGTCGAGGCGGCCAAGGCGCTGGAGACCTGCCCGCTTTATATCGACGACACGCCCGCCATTCCGATCAGCCAGCTGGCCGCCCGGGCCCGGCGGCTGAAGCGGACGCATGGGCTGGACGTGCTGATGATCGACTATCTGCAGCTGGTGCGCCCGGCGACCGCCAAGGACAGCCGGGTGAACGAAGTGTCCGAGATCACGCAAGGGCTGAAGGCCATCGCCAAGGAACTGAACATCCCGGTCATCGCATTGTCGCAGCTGTCGCGCCAGGTCGAGAACCGCGAGGACAAGCGCCCGCAGCTGAGCGACCTGCGCGAATCCGGCTCGATCGAGCAGGACGCGGACGTGGTGATGTTTGTCTACCGCGAGGAATATTACAAGGAACGCGAAAAGCCCGGCGACGAGAACCTTGAGGCCATGGCCAAGTGGCAGGAGGCGATGGAGCGGGTGCATGGCAAGGCCGAGGTCGTGATCGGCAAGCAGCGCCACGGGCCGATCGGGACGGTCGAACTGTCGTTCGAGGGGCGGTTCACCCGGTTCGGCAATCTGGTCAAGCCCTGGCAACAGGGTGGCGACGAGCGGTTCTGAGGCTGCTTTTCAGCTTGACCTTGGCCCGCATGCTGGCAAAAGGCTGGCATGGCACAGGGACAACTCACCGTCGATCTTGAGGCTGTCGTCGCCAACTGGCGGGCGATGGACCGGCTGTCGGCGGCGTCGGTGGCGACCGGCGCGGTTCTGAAGGCGGATGCCTATGGTCTTGGCCTGGCGCCGGTCGCGCGGGCGCTGGCCTCGGCCGGGGCGCGGCAGTTTTTCGTGGTGCAGGCCGAGGAGGGCGCGGCCCTCCGGACCGCGCTCGGGGCCGGGCCGGACATCTACATTCTGGCGGGTCATATGGCGGGCGATGCCGGGCTGATCGCGGCCCACGGGCTGATCCCGGTTCTGTCGGCGAGCGCGCAGGTGGCGCGGCATCTGGGCGCCCTGCCCGGCCATCCGTTCGGGTTGCAGCTGGAAACCGGGATGTACCGGCTGGGGATCGACGCCGCCGACTGGGCAGCGATGGCGGGCGATCTGGTGGCGCGGGGGCCGGCGCTGATCATGTCGCATCTGGCCTCGGCCGACGATCCGGCAAGCGGGCAGAATGCGGCGCAACTGGCGGCCTTCCGGCGGATGACCGACGGGATCGCGGTGCCGCGGTCGCTGGCGGCGACCGGGGGGACGGTGCTTGGGCCGGACTATCACTTCGACCTGACCCGGCCGGGGATCGGGCTTTACGGCGGCCTGCCCTTTGCGGATGCGCGGCCGGTGGTGCGCCTGTCGCTGCCGGTGGCGCAGCTGCGCGGGATTCCGGCCGGTGCGCCGGTCGGCTACAGCGCCACCTGGACCGCACCGCGCCCGACGCGGCTGGCGACGGTTCTGTCGGGCTATGCCGACGGGCTGATCCGCAGCCTGTCGGGCAAGGCGGTTCTGTGGCATGGCGACCGGCCCTGCCCGCTGGTCGGGCGGGTGTCGATGGACCTGCTGACCGTAGATGTGACGGGGCTGGACGGTGACCCCGACCATCTGGACATCCTCTGCCCCGCCCAGACCATCGACGCGCTGGCCGACCTTGCCGGGACGATCTCCTACGAGATCCTGACCTCGCTCGGGGCGCGCTACCAGCGCCATTACCTCGGGGCCGGGGCATGAACCTGCTGGCCCCGCTTGCCACGCTTGGCCGCGCGACCCAGGGGGGGCTGGCCGCCATCGGCAGGATCGGGCTGTTTGCGGCGGATGCCGTCAGCCATCTGGTCCGCCCGCCGTTCTACCCGCGCGAATTCCTGATCGCGCTGTTGCAAATCGGCTGGTTCAGCCTGCCGGTCGTCGGGCTGACCGCCCTGTTCACCGGCGGCGCGCTGGCCTTGCAGATATTCGCAGGCGGCGCGCGCTTTTCGGCCGAGGCGGTGGTGCCCTCGATCACCGCGATCGGCATGGTGCGGGAACTGGGGCCGGTTCTGGGCGGGCTGATGGTGGCGGCGCGGGTCACATCCTCGATCGCGGCCGAGCTTGGGACGATGAAAGTGACCGAGCAGATCGACGCGCTGGTCACATTGTCGACCCATCCGATGAAATATCTGACGGTGCCACGGGTGCTGGCGGCGACGCTGGCGGTGCCGGTTCTGGTGGCGGCGGGCGATTCCATCGGCATCATGGGCGGCTATCTGGTCGGCGTCAGCAAGCTTGGCTTCAACCCCGCCACCTATCTGGCCAACACCCGCGCCTATCTGGAACCGTTCGACATCGTCTCGGGCCTGATCAAGGGCGCGGCCTTCGGCTTTGTCATCGCGGTGACGGGCTGCTTTTACGGCATGAACTCGGGCCGGGGCGCGCAGGGCGTCGGGCGGGCGACGAAATCGGCGGTGGTTGCGGCCTCGGTCCTGATCCTTGCCACCAATTACCTTCTGACCGAGGCCTTCTTTTCCGCATGATCGAACTGCGCGATCTTCACAAAAGCTTTGGCGCCAACCGGGTGCTGGCCGGGGTCAACCTGTCGGTCGAACGCGGCAAGTCGATGGTGATCATCGGCGGGTCGGGGACCGGGAAATCGGTGCTGCTGAAATGCATCCTCGGGCTGGTGCGCCCCGATACCGGGACGATCATGGTCGATGGCCAGTCCGCCAACCAGACCGGCAAGGCGCGCGAGGCGTTTCTGGACCGGTTCGGCATGCTGTTTCAGGGCGGCGCCCTGTTCGACAGCCTGCCGGTCTGGCAGAACGTCGCCTTTCGCCTGATGCGCGGCGCCAAGAAACGGCCCAGGGACGAGGCGCGCGCCATCGCCATCGACAAGCTGCGCCGCGTCGGGCTGAAGGAAAGCGTGGCCGACCTCTTTCCGGCCGAACTGTCGGGCGGCATGCAGAAACGTGTGGGCCTGGCCCGCGCCATCGCCGCCGAGCCCGAGATCATCTTCTTTGACGAGCCGACCACCGGGCTTGACCCGATCATGGCCGGGGTCATCAATGACCTGATCCGCGAGATCGTCACCGAAATGGGCGCGACCGCCATGACGATCACCCATGACATGTCCTCGGTCCGCGCCATTGCCGACCATGTGGCGATGCTGCATGGCGGGGTGATCCGCTGGACAGGGCCAATCGCGGAAATGGACGCCGCAACAGACCCTTATGTCGATCAGTTCATTCACGGCCGCGCGACCGGCCCGATTGAAAGCGTCCGCTAGCGCTGCCGTTTGACAGGAGGTGGCGCCCCGACTAGGCTTTGCGGCGACCGACCCCGGACCGGATAGCACGCCCGATGGACATGAAGCATCACGCGGCCCTGGTTCTGATCGCTGCGGCACTTCTGTGCCTGCCGCCCTTTCTGCTGTTCCGGCTTTGCGCGCGCTACTACAAGCGCGCCCGGCGTCACGGCCTGGCCAGAAATCGCTATGTCGTCGCCTTTGGCATCGCGCTGGCAGGGTTTCTCTACAACCTCGGCGCGCTGGTTTCGATCAGCTACCTTCTGGCCACCGGCGGCGATTTCGGCCCGTTTCACGCCGTTGCCGTCGCCATCGCCTGGGTGACATTCTGGGCCTGGCTGTTTCTGGCCTTTGCGCTTGGCCGCGACATCGGCCGCAGGCCGAAATCCGGCCAGGACCCCGCGCCATGACCCATTCGCCGCTTGCCGGCCGGCGCGCCCCGGGCGACAAGGGCCCATGAAAAGCCCCGTCGGAAGTTTCACCTGCAGCTCTTGCGGTGCGGTCCACAAGAAATGGGCCGGGCGCTGCGATGCCTGCGGCGCCTGGAATGCGATCATCGAAGAGGCGCCGCTGTCGGCGGGCCCGGCGGCCAAAAGCCTGGGTGCGACGCGCGGGCGGCGGATCGGGCTGACCACACTGCAGACCGAAGAGCCGCCGCCGCCCCGCGCCGCCTCGGGGATGGACGAGCTGGACCGCGTGCTGGGCGGCGGGCTGGTGCCGGCATCGGCGATCCTGGTCGGCGGCGATCCGGGAATCGGCAAATCGACGCTGCTTTTGCAGGCCGCTGCAAGTTTCGCCCGCAAGGGGCTGAAATGCCTTTATATCTCGGGCGAGGAAGCGTCGGCCCAGGTGCGGATGCGGGCGCAAAGGCTGGGGCTCGCGGATGCGCCGGTGCATCTGGCCGCCGAAACCAACCTGCGCGACATTCTGACGACGCTGGATGCCGAACGTGCCGATCTGGTGATCATCGATTCGATCCAGACGCTTTGGGCCGACATGGTCGAGGCGGCGCCGGGTTCGGTTGCGCAGGTCCGGGCCTCGGCGCATGAGCTGGTCAGTTTCGCCAAGAAGCGCGGGACGGCGGTGATTCTGGTCGGCCATGTCACCAAGGACGGCCAGATCGCCGGCCCCCGCGTCGTCGAGCATATGGTCGATTGCGTCCTTTATTTCGAGGGCGAGCGCGGTCACCAGTTCCGCATCCTGCGCGCCGTCAAGAACCGCTTCGGCGCTACCGATGAAATCGGCGTCTTCGAGATGTCCGATGGCGGGCTCAAGGAAGTGACCAAC
>CAZORV010000037.1:0-18398 GCA_964582215.1 uncultured Frigidibacter sp.
TAGTGAATCAGTGATCGGCCGACCCGGTAAGTAAATTAATGGGTCCTGAGCCTAGCTGTCAATCGCTTGCACGGGCACAAAGAGTTGCCGCTGGACCGCGATTTCTGAATGGCTACACTGTTGGGCAACCGCAGTCCTAGCCCCCGTACGTTGCCGCTGGACCGCGATTTCTGAATGGCTACACTCACGACGAACTTGCGTTCGTACACGTAGGGTTGCCGCTGGACCGCGATTTCTGAATGGCTACACTGACAGGAACGAGCGGCCCAAAATAAGGCTCGTTGCCGCTGGACCGCGATTTCTGAATGGCTACACTAAATCCTCTTCGGCCATGACTTCCGTGATCGTTGCCGCTGGACCGCGATTTCTGAATGGCTACACTCGTCGCCAGCTCGGGCGGTCAGTGGCTGCGGTTGCCGCTGGACCGCGATTTCTGAATGGCTACACTCGATTATGCGAGGGCCGTCTGGCCGATACGTTGCCGCTGGACCGCGATTTCTGAATGGCTACACTGCTGGCCACCTTGGATGCAGCGTCAAGAAGGTTGCCGCTGGACCGCGATTTCTGAATGGCTACACTGGCCGACCGTGGTTCTACATGAGCCTTGCCGTTGCCGCTGGACCGCGATTTCTGAATGGCTACACTTTCGGGCCGAGGTAGAAGTCGGCGCGGATGTTGCCGCTGGACCGCGATTTCTGAATGGCTACACTCGACACTGCAAAGCGTGTCGCAGTCGTCCGTTGCCGCTGGACCGCGATTTCTGAATGGCTACACTCGGCCCGGATGACCGAGACGCCATGCTCCTGTTGCCGCTGGACCGCGATTTCTGAATGGCTACACTCGACGTGATTCCATCCGCAGCGCGCCGCCGGTTGCCGCTGGACCGCGATTTCTGAATGGCTACACTCTCTCTACGATGGAGTCCATGCTGCACATGTGTTGCCGCTGGACCGCGATTTCTGAATGGCTACACTAGATCGTGGGAGTATCGACAACCGCGACCGAGTTGCCGCTGGACCGCGATTTCTGAATGGCTACACTGATTGTCAGTGGTGATCGGCCGGCTACACAGTTGCCGCTGGACCGCGATTTCTGAATGGCTACACTGGTCTGGCCCTCGGTCTCCGCGACGGGCTGGTTGCCGCTGGACCGCGATTTCTGAATGGCTACACTGCGCTGTCCATCGCGCCCACGATATTCTTCGTTGCCGCTGGACCGCGATTTCTGAATGGCTACACTTCTACCCCCGAATTCCCGCCTGCAAGCGCAGTTGCCGCTGGACCGCGATTTCTGAATGGCTACACTTCACTTGTGCGGGTGGTCGTCGAGCGGACCGTTGCCGCTGGACCGCGATTTCTGAATGGCTACACTCATGCTAGAGTCGTCTCTGGGGCAGACGTAGTTGCCGCTGGACCGCGATTTCTGAATGGCTACACTGCTTCGCCGATGGCGGGGCGCTTAGACATGGTTGCCGCTGGACCGCGATTTCTGAATGGCTACACTCACGGCTCCCAATACGAAGCGGCAGGCGGAGTTGCCGCTGGACCGCGATTTCTGAATGGCTACACTTCATTCTGCCACATCTCCTTGATAAAAAAGGAGAATGTGGCAGGTGGGGTTGGCGAAAAGCGGGAGAATCGCATCAGAACAGTACCAGTTGGGACGGATTTTGTCGGGCGGATCGGCGACCCTGATCCGAAAAATGGACGATGTCGCGGTATTGGCGGTCGGTCATGGACAGGATTTGCACGTCGCCATGGGCCGGCAGCGCGCGTTCGATGCGGCGGATTCGGGCCTCGAAAGCCTCCTTGCCGTTGACGAAGCGCGCGTAGATGGAAAACTGGCTGCGCTCAAACCCCTCGTCCAGCAGGAAATGGCGGAAATCGCCCGCGGCCTTGCGCTGCGGCTTGGTGTCGGTTGGCAGGTCGAACATGACAAGAATCCACATCAGGCGATATCCGCTGAGAAAGGTGACAGGGCTGGTCATGAGCCGAGGCCTGCGAGGGTTAGGGGTGAGGGAGCTTCGGGCAGGGCCAGAGCCAGGTGCCGTGCCTCGAAGCTTTGCGCCAGCGAGGTGGCAAGGCGGGACAGCGCCACCGAAACCGGGCTGGTCTCGCCGGTCAGCGGCAGGTCCAGAGCGATCAGGTCGGCCATCCGGCGTTTTGCTTCGGGCGTGACCTCGGGGCCGGTCCTGGCCGCGATGGCGCGGGCGGTCAGATCGACCAGCGGGCGGAATGGCTCCATCAGGTCATCTGCCAGGGCGAAGGCATTGGCGCGGTTGGAATGAAAGAGGCCAATGGTCGGGTGCAGGCCGGCGGCCACCACTGCGCGGGCGGTGGCGGCGCGCAGCACGGTATAGCCGTAATTCAGCAAAGCGTTGATGTCGGGCAGGTCGGCATCGCGGCGGAAGGTCTTGCCCATCATCAGCGGCCAGTAGACCCGTGCTGCTTGCGCCTCGGCGTTACCGCTGTCGCCTGACTGCACGCCGCGGGCGATCTGGTCCAACGGGGCAGCGGGCTGGCCGATCGCGGCAAGGGCAGCGGACTGCATGCGGATCTTGGCGGTGACCACTTTCTTCCAGGCCTGCTTTATCAATGGCTGCGGCGCATCCCATTGCGCGCGCATCCGGGCATTTTGCTGGTGATGACCTTGCAGCGAACACAGGATCGCCCGGGGTTGGTGGTTGGCGGCGCACAGCACCACCGGGGCGCCGCGATCGGCCAGTTCGACCAGCAGCGAGTTGCTCCAGGTCACGCCATGCGAATGGACGATGACGGCCGCAATCTGATCCAGCGGTATGCGGCCCAGAACGGCGCCGTCAGCCTCGACTTTCAGAAAGCCCCGGTCGCGGGACAGGTGGCGACCATCCTGGCTGATGTCAACAATCTGATCCACTGAAATAGCCCGACAGAACAATCAGCAATTGTTAACGCGACGGCCGATTCGATCCAAAGGGATTCAACGGTTGACCGGCCCGGGGTCACGGATCCGGCCCATTTCATCCACGATCACCCGTCGGGCGCCGGCAGCCGTCAAGGTCTTGGACGTGAAGCGCAGGAAGACATCCTCCTTTTCCTTGCGGTAGCGCTGATCGGCATTGCTTTCGTTGTGGGGCACCAGGGTGATGCTCCCATTGGTGTCAAATTTCGCCACCACGGCAACTGTCGACCCGAACTTGCTGGCGTCCAGCCGGACCATGTCGTCCTTGTAAAGCCGGATCACCCGTTTGGCGGCGGGATGGGGCTTTGTCACCTGACCCTGATGGGCCGCGAAGGTGGAAACGACATGGTGGGTCAGCGTGCCATCCGGCAGGCGCCAGACCTCGTAGCATTGGTTACTGTCACCTTTATAGCCCTTGTAGGGGCGACCGTTGCTATCCTTGATGCGGATCACTTCGACCGGTTCGATCAACCGGACTCTGCGGATACCGCGATAGGGGCCAGCTTTGGCGCGAAAGGCGTCGACGGCGGCTTTGAACTCTTTGCCATCCTTGCCTTTGGTCACGACCGTCAGCGAGCGTGCCAACTGCGGGTCGCGGATTTTTTCGATCATCGCGGGGGTCAGCGTGTCGATGGGCTTGCGGTTGACGACCAGCGGCACCCCGTTCTGCGCTTCGCTTGTCAGCCCATAGGCAGTGTCGTTATGCAGCTGGCCCGATGTGGCGTCCCGGCCCTTGTGGCGAGCATTCAGGTCGATGCTGCCGTGGTTGCCGCGATGGCTGACCGTCGTGCGACCGAGCCGCACTCTGAGATCATCACGCAAGCCCGCCCAAGGCGGCGGGATGGTCCCCGCCAGATCTTCCAGCCCGTTCTCTACGTTCGCTTTGGCCATATCCGCTATGCGTTTGACCGTGGCGTGATCGGTGGCCCCCACGACAGCTGCGTCAATCATATGGTGACGATGATCCTGACGATTCTTGGCTTTGGCGGTGCCCCTGTGGGCATCGGGCAGCAGACTGTTGAGGCCCCAGTGCCGTCGCAGAAGCTCGGTCAGCTTGCCTGCCACCACCCAGATCGGGCGACGTGGCTGCTTGCCGGAATTCGGGCCAGGATCAATGTCCTCGGCATAAAGACATTCCAGATATTCGCGCGCCAGCCTTGACAGATATTGCGTGTCGACCAGGGCGCGGGCGGTGAAATCCCGCTCGCCCTCAAAGCGCAGCATGGCGTCGGGAGCGAAGCGCGAGGCCTTGTTGCCGGGCAGGTTTCTCAGATTGGCCTCGATGGCAGGCCATTTCGGCGTATTTCCCCAGGCCTCCCATGGAGTGAGATTGCGCTTTTCGCGGTTGGCGGACTTCAGGCAGATCACGCGGTTGTTGAAACTGTCATCCAGCGTGCGCGAATAGGGCAGGATATGGTCGATGTCGCAGCTGCCGTCAAACAGCATCGCGGCGCTGATCTTTGCGCCCGTATAGGGGCAGAAACGATGCAGCACATCTGCAGCACTTTCTTCCCAGACGCGCAGGATGGCGCGGTTGCGACCATTGTCCTCGACCTTCAGATCCTCGACCAGCTTGGCGCTGCGATTTTCCGCGGCCCGCTGGTTCTGTGCGTTCACTTTGGCCAGATCACGCTTCTGATCCTCGCTCATCTTCAGATCGCGGGCCAGTTCGACCACCATTTCATACGGGCGGCCCCAGACTTCGATCACCTTGTTCACAAGGCGCCGTACCTGACCAAGGCCGATATGCACGGTGGGGTTGGTGATCCGGCCAAAGCGGGTGATCTCATCATCCTCCGGGCGACCGGTGCCGGGCAGCACTTGTCGATCCAGAACCTGCCCGTAATAGGGCAGGCGGTCCAGCACCTCGCCGGTGCCGAGGCGGGAATGGTCCCAGCCGCAGGCCGCGACAGCTTCGTTATAGGTTGGCACCTCTTGATCAGCGGTGCCGCCGATCAACACGGCCAGAACTGCCCGCGTCGCGGTTTCGCCCAGGCGGCCAAAGCCTTCGGGCAGAGGGGCATCAGCAATGGCGCGGGCGCGGGTCCGGTCCAAGCCATAGCGCTCCATGATCCAGTCGACCAGCGCCGCGCCATCCTGCTCGTCGCGCAACCGCTGGATCAATTCCCACTGCTCCTCGATGCTCAGCGCGGACCAGTTCGCCCCATACCGCCCGTCATAGGCCAGGCTCATCCGCACCGGATCGCAGGCAATCGCGTCCCGGTTGGCGGTTTCCAGCGAAAACGCCTCACCCGGGCGCAGTTTCAGAAGCTTGCCGATAGTGACCAGTGTCAGCACATTTTTGCCCGGCGCGGCGAGGATCTTGCGGTTGTTCGACGCATGGATGATCTGGTCGCGCTGATCGCGGCTCAGCCGGCGCTTGGGCTGGCCCGGGGCGGCGATGCGCAGCATATTCACGGTTTCATAAAGCGTGCGCTGCTGTGTCAGCGGATGCGCCTTGGCCAGGCGCGGCTCATCCAGAAACAGGCAGCGTCCAACGACCGGTGCCTTGAGCGGGCGCTGATGGAAGATCGTCTGGAACAAAAGTTCCCCCATCGCCTGCGTCAGATCAGAATTGTGCCGCGCTTGCGCCGACCAAAGCTTATGAAACTCTTCCTCCAGATGCTTTCGGTCGGGATAGAAGTCATAACCCGGCTGTTCCTTGCCATCCTCACCGGCCAGATGCGGATTGATGCGGGTCCGCACGGCCAGGGTCGCGCGCGGATCGGTTGCCCCAGCGCGCCGCTTGTGCAGGAACTCGCCATAGGTGCGGGCGCCTGCGGCCATCATTGCCTGATCCAGCCGGGCCGAGGCATCGGCGATCAAGCCGCCCTCATTATTGCCCTTGTCGGTGCGCCGGTTCGATTTGAAGCCGCGCCGCTGGTTCAGATGAAACAGCGCCCGGCCCAGATGTTCGGGCGGCAAGGGGTGATCAAGACCCTGCGCACGCAGGGTATAGGGATCCAATGTCGCCAGCTGCGCGGCCGCCTCGGGGCTGGCGGGCATCAGGCCGATCGCCGCCAGCCGCTTCATCAAGGCCGCGCGTCGCCGCAGGTAACGGTCGCGCCGCCGCCGCATCCCCCGGGCCGTGCGTCGTCCGACCGCAAGCGACTGCCCGGTCTTTGCTTCCCGCCCGTCGCTGAATATCCGGGTGCCTCCATCCAGCATGCGGACCGGCCGGTCGTTTTCCAGTTCATAAAGGACCCAGCCGATCGAGGTGGTGCCAATGTCGAGCGCAAGGCGGGTAAGCATGACGGCCTCGGAAATACTACATATTGCGACACGCTGGGGTTGCATCGGGTTTTTGTCAATAAATTACTGCTTTTAGTGGAAACTGCCATTTTGACTTGAGCGCCTAACCTGTGATCCGGCTGGTGCTCTTCTGTTGCCCGAAACGACAGGCTTGGCCGAGTCGACCAGAACAACGCGCCATTTGGTCATTCTTGACGCATTGAAAGACAGGTCGCCGATCCACAGGATGGTCAGAACCCGGTGCGTCTAACTCTCATTCGCCGGGTTTGGCGAGCCGGATTTCATGTCGGGGGCGTAGTAATCGATCTTCCAGAAGATCTTCCGGCCGGCGATCTCGACCATGCCGAAGTCATCTCCCCCAAGGGTCATTCTCCGCGGTGAAACTTTCGAAACTCCGGACCGCGTCAACCGCGTCCCTGACGAAGGGCTGGCCCAGATCGTTCAGACCGGTGGTGATGAACATCGAAACGTTCCCGACGCCGCTTCTGCGGAAGCGTTCGTTCAGTTCCCGGACTTTCTGGCGAGGCAGCCTTTCGGCCCGCCTCAAAATGGAAACACGGGCCGTAGCCCGTGCTTCAATATGGTGCTCTGTCGAGCTTGTTAGCCGCTCGACCGCGATTTCTGAATAATCCCAGAACACAACGGCAAGGCGACAAAGTCAAGCCATTCGGGGGCATTCAGAAACCGCAGCCCAGTGACAACTCAAGTACAATGCCGGGCCGGGCGTGACGCGGTCACTCTTGATGTGTCCGTCTTCGAATGATCTGGAACAAGCGACCTGATTTTGGAGCGGACGGCGCGGGCTCATCGGGTTCAGGTTATGCTGCCGGACGGGTGCGCGGCGACGGTCGGGCGACCGTCCAACGGACGGTTGAACTGGCCGCCCCACAACGGTGCATGCCGCGCCGCTCGCCCCGGTTGGCCAGCGGCTGCGGCCGGTCCAGCCGCTTTCAAGGGCTGCGTCGCCGGCTGCAGGATGCGCGCCGCTGCCCCCTCGCCATCGGATCGTTCACCCGTTGCGGCGTCGTTCGCGACCGCCGGGCTGCCCCGGCCCGGCCGGGCGGACTGCGGCCGGGGCAGGGCGATCATTGATCGGTCGAGGCTGGCGCCGCGGTCAGCCGGCTGCGCCAAGCGCAAGATGCCCGTCCCAAAGCGCGTCGGCCAACGGATCTGCGCCTGCGGGTGCCTCCAGCAGCCGGAAGGTCGTGGCGGTCAGCTTGCCGCGACCGAGCCGCTTTTCGATCAGGAACGCGCCCGGCTTGTGAACCCAGCCGACCACGACCCCGGCATGCACGCGCCCCTGGAATTCCCATGGGCGCAGGCCGGTCATCACCTGCGTCGGCACGACGCCGGTGAAAGACAGGTCGAACATCGGGCCGCCGGGAATGTGCGCAAAGGCGCCGTCTCGGTTCAGCCAGCTGAAATTGCCGACCCAGTCGCCGCGGTAGATCGACTTGTGGCGGTTCATCAGCTGATAGCCCGGGAAACTGAAGTAGCTGCCGGATTCGGCGCCGCCCAGCTGTCCCTGAACCGGGATGGTCACCGGGCCATCCCGAGGCGGGGCATCATCGCGCAGCCGCCCGGGTTCCTGATCGACCAGCATCAAAAGGCGCTGGCCGGCGTGGATCGCCTCGACCTTTGCGGCGTCGAGGCCGCCGGTGACCAGAAGTTCGGCCTCATGCGGGGAAACGACGTCATGGCCGAGCGCTGCCAGATGCGCCGCGATCCGGTCGTCGCTTGCGGCGAGGCGAAGCTTTGCCGGGCGGCGGCGGGCGTAGATGGAAAGCGGCACGTCGTTGCGGGTGATTTCGGCCCCGCCCGGCGCCGACAGGCGGAAGGTCAGGGTGTCGATGCGGCTCTCGCCGCCCTCGGGGACGGCGATGGCCAGCGGCTGCCCGTTCGCGGTCATCGGGCCAAGCGCGGGCAGGACCTGCTGACCCGAGCGGCCGGCGAAGGACCATTGCAGGACCGAGCCTTCCGGCACCTCGGCGCCGCCTGTGGCAATGACGAGGTCGGCGGCGACCGTGCCGCCCGTGGTGACGGAATAGCTTGCGACACGCGGCGCGATCACCACATCGGCGTTCACCTGCGGCATCGCGCTGGCAAAGACCCGGGGATTGCGGGCCATGTCCATCAGGCCGTTGCCTTCCCAATGCACGTCGGTCAGCTCGGTGATGACATAGCCGGTGATCGGGGCGTGGGCGCGTATCCCCTCGATTTCGTGCTTCAGGTTGGCCCATTGGTGCCATTGCACCTGCGCGATGAAACCCGCGAAGCTGCCGAAAACGCTGGCCAGCCCAAGCTCGGCAAAGCGTGCCTCGATGCCCTGGGGCAGCGCTGTCCCGTCGGCCCAGCTGCTGCCATAGGCCATCCACCAGGGATCGACACCGGGCGCGTCGCGCAGCAACGCCGGGTCGGGCAGGCCCCACATGCCGAATTCGGACAGGATCAGCGGTTCGCGGCCCGTGCGATGGATGTCGTCACCCTGTCCATAGGTCCAGTCCGCCGCCGCTGCGAATTCGGCGTTCAGCGCGTCCCATTCGTCGCGGCGTTCGGTGACCGCGCGGTAGTAGTGGTAGTCGTTCAGGTCCGATTTCACGTGCCAGTTCGGGAAGCAGGCCGAATTGTCGACGACCAGCCTCAGGGGGTCTTCCGCCTTGAGCCAGTCATACAAGTCCGCCAGCCAGGCCCGCTGATCGGCGACTTCGCGCAGCCGCGTGCCCCAGTCTTCGTTGATCAGCGTCCAGATCACGATCGAAGGATGGTTGCGGTCGCGCGCAAGGATGCCCTGCATCGTCGTCTTCAGCCGCGCAGCCGAGGCGTCGGTGAAGGTCTCGATGTTCGGGATCTCGGTCCAGATCAGCATGCCCAGACGGTCGGCCGCCTCGTAATAGCGCGGATCGGGCACTTTGATATGGCAGCGCAGGCAGTTCAGGCCCATCGCCTTGGCCTTGCGGATCTGATCTTCCAGCAATGCCACCGACGGGGGCAGGCCGAAGCCGTCGGGGTAATAGTCCTGGTCAAGCGCCCCCCGCAGGAACAGGGGCCTGCCGTTCAGGTGGATCGCTCCGTCTTTGGTCTCGATCCGGCGAAAGCCGATCTTGTCGGAACGCACGTCCAGATCGCCCGCGGCCCCGACCAGGGTTGCGCGGAGGCTGTACAGCACCGGATCGTCGGGCGACCAGGGCCGCAGGCCGGCGATGACGGCGCTGTGGCGCGCCTCGCCGCCCCTGACCGGGACTGTCGCGGCATGGACCGTTTCGCCTTGCGGGGACAGGAGTTCGATCCGCAGGTTGGCCCCGGTGCCCCCGGAAATCCGGGCATCGAGGTCAAGGCGTCCTTCGGGCCAGATCGGGTCCAGCCGCAGGCTGTTGATGTGGGCGGCCGGGCGCAGTTCCAGGCGGACAGACTGCCAGATGCCGCCTTGCGGGCCATACCAGCTTTGCTTGCCGTGCGGGATTTCGGCGAAATCCGTGTGGTCGGCGCCGCGGCGGGCATCGGGCAGAACCGCAACGACTTCAAGCTGATTTTCATCCGCAAGCAGCGCCTCGGGCAGTTCAACCTCGAACGGCAGGTAGCCGCCTTCGTGGCGGGCAATCTCGGTTCCGTTCAGTGACACGATCGCCAGATCGCTGACCGCCCCGAAGCACAGGAAAACCGGTCGCCCGACCCAGCCTGCGGGGCGACCGAAGCGACGGCGGTAGGTCGCGCGGCCGAAGCTGACCGCAAGGTCGGCAAAGCAGGCCTGCCAGGGCGCGGGCACCCGGGCCTTGCGCCAGATGCCGTCGCTGCCGTGCGAAAAGTCCCAGACCCCGTCAAGCGAGACGGTCGCGCGCATCGAGGGCGGGGCCGGGGTCAGGATCGGGTCTGGCGCAGTCATGTCGGGGTCCATCTTGTTGGCAGAAAAGGGGATTCGGAACGCGCCTCCAGGCGGCATGGCCGGCATCAGCCGCCGCATGCCGGGCAAAGCGCGTTCCGGGGGAGGGGCCGGGCCGGTCATTGCCGGCCCGGCAGGTCGCGTCAGTCGTTGCGCGACAGGATCCTGTCGGCGGCGTCCTGCATTGCAGCGACCGCATCGGCCGGGCTGACGCCGACCTGCCACATCGCGTTAAGCTCGGTCGCCATCGCGTCATAGATCGCGCGCTGGTTCTGGATGCGGGGCAGGGCGCGCGCGTGCGCCGTTGTCTCGGCATATTCAGACCGGTGCGGCAGGGCCGCGAATTCCGGGCTGGCGATGACCGAATTGCGCACCGACAGATGGCCCGTCCGCGCCCACTGGAAATTGTTGTCGTTCAGGAACTTGATGAATTCCAGCGCCGCCGCTTCCTCTTCGGGCGTGCGGGTCGCATCGGCCGGGATCGTCCACATGTGGCTGTCCGCCCAAACCGCCGGGCTGGCGTAAAGCTGCGGGACGTTCGCGACCGCGTAGTGTTTCAAAGCCACCGAGCCCGAGGCGGCCTGTGCCGTATAGCTGTCAACCACCCAGGTGCCGTTCAGCAGGATGCCGGTTTCGCCATTCAGCAGGGCCTGCTCGGCGCCCGGATAGTCCAGCGTGCTGTCGGCCAGACCCTCGTCGAACAGCGTCTTGACCAGCGTCGCCGCATTGAGGCCTTCGGGCGTGTTGATGTTGGCGGTCGAGCCGTCGGCAGCGATCACATCGACACCCTGTTGCCACATCAGGCTGTCGAACATGCGCGTCAGCATGCCCTCGGCGGCCTGAGATTCCGAGGCGAAGTAGAATTTGCCTGTCTTTTCCTTGAACTGGCGCGCCTGGGCCAGAAACTCTTCGGGCGATTTCGGCAGCATCACCGTGCCGTCCGCGTTCACCAGACCGGCCTCGGTCATCAGATCCATGTTCACATGGAACAGCAGCGCGTGCAGGTCGAAGGGCAGCGCATAGACGGCGCCGCCGGACGAAGCGTTGTCCAGCGCGGCCGGGACAAAGTCGGCCGTGTCGATCCCGACGGCGGCGAATTTGTCGCCAAGCGGCGTCAGCAGCTTGCGGTCCGAGAAGTTCGGCATGACCGACGAATGCATCACCGCGACGTCCGGAATGTTGCCGGTCGAATAGGTCGCGGTCAGCTGATCGTAATAGGTGTTCCAGTCGACAGTCTGGGTGATGACCTTGATGCCCTTGCCATTCTCGGCGTTGAACTTGTTGGTCAGGGCGGTGATGATCCCGCATTCGCCATTGGCGGCGGCCATATCGGTCACATTGCCATAGTCGGCCTGGCAATCGCCGAAGAAGCGGAAAAGCGAGATGTCGGTTGCGCTTGCCGCACCGGCAAAGCCGGTTGTCACAAGGGCGCTGGCCAACAGCAGTCGGCCGAGAGTGCGGGTTGCTTGCATCTTATCCTCCATGTCGATGCGGTGGTCTCTTGCGTCCGGCCCGGGACGTCCCGGGCCGGACGGGTTCACTTGCCGGTGCTCATCGCCACACCGGCGACGATGAAGCGCTGAAAGATCAGGAACAGCAGGATGATCGGCAGGCTGGCGAAGACGGCCGAGGCCATGACCGAGCCGATCCCTTCGGACTGCGCGAAATTGCCCTGGATCGACGCGAGGCCCACCGTGACCGTGAACATCTCGGCCTTGGTCGCCGAAACAAGCGGCCAGAGGTAGTCGTTCCAGGCAAAGATGAAGGTGAAAAGACCAAGCGTCGTCAGTGCGGGCAGCGAAAGCGGCAGCATGATCCGGCTGAAGATCACCCAGTGCGAGGCATGGTCGAGTTCGGCCGCCTCTTCCAGCTCGCGCGGGACGGCGCGGAAGAACTGCGTCATCAGGAAGACGCCCAGCGGCACCGCGACATGCGGCAGGATCAGCGCGACATGGGTGTTGTGCATGTTCCAGCCGGCAAACATCGTGTGAAGCGGAATGAACACTGCCTGGTCGGGCACCATCAGCCCCGCGACCACCAGGGCGAAAAGCAGGCGCTTGAACGGAAACGCCAGCCGGGCAAAGGCATAGCCCGCCAGCGACGACACGATCAGCGTCAGCGCCGTCATCGAGGTCGCCACGACCAGCGAATGCACCAGCCAGCGCGGCACGGTCGCAAGCCGGATCAGGTCGATGTAATTGTCCAGCGTGAACGGCACCGGGATCAGCCCCCAGGTCGAGCGCATCAGCTCTTCGTTGGGTTTCAGCGACATGGCCAGAACCCACAGGATCGGCACAAGCCAGAGGATCGCGACGATCGTGGTCAGGGCCAGAAGCAGACGGTCCGACAGGCGCATCATGCCTCCTCCCCCTGGCGGCCGAGCCACAGCTGCAGCGCCGAAAACACCAGCATCAGCGCAAAGAGCGCCATCGCCATCGCGGCCGCATAGCCGACCTGCCAGTCGCGGAAACCGGTCTCGTACATGTAGACGACAAGGGTTTTGGTGCGGTTCGCCGGTCCGCCATGCGTCATCAGCTGCACCTGACCGAAGATCTGGAACTGGGCGACGATCTGCAGCACCAGCACCAGCAGCGTGGTGTGCCGGATCGACGGCAGCGTGATCCGCCACAACACCGACCAGCGCGAGGCATGGTCAAGCTCGGCCGCTTCATAAAGCTCTCGCGGGATCTGGTTCAGCGCCGCGATGAACAGCGCCATCGGCAGCCCGACCCCCCACCAGACCGTCGTCACCACGATCGAGGGCATGGCGAAGACCGGCGAGGCGAGGAAGTTCACCGGCTTGATCCCGATCGCTTCCCAAAGCGGGACGAAAAGCCCGCGGTCAGCCGACAACACCATCGACCAGACCAGGGTGACAACAGTTACCGAAAAAACACTGGTCAGAAAGAAGACCGAACGAAGCGCCGACCGCCAGCGTCCCGGCCCCGAGACCGCCAACGCGAGCGCGAGCGCCGTCAGCGCCATCAGTGGGACCGCCAGCGCCACGAAGACGAGCGTGTTGCGCACGGTGCGCCAGAACATCTTGTCGGACCAGAGATCGCGGTAGTTTTCCAGGCCGATGAATTCGCGGTGACCGCCGGCCAGCTCCCAGTCATGCAGGCTGATCCAGACGCCCTTGAACAGCGGATAGACCAGCAGGACGGCATAAAGCGCCATGAACGGCAGCAGGAAAAGACCGGCCGTCCGGGCTGAACTGATGCGGGCGCCGGTCATGCCGGCGCCCCGTCGTGCAGGGTGATCGCCAGGCCGTCTGCGTTAAAGACGTGCCGTGTGCCCGTACCCAGGCTGAACCGGACCAGCTGACCCAGCTTCGGCGCCGGGCCCTTTGCCTCGGCCACGATTGCGACGCCGTTCGACAGGGTCGCGTAGATCAGCTTGATGTTGCCCAGTTCTTCGACAACGTCGACCGTCGCGGGTATGGTCCCGGCATCGTCCAGCCGCAGGACGTCGGGCCGCAGCCCCAGCGTGACCGAAGCGTTGGCCGCGACGCCGGGCCTGACAAGAACCGGCACCTCGGCGTCACCAAGGTCAACCGCGTTGCCCGACAGCCTGCCCGGCAACAGGTTGATGCGCGGCGTCCCCAGAAACCCGGCCACGAACATGTTCGCGGGCCGCTCGTAAAGTTCGATCGGCGCGCCGACCTGCTCGATTCGCCCGGCCCGCAGAACGACGATCCGGTTGGCCAGCGTCATCGCCTCGGTCTGGTCGTGGGTGACATAGATCATCGTCACGCCAAGCTGGTGGTGCAGGCGGGCCAGTTCGGTCCGCATCTGGACCCGAAGGGCGGCATCCAGGTTCGACAAAGGCTCGTCAAACAGGAACACGCCGGGTTCGCGCACGATCGCCCGGCCGATGGCGACGCGCTGGCGCTGACCGCCGGACAGGGCGCGCGGCTTGCGGTCAAGATAGGCGTCCAGCTGCAGGATCGACGCGGCACCGGCGACCCGGGCGGCAATTTCGGCGGGGGCCATGCCGATATTGCGCAGGCCGAAGGCCATGTTGTCGCGAACGGTCATATGCGGGTAAAGCGCGTAGTTCTGGAAGACCATCGCCACGCCGCGATCCCGCGCGGGCACCTGACTGACCAGACGTTCACCGATGCAGATGTCGCCCTTGGTCTGCTGCTCCAGCCCTGCGATCATGCGCAGCAGCGTGGACTTGCCGCAGCCGGACGGGCCGACAAAGACCACGAACTCGCCGTTCTGCACGTCAAGCGAGACGTTATGGATCACATCCACCGCGCCAAAAGACTTTGATACCCCGTCAAGGGTCACTCCTGCCATAAGTCCCCTCCCCAGGGTGACCGTCTGCGGTTGCAGCCTCGATCTGGTTATTTCAAGTTATATTTTGAGTGATATAACTTAATAGCAAGTTTGACTCAAGGTAAAGATTTCAGTTGAGCCCCCGAAACCGATGTTGCAACACTCGGCTGCAGCAGCTGACACGAGCAAGATTTTGTCCAAGCGTCCGACAATGACCGAAATCGCCCGCGCCTGCGGGGTGTCGCAGGCAACGGTGTCCCTGGTGGTGAACAACGCGCCCGGCACGCGCATCTCGGCCAAAACGCGCGAGACGGTGCTGACCAAGGCGCAAGAGCTGGGCTACAGCACGCTGAACCGCAATCCGGGGCGACGGCCGGTGATCGGGATGCTGATCAATGATGTGATCTCGTCGCCGCATGTGGCCGGGCTGATCGACGGCGTGACCGATGCCGCCAACGAGCTGGGCTTTCTTGTGGCAATGATCCCGACAAGGGGCGGCGAAGAGGTCGAGGAAGCGGCCATCAGCCATCTGCTGAACCTGCCCGCCGCGGGGGTGATCTACGCCCGGCTGATCACGCAAAAGGTTCGGGTGCCGGACCGTCTGAGGCAGCTGCCGCTGATGTTGCTGAACTGTTACGAGGATACGTCGCGGCTGCCATCGGTCGTCCCGGCCGATCTGGCGGCAGGGCTGACGGCGACGCTGGCATTGCTCGATGCCGGCCACAGGCGGATCGGCTTTATCGCCGGCGAGGATATCGTCGAAGCGTCGCGCGACCGGCTGAAGGGCTACAAGCGGGCGCTGGCGATGCGCGACCGGCCCTATGATCCGAAGCTGGTGGTCAAGAGCAGCTGGTCCATCGCCGGTGGCTACCTTGCGCTTGGCCGCATGCTGGCGCTGGAACAGCCGCCGACGGCGGTTTTCTGCTTTTGCGACCGTGCCGCCGTCGGCGCCTACACGGCCGCAAGCGAAGCGGGGCTGAAGGTCGGCGAGACATTTTCGGTCATCGGCTTCGACAACGAGGATTTCAGTGCCGACATGCTGCCGCCGCTGACCACGATGGAATTGCCGCATGCCGATATGGCGCGGCACGCGGTCGAGCAGTTGGCAGCGATCATCGCAAACCCGGCGGCAAGCCCCAGCCACATGCGCCAGAAATTCGACTGCCCGATGGTCGTGCGGTCGTCGGTCGCGTAGGGCCGCCTGAGATGGGCGCCTGACCGGAACGCAAACGGTGGGCCCAGGTTCGGGGATGCCATCCCGAGCGGCCTCACGCCACGTCCGACCGGGCGCATGCCACGGATGACGTCAGATGCAAGTCGCCCCGGCCGCGCCCGGACCCCCGCCAGGCGAGGGTGCAACCGCGATCGGCCCTGTGCCGCCCCACCACCACCATCCCGCCACAACCATCCGGCCGAAATCCGCAGGGGCCGCGCTTCCCCCTTTCCACGCGCCGGGTTTCGGGCTAGCTTTGCGCCCGAGACCCGGCGAACGGGCGGTCAGGCAGTGCGAGCGGTAGATCATGACTGAAATGGTGTTTGGCACCGCGCCGTCGCGCGCGGGCGATCCGGTGCTTCCGCGCTGGTGGCGGACTGTTGACCGGGTGACGCTGGGGCTGATCTTCGCGCTCTTCGCCGTCGGGTTGCTGCTCGGCCTCGCCGCCTCGGTACCGCTTGCCGAAAAGAACGACCTGCCGCCCTATTACTACGTCACCCGTCAGGCCTTTTTCGGCGCCATGGCGCTGGCCGCCATGGTCGGCTTTTCGATGATGCCGGTCGGGATGGTGCGCCGTCTCGGGGTTCTGGGTTTTGCTGTGTCCTTTCTAGCCCTTCTGTTGCTGCCGTTCCTCGGCACCGACTTCGGCAAGGGCGCCATCCGCTGGTATTCGCTGGGCTTCGCCTCGTTCCAGCCGTCCGAGTTCCTGAAGCCCGGTTTCGTCGTGATCTGCGCCTGGCTGATGGCCGCCGCGCAGGATCTGGGCGGCCCGCCCGGGCGGCTCTATTCGTTCCTGATCGCCCTTGCCGTGGTCCTTCTGCTGGCCATGCAGCCCGACTTCGGCCAGGCCTGCCTTGTCCTTTTCGCCTGGGGCGTCATGTATTTCGTCGCCGGCGCGCCGATCCTGCTGTTGCTGGTCCTGGGTGGGCTGACCGTCGGCGGCGGCATCGCGGCCTATTCCGCGTCCGAGCATTTTGCCCGCCGGATCAATGGCTTCCTTTCCACCGACATCGATCCCCGCACCCAGATCGGCTATGCGACGAACGCGATCCAGGAGGGCGGCTTTTTCGGCGTCGGCATTGGCGAAGGCACGGTGAAATGGACGCTGCCCGATGCCCATACCGACTTCATCATCGCCGTCGCCGCCGAGGAATTCGGCCTGATCCTCGTCATCCTGATCATCGGCCTTTACATGGCGATCACCGTCCGCTCGCTTCTGCGGCTGATGCGGGAACGCGACCCGTTCACCCGGCTTGCCGGGACCGGCCTTGCCTGCGCCTTCGGGGTGCAGGCGCTGATCAACATGGGTGTCGCGGTGCGGCTTTTGCCGGCCAAGGGCATGACGCTGCCCTTCGTCAGCTATGGCGGGTCGTCGGTCATCGCCTCGGGGATCGCGGTCGGCATGCTGCTGGCGCTGACCCGCCGCCGTCCGCAGGGCGGGATCGGTGACATCCTGCTGAAACGGGGCCGCTGATGGCGGGCGGGGCAGGGGCCCGGCCGCTTCTGCTGATCGCGGCGGGGGGGACGGGCGGCCATATGTTCCCGGCCCAGGCCCTGGCCGAAGAGATGCTGGCGCGCGGCTGGCGCGTCACCCTGTCGACCGATGCGCGGGGCGCCCGCTATACCGGCGGCTTCCCCCCGGCCGTGACGGTCACCGAGGTTGCCTCGGCCACCTTTGCCCGGGGCGGGATTGCCGCGAAACTCGCCACCCCGTTGCGCATCCTGTCGGGCATCGGCGCCGCGCGCCGCCAGATGCGCGCCGACCCGCCCGCGGTCGTCGTCGGCTTTGGCGGCTACCCTTCGATCCCGGCACTCGGCGCGGCGGTGCTGCTGCGCCTGCCCCGGATGATCCACGAACAGAATGGCGTTCTCGGCCGGGTCAACCGGCTGTTTGCCGCCCGCGTGAACGCCGTCGCCTGCGGCAGCTGGCCGACGGCACTGCCCCGGGGCGTCACCGGCCAGCACACCGGCAACCCGGTCCGCACCGCGGTTCTGGAACGCGCCGGTGCCGCCTATATCCCGCCCGGCGACTATCCGATGAGCCTTCTGGTCATCGGTGGCAGCCAGGGCGCGCGCATCCTGTCCGATCAGGTGCCCGCCGCCCTCGCCAGCCTGCCAGAGGCGCTCCGCCACAACCTCCGCGTCGCCCATCAGGCCCGGGGCGAGGACAGCGCCCGCGCCGCCGCCGACTATGAGGCCGCCGGCATCCCGGCCGAGGTTGCGCCCTTCTTCACCGACATCGCCCGCCGCCTGACCGAGGCGCAGCTGGTCATCTCGCGCGCCGGGGCCTCGTCGGTCACCGATATCGCCACGATCGGCCGCCCGTCGATCCTGATCCCCTTTGCCGCCGCCGCCGCCGACCATCAGACGGCGAATGCCCGCGGACTGGCCGGGGCAGGGGCGGCGGTGGTGATCGCCGAACAGCATCTTGACAGTGCGACGCTTGCAGGCCAGATCGCCGCGATCCTGACCGACCCGGCTAAGGCCAGCGCCATGGCCGCCGCCGCCCTTGGTCAGGCGATACCCGACGCCGCCACCCGCCTTGCCGCTCTGGTCGAGGCCCTAGCCCGCCATCCAGCCGCCGAAAGCCCGCGCCCATGAACGCCGCCACCAAACTGCCCCACGAACTCGGGCCGATCCATTTTGTCGGCATCGGCGGCATCGGCATGTCCGGCATCGCCGAGGTGCTGATGACGCTTGGCTATCAGGTGCAGGGCTCGGACGCGCGGGCCTCGAAGATCACCGACCGGCTTGTCAGCCTCGGCGCCCGGTTCTTCACCGGGCAGAGTGCCGACAATCTCGGCGCGGCCGGGGTGGTGGTGATCTCGTCGGC
>CAZORV010000038.1:0-18274 GCA_964582215.1 uncultured Frigidibacter sp.
TGGAGGCCCGCCTGGTCGAGTCGCACCTGATCAGCGACCGCGCCATGCGGCTGTCGCGCAAGGACTGGGCCTGGGTCGGTCCGCTGACCGCCACCCGTGAGGACTACTGGCACGCGCTGGCCCGCACCACGGCCTTCCTGGCCACCGCCCGGGAGGAGTCGTACGGCCTGTCCTATGTCGAGGCGCTCGTCGCGGGCGCGGTCGGGATCTTCCCGGACCGGCCGTGGGCTCGCGCCCTGGTCCCGTCCGGGTACCCGTTCTTCTACCGGACCGCCACCGAGGCCGAGGAGATGCTGGTGCGGGCCGTCACCGACACGGCCGCCTGCCGGCGGGAGCTGGACCAGGCCGCCGGCGGCGACTTCGTGGAGTGGCTGCGTGCCCGCCATGACGACGACCAGTTCGAGCGGGCCATCGCCGAACGGGTCCAGGAGTGGTTCGGCAGTTGACGCCCGGTGGGTTCCGTGACTGATGCGCCCGCCCCGGCTGGGCCGGGGCGGGCGCATCAGCCGTTACCGGGCCGTCCGCGCTGTCACCGGTTCACCACGAGTTCGGGGGGACTGGCCGACTCCCGGGAGTCCAGCCGTAGCGCGGTGGCCGACAGCGGCGTCAGCGTGACGTCGACGGTCCCGTCACCGGAGGACAGCAGGTCGGTGGGCAGCGCGACGCTGACCCAGCTGCCCGACGCCACCGGTCCCGAGACTGCGAGGAGGGCTCCGGGACTCGGTGCGTTGTTCCACGTCACCGTCGCCTCCTGCCACGCCGCTGACGAGGCATGCACCTCGAAGCCCGCCGACAGGTTGGTCGCCGCATGCACCCGCAGTACCAAGCCGGTCGGTGGCGCGCTGCCCAACCCGACGACAGGGAACGCGATGTAGCTTCGCTGGACCGGTGCTGCCCCGTCCAGCCGCAAGGAGGTGCTGCTGCCGTAGTTGCCCGTCGGCGCCGAGTCGCTCACGTACGCGTCCGCGCCCGCCGCCGCGGTGAACGACGCCGGGGCTTCCGTCACCGTGACGGCGCCCTGGGCCTGCCCCTGCAGGCCGCCGCCATCCCGGGCGACGTACGAGAACGTGTCCGTCCCTGTCCAGCCGGCCGCAGCCGTGTACATCACGGGCGCGCTGGCTGTGCCCCCGGAACAGGTCACCGTCCCCACCGAGGACAGCGTGCCGTGGGCCGGCGGGCTGGCCTCGAACGCAAGGGGGCAGTCGCCGTCGACGTCGGTGGCCGTCAGGGTCACCTCCGTGGTCGAGCCCGCCCACGTACTGCCCGTGACGTCTCCCGCAACAGGTGGGTCGTTCACCGGGTTGACCGTCACGGTCACGGTCGCGGAGGCCGTCGCGGTGCCGTCGGTGACCTGGTATGTGAACGAGTCCGAGCCGTTCGTGTTGGCGTCGGGGGTGTACGAGCCGGTCGAGCAGCCGTTCGCCGCCGTCGCGTTGCCATGGGCCGGTGGCGTGGTGATCGCACAGCTGAGCGGGTCGCCATCGGCGTCGAAGACGGCGGGGGTCCACGTGGCCACGGTGTCCTCGTCGGTGGTGACCGAGAGGTCGGAGGCGACCGGGGCAGCGTTGCTGCTCGATCCGGTGGTGTCGGCGAGCAGCTCGGCGGGCGTTCCGCTCTCTCGGGCGTCCAGCTTGAGGGCTGTCGACGAACGGGGGGTGAGGGCCAGCGTGTACGTGCCGTCGCCGGAAATCAGGCCGGTCACGGGCACTTCGACCCAGCTGCCGCTCGTGACCGGCCCGGAGGTCGCCAGCAGCGCGCCCACGGGTGGGGCCGTGTTGTACGTGACCGTCGACTCCGACCAGCTGGTGTCGGCGACGGTCCTGACATCGAATCCGGCGTTGAGGCTGCTCGCTGCGTGGATGCGCAGCGTCTGGGTGACCGGCGCCCGGGTACCCACGCCCGTGACCTGGAACTTCAGGTAGGTGCGCTGGTCGGGCGAGGCGTCAATCCTGAGGTCGGGCCGCGTGCCGAGCTTCGATGACGGGTTGGCGCCGTCGACGTAAGCGTCCTCACTGACCTGCCAGGTGAATGACGTCGGGACGTCGGGGGTGTCCACGTGTGCGGACGCCGACCAGTCCGAGTGGTTGCCTGTCGCATCGGTCGCGCGAACGGAGTAGTCGTACGACGTGAGCGGTGCCGTCGTGGTGTCCAGCCAGGCGGTCTGGGTGGCTGGCAGCGTGTGCACGATCTGGGTCCCGCGCCGGACGTCGTAGGACGCGACCCCCTGGTTGTCAGTCGAGCCAGTCCACGCGACGGTCACGTCGGGGCTGCCCGATGTCGTGGCGGTGACGTCACCGGGGACGCTCGGGGGTTCGGTGTCCGGGGGCAGCCCGCTGCAGGTGATGATCCCGGAGTCCCGCACGGCCCCGCCGGGGTTGACGTACGAGTACTGCATGGAGCCGTTGGACAGCTCCATGCGCAGTGCCCCGAACCCGTCCGTGGTCGTGTCCGCGAGCGCCGCCACGCGTGAGTCGGTCCTGACGGTGGACTGGATACCGTGGCCCCCGCCGCCCGCGACCATCTCCACAGTCCCGCCGGTGGTGACCCGGTTGAAGTTGCCGTCGAGGGGGTGCCAGCGCTGGTACTGATGCTCGTGACCGGTCAGCACGACATCGACGCCGTTGGTGGCCAGCAGCTTCCAGATGTTGTTCATCGCGGTGGTGTCCCCCTGGGGCCCGACGCTGAGCACCGGGTGGTGGAAGTACGCCATCGTGCAGGCGGTCTGGTGGTTCTTCAGGTCGCTCTTGAGCCACTCGTACTGGGCGGTCCCTGGGTCGAAGCCGTTGAGCTGGGAGTTGCTGTTCAGCCCGATGAAGTGCCATCCGCCGGCATCGAAGCTGTAGTAGTCGGGCACCCCGGACCAGTAGTTGAAGTAGCCCGGTGCCCCGCCGTTCTCGTACTCGTGGTTGCCGACGATCGGGTTGGTGATCGACTTGAACGTGCCGTAGCGGGTCCCGGAGGGCCCGTACCAGTTGAGGAACTCGGTCTCGGTCCCCTTCTCGTAGACGTCACCGGTGTAAAGGAACAGGTTGGGGTTCCACGAGGAGATCAGGTCCACGACGTCGTCGCTCGCCTTCTGCCCCGAGGCGCCGTCGCCCGTGGCCGCGACGACGAAGGGCTCGCCGGGCGCCGCGGGCCGGCCGGAGGTCGGGGTGAAGCCGGTGCTCGGCGGCGGGATCGAGGTCGTCCCATTCGCGAAGGTCGTCGTGACGCCCGACGAGCTCACGGTGTTGCCGTCGCGCAACAGCACGTCGGCCCGCATCGTGTGGGCGCCGTCGAGGAACGAGGCGGTCGGCAGGGTGAAGGAGTAGGGCGACTCGAAGTCGGTGATCACGTAGGCGTTGTCGAGGTAGAACTCCAGCTTGCGGATGCCCCAGGCGGAGTTCGTGGGAGTGATCGTCACCGTCGACGAGACGCCGACGTTGCCGGTCATCGTCGACCCGCTGCCGACCGTCAGGCACACCTTGACTGTGTAGGCCCCGGTGGGGGACCTCGTCACGCAGGTCGGGCCGGCGGCCTGTGCGGGAACCGCCCCGGCGAACAGGGCGAGGAGGGCCGAGGCGAGGAGCAGGACCAGCCCCCGTCGCCTCCCCCGGGTACCTGAGGGTGGACGGCCCCCGGTCGATGCGCTGAACGTGATCACGTGCTCACCCCTTGTCGGGCCACCTCCCGTCATGGCCTTCTGTGCCGCGCGGCTGCGGCCACCCTCCGACGCGGGAACTGGCCGTGGCGCCCAGGGGGGGCCGCGACCCGGAGGGCACGTATGGAACGCGAGGCACTCCTACCTGCCGCCTTCGACAGGTACCCCAAGAAGGCCCCCGCGCCGTTGCGTCGCGGCCTGGATGGACCACGACATTCCCGACGATCACGTGCGAGGATCTCCGAACCGCCCCCGGATCGTCGGATACGTAGGGTCCCCTCACGTTAAGTCAGGGCTTACGGGTACCACGCCGGGAACGGCTGGTCAAGGGCCAACCGCTGAGTCGGGCGGACGTATCGGACGGATCGTGCCGAAACGCCGCGGCGGATCCGTGGGCACTGGCTGATCAGGAGGGAACCCCGATGATGGAGTAGCCGCCGTCCACGTAGATTGTCTGGCCGGTGATCATCCGGGCGCCGTCTGAGGCCAGGAAGGCGGCCGTGTGGCCGACGTCGGCCTGGGTCACGTTGGCGCGCATCGGGGACACGGCGCGGTTGTATTCCAGCAGCCGCTCCATATCGGGGATGCCGCTGGCCGCCAGGGTCCGGATCGGGCCGGCTGAGATGGCGTTGACGCGGACGCCCTGAGGGCCCAGGTCGGCGGCCAGTTCTCGCACGTAGGCCTCGAGGGCGGCCTTGGCGACGCCCATCACCTTGTAGTTGGCGGCGACGCGGACGCCGCCCAGGTAACTCAGCGCGATCACCGAGCCGCCGTTGGGCATGTGCTTGCGGGCGGCGTTCATGAGCTTGGCCAGGGAGTGGGCGCTGGTGAGCATCGCAGTCGTGAAGTCGTCGTCCTTGGTCTGCACAACACGGTGCTCGAAGGCGCGCGCGGGGGCGAAGGCGATGGCGTGCACCACGATGTCGATCGGCACGCTGATCTTGCCGAAGAAGGCCTTGACCTCGTCGTCCTTGAGCACGTCGCAGCGGTCGTAGGCCAGCAGGTGCGGCAGCCTAGGGGCCAGCTGCATGATCCGGCTGTGGAACCGGAACTGGTAGCCGAGGATGACATGGGCGCCCTGGTGGGTCAGCTCCTGGGCTATCGCCCAGGCGATCGACTCCTCGCTGGCCACGCCCATCACCAGGGCCACTTTGCCCTTGAGGGGCTTCCTCATCGTCACACGACCACCTGCGCTCTCACCGGAGGCCACGTGGCGTGGCCGGATGGTACTGATGGTAGGTGCGCGATGCGGTGCGATGCCGGGCAGTCCCACGTCTCAGGGCGCCCATGAGGCCTGGTTCCGAACGTCAGGCTTCGTCGTTCCGCAGGTATGCCATAGGACAAGCATAACCTGATCGTGATCAAGGGGTCACTTTCAGCGACCGATCCTGAAGTCATGTCCGCCATTCATGTGACCGACCCGTCACGCACTCTTCGCGTGCCGGCCCTTCTCGCCGCCTCGGTGCTCGCGCTCGGCGTCACCCTTGCCCAGGTCCCAGCGCGCGTCAGCGCGGCCACGGCGACCACAACCCTGGACGCTGTCGCCGACACCTACCTCGACAGCACCAAGCCCACGGCCAACTTCGGGTCCCGAAGCACGCTGTACGCAGATGCGAGCCCGACCCGCGCCGTCCTGCTCAGGTTCGCCGTGCCGGCCTCGCCCGACCCGGTGACACGCGCCGTGCTGCGCGTCTACGTGACGGGACCCAGCCCGTCCGGGATCGCCGTCGCACAGACGGCGGGAGGCTGGGGCGAGCCCAACGTGACCTGGAGCACGGCCCCCGCGGCTGGCGCACCCCTGGGCGACGCAGCCGCGGCGACGAAGGGAACGTGGGCGACCGTCGACGTGACCGGCGCCGTGACCCCCGGGCTTGAGCTCGACCTGCGCGTCACGACGCCCGGCAGCCGGCAGGTGGGCCTGGCAGCCAAGGAGGCAGGCTCCGCGACTGCACCGAAGCTGGTGATCGAGACTGCGCCGGTCGGCTCGCCGTCGCCCACGCCGGTGTCGCCCTCGCCGACGCCCACCGCCGCGACGCCGACCTCCTCGCCCACGGTGACTCCGTCACCGACCGGGACATCGAGCGCCCGGCCGGCTGACGTCCAGCCGACGTTCCCGATCCGTGCCGCCTTCTACTACCCCTGGTTCCCGGAGGCATGGAACCAGTCGGGTATCTCCCCGTTCACCCGGTACACGCCCACACGTGGCTACTACGACGGTCGGTCCGCGTCGGTGATCTCCGCCCAGATCGACGACCTGCTCTACGCCGGTATGGATGCCGGCATCGCGAGCTGGTGGGGTCAGGGGAGCAAGGAGGATGCGCGGATCCCGCTGCTGCTCTCGTCCGCCGCCGGTACCCCCTTCCGGTGGTCGATCTACTACGAGCCCGAGTCCTTGGGCGACCCGTCGTCGGCTCAGATCGCCAATGACCTTGCCCACATCGCGACGATCTTCGGCACCGATCCGAGCTACTTGCGGATCGACGGCAAGCCGGTTGTCTTCGTGTACGCGGACGCAGCCGACGGCTGCGACATGGCTGCCCGCTGGGGCGCCGGGAACACCGTCGGAGCCTACGTGGTGCTCAAGGTGTTCCCGGGCTACGCCCAGTGCGCGAACCAGCCGCAGGGATGGCATCAGTACGGACCAGCATCGGCCAGGTCGGACCAGAGCCCATACTCATTCTCAGTCTCCCCCGGCTTCTGGCTACGGACCGACTCGGCCGCTCGCCTGACGCGTGACCCGGTCCGCTTCGAGTCGGATGTCGCGGCCATGGCGGCGTCTGCGGCGAAGTTCCAGCTGGTGACTACCTTCAACGAGTGGGGCGAGGGTACGTCCGTGGAGTCGGCCGCGGAGTGGGGAAGTGCATCGGGGAGGGGTACCTACCTCGACATCCTGCATGCCCGCCTCGCCCCGGGGCCAACCCCGACCCCCACCTCGGCATCGCCCACGGCGACGAGCGGCTCACCCTCGCCGACTGCCACCTCGACCTCACCGTCACCATTGCCGAGCCAGAGCTCCGGAGCGGATCCGGTCATCGCTGCGGTCGGCGACATCTCCTGCGACCCGACGTCGGGGAGCTTCAACGGCGGGCTGGGCACCGCCACGCAGTGCCGGCAGAAGGCAACCTCCGACCTCGCCCTGGGCATCGCGGGGCTGGACGCAGTCCTCGCAGTGGGGGACCTGCAGTACGAGGACAACACGCTCGACAAGTACATGGCGTCCTACGACCTCAGTTGGGGGCGGCTCAGGGCTGTCACCAAACCCGTCCCGGGCAACCATGAGTACCTCACGGCTAATGCGGCAGGCTACTTCGACTACTTCGGCGCCGCCGCGGGGGACCGGAGCAAGGGCTACTACAGCTACGACCTCGGGTCCTGGCACATCGTCGCGCTCAACAGCAATTGCTCACAGGTCGGCGGGTGCAGCGCCGGCTCCCCTCAACTGACCTGGCTCAAGGCCGATCTGGCGGCGCACCCGTCGACCTGCACGATGGCCTACTTCCACCACCCGAGGTTCTCGTCAGGTCAGCACGGCAACAACACCGGCGTCACCCCGCTCTGGGATGCGCTGGCCGCAGCCGGTGCCGAGGTCGTCCTGTCCGGCCATGACCACAACTACGAGCGATTCGCACCGCAGACGTCGGCGGGGGTTGCGTCCCCTGACGGGATTCGGCAGTTCGTCGTCGGGATGGGGGGCAAGAACCACTATGGCCTCACTGCGGTGCAGCCCAACTCCGAGATCACCAACGTCGACACGTATGGCGTCCTCCGAATGGCACTGCACGCGAACAGCTACGACTGGCAGTTCCTGCCGGAGGCGGGCAAGGCCTTCACCGACGCGGGCTCGGCCGCCTGCCATTGAGGATCGCAGGCCAGGGCTGGCCCCCCGCGCACGCATGGGGGGCCAGCCCTGGCCTGCATGGAGGAACCCCCCGGTGGGGTAACCGAGGGGTTCCGTGAGGGCCAAGGGGTGAACGAGGTCCTCGTACCGCAATGCTATCAAATGATCACCGACAGTCAAGCAGCCCGCGACGCATCGGCGACATTTCGGTCAGGGGTGTCTCGGTGGTTGCGTAAGGGTAGCCAACGCTTGACCGGCATCAGGCATGCGTGCTAATACTCCCCTCACAAAGAGTGAACGGTCCCCGAGACACGGCCCCCCAGGGCCGAATCGCCAGCCAATTGCTGGTAGGGGTTCCTGAGACAAATGGGGCACCGTCGTGGGGTAGCGCGAATCTGGGGGCGCGTTCGATGGGTTCCAGGAATAATCTCCCCGTGCGGCACTGACACGACGCTCGGGGCAGGAATCCATTCGTCCATCTCTGGGCTCGGCGCATCCGGTTTCGTCGGTCACCTGCCCGGGTTGGGCGACAGGGAACGGTGGGGTGCGCTGTTCGCGGCTCCGACGTTTGTGGGCCGAGGGGTGAACACGTGTTTGAAGCCGATGTGGCGTCGGCGGGTAAGCCGACGCCCTTTTACAATGCTCGCTCACAAGTTCGGCTGAGTACGGGCAACAGGTCGAATCGTCCAGTTCGGCCTCAAGTGAGCGTTATTGTAGCGGATCGCAACAATTCGCAGGGGATTGCGCAGGTTGTCGACGTGCTCCGGGAGTTCGCGGGGCAGCGGACGTGCGAGGTCGTTGTCGTCGAGTGCGGCGATGGCAGCTCATCGGAGGTGGCTGGCCACTATGGGGGCCTGCCGGGTGCGGGCGTCAGCGTGCGCAGTATCAGCGGAGCCTCGCGCGGCAACGATGCGCGCATCCTCCACGGCTTGGCCGCCGCGCGGGCCGACTGGGTTGTCGTCCTCAATGGTGACGCGGCGTGCTTGCCATCCGACAGCTGGGCCCGGCTCATCTCAGATGGTGATCGTCCGGGCGTGAACCTCGTCGTCGTCCCCCGCTGCACAGGCCGAGCGGGTGAGGCTGCCGGCGGCGCTTTCGCCGTGCGGCGTGACCGGCTAGAGCTCTCGGAGCTCAGCTCTGGGCCGGATGTCCTCTCCCAGCTCCTGCTTATGTTCCCGGACTCAACGGTTCTTGATCCCGACGGCGGCTCCCCCCCGTCGCGGAGCACAGGGTCGGCAGAACAGTCGCCCACGACGGGACATCCGCACGTCCGCCCGGGCAGGGCGGCCGCGCTGCGCGACCGCGGCGGACGGATGATCGCATTCGGGGCGGTCGGTGCCACGGGAATCGTCGTGAACTCGTTGGCGATGTACCTGTTCGCCGACGCTGCGACCCTCGCGCTGAACTACGTCGCAGCGGCGGTGATCGCCACTCAGGTCTCGACCAGCTGGAACTTCCTGCTCACCGACCAGGTGGTGTACAGGGGTCGCAAGCAGTTGGGCACGCTCCATCGCTACGTCATCTTCTCCGCTGCCAGCAACGTTCTGCTCCTGGCGCGCATCCCCCTTCTTGCGCTCCTTGTGAGCGGCCTCGGGATGCACTACCTCTCCGCCAACCTCATCACGCTCGTCCTCACCTTCCTGGCCCGATTCGTCACCAGCGACCGCTGGATCTACAAGATGGAGTCCCCTCGATGACCGTCACAGAACTGATCACAGCCAAGCGGAACGCCACCGGAGTCGGGATCCCGGCGCCCCGTACCGTGTCGATCGTCAAGGACGACAACCCCGTCCCGCCTGCCAATGTTCGCACGGCTGCCCGACCGCGGGCCGGAACGGGGTACGCCCGGTACCGCTACCTTGTCGGTGGCGCGGTGTCGATCATCTCGGATGTCAAGCTGCCCGAGTTGGAGCACTTCCGGGTGTCGGTCCTCGGCGGCGACGTCGACATCGAGATCCGGAGGGGATCGGTAGGGCTGCGCAAGCCCCGCACGCGGACTCTGATCACGCAGTTCTCGACTCCCGCCGCCTTCCGGTACGAGGAGCACTTCGGCGCTCTCGGCGCCAACTTCGCCCTCGACATGGGCGATCGCATCAAGGTGACCGTCAGCCCGTTGCTGGCATTGTCGCCCCACGTCCTCTACACGAACGTGGTGGAGGCGCTGCTGCGGTTCGTGTTCGTCTCGCGGGGGCGGATGCTGCTGCACTCGGCGTGTCTGGAGATGGACGGGATCGGTGTGATGCTCTCTGCCAAGACCGACACCGGCAAGACCGGAACGGTCCTTCGGATGCTTCGGGAGAAGGGCGGTCGCTTCCTCTCCGACGACATGACGATTCTCGACGAGCACGCGACGGCGCTGTGCTATCCCAAGCCGCTGACGATCAGCTCGCACACACTTCGCGCCGTCGATCCGGGGGACATGCGGGCACTGGAGTGGGGGGTGCTGAATGTCAAGAGCCGGATCCACTCCAAGGGCGGGCGTTCTGTCGGTTTGGGGATCGGCAACCACAACCTTCCCATCATGACCGCCAACTCGCTGGTGCAGATGCTGGTGCCCCCGCCGAAGTACCCGGTGGATCGCCTTGTGCGCTGCGAGCTGACCGAGTCGGTCCGCGTGCAGGAGCTGTTCATCATTGAGCGAGGGGACCCGGAGCTGAGCGATGTCAGCACCGATTGCGCGCTCGATGAGCTCCTCGAGAACACCGACGACGCCTACGGCTTCCCTCCCTTCCGCTACTTCGCGCCGGCGTTGGTGATCGGGGGCGAGGCATATGAGCAGCTGCGCGCCCATGAGTCTCGGATCCTGCAGCGGGCCCTGGCTTCGATCCGGGTTCGGCGGATGGCGTCGAACAGCTTCAGCTGGGCCGATGAGATCCCCGCTCTGCTGCCCACGCCGTCGGGGGACCCCGGCGATGAAGCCAGGCCCGCGCCCCACGCCGTCGCTGGGCACACGATCGTCCTTCGGTGAGTTCGGCCGGTCGGGGAGCACCAGGTGAGTAGGGACGTGGCACTCGACGCGGGGCCCCTCCATATGGAGGTCGGTCGCTCCGAAGAGGTGTCTCGACTCGGCGCTGCGTTGGTCAAAGTGGCATCGGTCGCGGCTGTGCTCGGCGCGGCGGCCGCCATCCGGCTGGTGGACATCGGGGCCCTCGGGTTCAACAGCGATGAGGCTGTCTACGCCGGCCAGGCAGCATCCCTGGCCGGCAACCCGCTGTATGTGGACAACTTCCCGGTGTTCCGTGCCCACCCGATGCTCACCCAGTCGCTCCTGTCGATCGTCTTCCGCGAGGGGGAGCACGACACGGCCGGTCGCGTGGTGGTCGCCATGCTGGGCGTGCTCACGGTCGGCGTGGCCTACGCGATCGGCCGGCGGATGTACTCCCACATCATCGGCCTGGTCGCTGGGTTGTTCCTCGCCCTCATGCCCTACCACGTCGTCGTGACCCGTCAGGTGCTGCTGGATGGGCCGATGGTGCTTCTGTCCACTTTGACGCTCTACTGCGTTGTGCGCTATGCCCAGTCTCACAGCCTCTGGTGGTTCGCGTCTGCCGGTGCGATGCTCGGCCTGACGATGCTGGGCAAGGAGTCGAGCATCGTGATGGCAGGGGCGGTGTACGCGTTTCTCGCCCTGACGCCGTCCGTCAGAGGCCAGGTGCGCGGCGCTGTGATCGCCGTTCCCATGATGTTCCTCGTCTTCTACATCCACCCCTTGTCCATGTCGCTGGCGGGGAACGCGAGCACCGGCAAGTCGTACCTGGTGTACCAGCTGATGCGGCGCCCGAATCATGAGTGGTGGTTCTATGGAGCCGTCGTGCCGGGATCCATGGGACTGATCCTCCTTGCGGTGGCGGCCGGCGGCCTGATCGTGCTGCGACGGTCCAACGGCTGGCGCGAGGTGCTGCTGGGTTCCTGGGTGCTCGTACCGGCCCTGGTGTTCACCGTGTGGCCGGTGAAGGGCTTCCAGTACCTGCTGCCGGCAGCACCGGCGGCTGCGTTGCTCGCTGCCAGGGGGGCCATCGGCATCGGCGCCGCCGTCGGCCCACCGATGTCGCGGGTATCGCAGTGGTTCACACGGTGGCCGCTCAGACTGGCAGCGGGCCGCATCGTGACGGTTGCTCTCGTCAGCGTGGTGGCGGCTTCCCTGGCCGTCCCGTCGGTGTCGGCGGTGACGTCGAGCGGATCGCAGTCGTTCCTGGCCGGCTCGGGTGGCGTCCCTGGTGGGCGGGAGCTGGGACGGTGGCTCGACACGCGGACCCCCGAGGGCTCTGTCGTGATGACCCTCGGGCCCTCGATGGCGAACATCGTGCGCTACTACGGCCACCGGGATGCCTTCGGGGTGTCCGTCAGCCCCAACCCCCTGCACCGCAACCCCTCGTATGAACCGATCGTGAACCCTGACAAGACGTTGCGCGACGGGGAGATCCAGTACATCGTGTGGGACCACTTCTCTGCCGCCCGATCGCCGCACTTCTCCGACCGGATCCTCGAGCTGGCCCGCCGCTACCACGGCCGCGTCGTGCACACCGAGTACGTGGGTGGGACTGACTCCGAGGGCAGACCGACGCCAACCCCCGTCATCGTGGTCTACGAGGTTCGTTCGTGACGCGGGCCGCGGCGGGACGCATCACCCGATCCATCGGCCTGATCGTCGGGGGGCTGGCGATGGTCGTCGCGCTGGCAGCACCGGCGTCCGCGAGCACATCCAGCGGCCACGAGAGGCATCCCGCGACGCCGATCGAGCACTTCGTCTTCCTGATGCAGGAGAACCACAGCTTCGACAACTACTTCGGTACCAGGCCCGGGGTCGACGGGATCCCAGCGGGGACCTGCATGCCCAGGGACCCGGGCAAGCAGGAACTCGGCTGTGTCGCACCCTTCGCGATAGGGGACCGAGCCATCATGGACCTTGACCACACGGAGAATGCGTTCCAGGAGCAGTACGCGGACGGCAAGATGAACGGCTTCGTGCTTGCCAATGAGAGGCGGGGGCACGACGGGTCTCTGGCCATGGGCTACTACGACGACAAGGACCTGCCCTACTACTGGAACGTCGCCGACGAGTATGTGCTGTTCGACAGGTTCTTCACCTCGGCAAAGGGGGGAAGCGTCCGCAACCACATGTACCGGGTGACCGGCCAGCCGGGGGCCACCGGGAAGTCGGAGAGCATCCCCCGTGAGGGGTGGGGCGACATCCCCACGATCTTCGACCGGCTCCAGAAGGCGGGGGTCTCGTGGAAGTTCTACGTCCAGAACTACGACCCGACGATCAACTTCCGGACGCGTTCGGCCCAGGAGAGCGGTGACCGGGCGGCCCAAGTCACGTGGGTGCCCTTGTTGGCCTACGCGCGCTACCTCGATGACCCCGAGCTGAACAAGCACATCGTCGACCTGGACCAGTTCTACGACGACGCAGCCAACGGATCGCTGCCTGCAGTCGCCTACATCGCGCCCTCGGGCAACAGTGAGCACCCCCCCGGCAGCATCCGGGCGGGGCAGCGACTGGTTCGGGGCCTGGTCGGGGCGCTGATGCGCTCATCGGCCTGGGAGACCAGCGCGTTCCTCTGGTCCTACGACGACTGGGGCGGTTGGTACGACCATGTGAAGCCTCCCGCTGTCGACGCATACGGCTACGGCTTCCGTGCTCCAGCCCTGCTCGTGTCGGCGTACGCCCGGCGCGGCTATGTTGACTCGACGACTCTGGACTTCACATCCGCACTGAAGTTCATCGAGGAGAACTGGGACTTGAAGCCTCTGGCCTCGCGCGACGCCAAGGCGGCCACGTTCATGGACGCATTCGACTTCGACAGCCCGCCGCGCAAGCCCGTGGTGCTCTCCACGCAGCGCAACGTGGTCCAGTCGCCGCGCCCTGATGCGACCCCGGTGTACGCGTCCTACTCGGCGGTGCTGCTCGCCGTGGGGGGGCTGATGGGCATCGCCGGGCTGATGAGCCGTAGGGCGCGGGCGGACTCCGTGTTCCCCGGAGCAACCTCGTGACCCGCAGGCCCCGGGGTGCCGGGATGGTGCGGGCGATCGGCCTGGCGGCAGTCGCCTGCTTCGCGCTGGGGGTGCAGGCGCCCCGCGCCTCTGCGGTGGGCCCGGAGGATCCGGGGGTGCTGACGGTTCAGACAGTGCCTGTCATCCCGGGAGCGCGGGTCTCCGCGGACGGCCGCATCGCCGAGGCGGACAAGGCCGGAGTAGCCCGCCTACCGGTGCGCCGCTTCACTGGTCTCGAGGAGCGGTTCAACGCGCCGGAGACCAGGGTCAGCAAGACGCGCAGGGCGGTCCTGGACCGGGTGCGGGGCCAGTTGCACAACGCGTTCAACGGCAAGGTCATAGAGGTGGGCCTGCGAACCGAGCGGCTGATCAAGTGGCGTTTCGTGGACCGGACCGGGTTGGCCATCCTGCCCGACCGGCTCACCCGGCTCGTGCTGAAGAGCAGCACGGGCGAGGTCGTCACCCTGGAGGGCCCCGACATCGACAAGCCACGCTGGCTGGCCGCGAGTCGTACCCAGCAGACCTCCTTCGGGCTGATGTCCAAGGACATCTACTGGACGGTGCAGAGCGTGGTGCTGAACGGAGCGGAGCTCGTCAACCGCTCGCAGCAGCGGTTCGTCCCGGACGTGGACCAGGAGTGGACGATCGAACTGCTGTTCTTCGAGGCCAAGGTGCAGGCAACGGATCTGCTGTTCGGGACGCCCGCTGGGGAGGGCGTGGAGGTCACCGGGCCGGACGGGACCAGCCAGCGCTACCCCCTCGGCGACGACGGAGTCGTCACGCTTCCGGCGGTGCCACGCGGCGAGTACCAGATGACCGTGTTCGGCCCGGGCATCTCCTTCTCGCGACCGGTGTCGGTCTCGAAGGACCAGGACGTGGACCTGATGGTGATCAGCGTGTTGGACATAGCGCTCGTGGCCACGATGCTCCTTCTCATCGCGGTGAGCCTCATCTTGATTGGGCGACGCAGGCGCATCTCGGCATGGTCGGTGCGGAGGAGGGCCGGACCCCCGGCTGGTGGAGAGCACGTCCGGGACTCCCGTTCCCTCGGGGTGAGCGTCTCGGCGATGCTGGTCGGCACCGCCCTGGCGCTGGGCCCCTCAGTGTGGTCGATGCCCATAGGTCATGCCATGGAGACGCCCGCTCACGCTGCGCTGGGGGCACCCGCGACCGAGTTGCGGTCCGAGGCAACCGAGCAGCCGATCCCGGTACTTGCCTACTACTACATCTGGTTCAACCCGACATCCTGGAAGCGCGCGAAGGTTGACTACCCCCTGCTGGGCCGATACTCCAGCGACGACTCGGTGATCATGGCCGAACACGTTCGCATGGCAAAGGAAGCTGGGATCGACGGGTTCCTGGTCTCGTGGAAGCGTACCCCCCAGTTGAACAAGAGACTGGAGGCACTGACCGAGGTCGCCTCGGCAGCTGGGTTCAAGCTCGGGATCGTGTACCAGGGTCTCGACTTCAAGCGCGAGCCTCTGCCTATCCAGCAGGTTGCCGAGGATCTGGCATGGTTCGCTGACACGTACTCCCGGCACCACACCTACCGCGTGTTCGATGGCAAGCCGGTGGTGATCTGGACAGGGACGGAGCGCTTCAGCGAGGCCGACATCGCACGTGCGACCATGCCGGTCGCCAATCGCGTGCACGTGCTCAGTTCCGCCAAGAGCGTTGCAGACTATGAGCGGGTGGCGTCCCGCGTGGATGGCAACGCCTATTACTGGTCCTCGGTGAAGCCCGACATGCCGGGCTACGCCGAGAAGCTCCAGGCGATGTCTCAGGCCGTGCATGCACACCATGGCCTGTGGATCGCGCCGTTCGCGCCAGGATTCGACGCGCGGCTAGTCGGCGGCAGCAGCACCGTCCCCCGGAACGGGGGGGAGACGCTGCGCCGCGAGCTTGCGGTAGCCCAGGGCTCGTCCCCGGACGCGCTGGGGCTGATCAGTTGGAACGAGTTCAGCGAGAACACCCATGTCGAGCCAAGCGAGGAGCAGGGGACCACGGCATTGCACACCCTGGCGCTGGCTCTGGGCGCGACCCCTCCGGTGGCACCCCAGGATTCCAGCGACGAGTTGACGACCAGTGCTGGGGTCACGGGCTGGGGTGCCTTGGTCCTGCTCGGCATCCTCATTGGGGTCCTCAACATCTTCGTCATCTGGCGCGGCCGACGCGCGCCAGCGCTGCCCACAGGGTCTGACGCAGACTGGAGCGAGCGGTCATGAACCCCCTTGCGTCCCGCCTCACACCGACTCGCCGCACCGGACCTGCTGCGGTGGCCAGCGCCACAGCCTCGCCCACCAGCCCAATCGAAGTGTCGATGACCTGGTCAGCTGCCACGTGGGACGCCGCGGTCATGAGGGACCGGATCACGCAGTACGGCGATTCGGCAGGCACCGTCAAGGCCAGGTGCACCCCGTGGTCGGCCTTAGGCCTTCTATCGGACCCTACCTCCTCCTACCGGGTGAGCGCATGGGATGCGGCGGGGAACTGCCTGGCCCCATCTGAACCAGCCACGACCACGACACCGACTCCCGCTGCCATCGCGGTGCCGGCCGAGGCCCACGTCCAGCCCGAATCGCCAGGGAACAACGACGCCACCGCCACAGCACGGCGGCTCGACGGCAGTCTGGCCCGCAGGCACTACCTATGGACGCGAGTGGGAACCGAGCAGGTGATCGCGCGGACCCCTCTGGAGGGATACCCGCAGAACAAACAGACCGCTGAACTCCGCGGTCAACGGCATCCAGACCCGAACCGAGAAGCGGTTGACGTGGGGCAATGCGCCAGAGCGGGGACCGGCTGTTGCCCGTGCGGGCCGCGTGAGCGGCGCGAGCACGTCTGTGAGCGTGTCGAGCCGGGAGTCGACGAACAGGCCACATCTGCGGGCCGACTGGGGTGGCTGGCGCGCCGCGCCGGGGCGAGGTTCGCACGGGAAGGTTGCGCGAGGCACGCGAGATCGCTCCCGATGACCCTGTGGAGGTTGAGATGACAGCCGGGATAACCGACGAGTGGGGGGCGGCGGTGGTGGACCTGCGTGCCCCTCACGAACTGCCCGTACAACGAGAGGGGTCACAAGCTCCCGCGGTCCGGGGCCTAGCAGCCATGGAGGATTCGTATTCGGTCCTCCTGCTTGAGCACGCCCATGACGTGATGATCGTGACCGATCAGGACTTCACCGTGATCTGGGCCTCGCCTTCGGTCACCCGAACCCTGGGGTGGCGCAGCGACGAGCTGCAGGGCACGCGGTTGAGCGACTTGGCCCATCCCGACGACCAGGCCGTAGCTGTGGCAACCCTGCATGAGCACGCTTCCGCCCGCGAGCTGCGTGATGTCGACGCTGCTATCCGGTTGCGTTCCAAGCGCGGCATCTACACGTGGACGAGGTTTCACCCGACTCCCGTGCGAGGGGCCCCGACGGATCCTCCGGGCGTGGTGGTGACCCTTCAGGACATCGATGAGCTCGTTGCCACGAGGCAGGCTGCGGACGCGACGCGCCTCGAGCTCGCGTCGGCGCAGCTCCTCATCGAGAGGGCGCCGTTCCCGACGGTGGTTGCGACGCCCACAGGGCGCGTTCTCTCGGTGAATCGATCCTTGTGCGACCAGCTCGGGTGTTCTCGTGGCGACGTCGTTGGGCACCTCCTGTCCGACCTGCTGAAGCTTCCCGGGCACCAACCCATGGAGATTCCTGCGCTACAGGCGGAGCTGGGCACCACCATTCGAGCCCAGTGGACAGGAAAGGGCCGGGCCCTGTGGGTGGATCTGTCGGTGTCGCAGGTGCCGGACTCAGCGGGCGGGGCGTCGCGGCTCATCGCCCAGTTCGTGGACGTTTCGGCACTGCAGGAAGCCGAGTCGGGCCTGCGGCGGCGCGAGCGCGCCCTGGACGTGTCGTTCCACGAGTCGGCCACCGGCTTGGCCGTAACCGGCGCCGATGGCCGGATCGCCGGGACGAACCCAGCGTTCCGCGTGCTGCTGCGTCTGGACGCCGATCGAGTCCTGGGCAGCGACCTGGCCGGCCACGTTGGCGCGTGCCCTTCCGCTGCAGTGGCGGCCTCGCCGGGCGAACCTCCCGGCCGCGCCCACGTGCATCACGTCTGCCTCCCAGGGTTCGAGCTATGGCTGGAGCATCGGATCCGCTCGTTCGACGAGTCGGTCGGCGGGGACTCGAGTCTCCTGCATGAGTTCATCGATCGGACGGCCGCGCAGCGCCTGGTGGACGTGCTGGCGCATGTGGAGTTCATTGACAGGGTGACGGGCCTGCCGGGGCGTGGAACCGTCATCTCCCGCCTGCACGGCTGGGCGGCTGCAGGGTACGCGGGCACGGACGCTGGGTACGGACTGGTCATCTGCGAGGTGGACCGGATCCTTCTGGCGGGCATGAGCCACGAGGCCAGGATCTCGGTGTTCTCCCAGATTGGCGCCCGACTGCGGGCGGAGGTCCGCGATTGCGACCTCGTCGCTCGTCTCGATGGTGCCCACTTCGCCGTGGCCCTGGGATTCGTGAGTCCTTGGGACCTGGCCGCCCTGGCCGCGCGCGTCGGACGCCCCAAACTGGTCAACCTGGGGGGGCGGTCGGGGCCTGTCAGGGTCCTGATCGGCATCGCGGTCGGCGAGCCGCATGAGGATCCGCGCGCGGTTCTGTCCCGTGCGCAGCGCGACCTCGAACGTGCCAATCAGCGGCGCCACACCTCGGAGTAGGAGACCCTGCTTGGGCAGCCCAACTTCGCCAAGGCGAACCCGGTGCTCCGGATCAGTCCCGCCGGATGCCTGCCGCGAAGTACGCGATCGGGCCGATCGGCTGG